>JBBWZE010000088.1:0-4883 GCA_039648845.1 Actinomycetota bacterium | reverse complement strand
AGCCCTGCGAAGCCGCCCGAGATCGCCATCGCGACGACGTAGTTTCGAGCGACGCTGATCCCCCCGTACCGGGCCGCCTCGGGGTTGAAGCCGACGGCCCGGACCTCGTAGCCGAGTGTCGTTCGGTTGAGGACGAACCAGAAGGCGACGAGCGCGCCGATGGCGATGAAGAACCCGATGTGTAGACCCTGGAGGACGGGGTTACCCCAGAAGACCGGCAGCTTCGCGGAGTCGACGACGGTGTTCGAAACGGGCAGCGATGCATTCGTGGAGTTCTGTAACGGTCCCCCCTGCCCGAAGAGGTAGCTGCCGATCCAGTAGGCGATCCAGTTGAGCATGATCGTGGTGATCACTTCGTGCGCCCCGGTGAGGGCTTTCAACAAGCCGGCGATCGCGGCCCAGACGGCGCCGCACACCGAGGCCACCACGATTGCGAGCAGAATGTGCGGCCCCCTCGCCAGGTGCGGGAGGCTCGTGCCGATCCACAGCCCGGTGATGACGCCGATGAGGTACTGGCCCTGCCCGCCGATGTTGAACAGTCCGCAGCGGAACGCGAACGCCACGGCAAGGCCCGTGAGGATGAGCGTGGTCGTCAGGATCAATGTCTGCTGCAGGTTGTACGCCGCGTTGCTCTGAATCGACGTGTTCCACCAGAACCACACGTGATGATCCGTGCCGGGGATGGTGATGCTGAAGTTGCCGAAGTGGAAGAACCAGTTCAGGCCGGAGCCGGTGAAGATTCCCTGGTAGACCTTCCACGGGTTGTGCCCTGTGGCCAGTACGACCAGGCCGCCCATGAAGAACGCGAAGACAGCCGTGATGACGGGCGTGACGATTCCCCCGGCGCGCTCGTAGAACGCCAGCCTCTCGCCGACGCTAGGTGCGTACGCGGTCGGATCGGCCTCGAGAGGCTCGGATGCCGGCGGTGTGTCGAGGTTGCCGTTTCCCCCGCCGGGCTCGGAGCTCACGCCGCGGCCTCTTCCCGGCCGCCGCCGGTCATTGCGATTCCGAGCTCCTCTTCTGTGACGTCGGGCGAGAACTCGCCGACGATCCGCCCTTCGTAGATCACGAGAATCCGATCCGAGAGCGAGAGGATCTCGTCCAGCTCCAGCGAGACGAGCAGGACGCCCCGGCCCGTGTCGCGCTCCGCGACGAGCTGCCGGTGCACGAACTCGATCGCCCCCACGTCCAGCCCCCGGGTCGGCTGCGCGGCAATCAGCACGCGCGGATTCCGCGAGACCTCGCGCGCGACGACCACCTTCTGTTGATTCCCGCCCGACAGCGCGGCGGCCGGTGTCCGCGGGCCTCCGCCCCGCACGTCGTAGTCACGGAGGAGTTTCCTCGCCCTGCTGACAATGCGGCGGGGCGAGATCGTCCCGAAGCGCGAATACGGCTCCTTGTCGTAGTCGTGGAGGACGAGGTTCTCGGCAAGTGAGAACTCGAGGACCAGTCCTCGTCTCTGACGATCCTCCGGAATGTGCCCGAGCCCTGCTTCGAGGTGCGCGTCGGCGTTCGAATCCGTCAGATCGTGACCGTCGATCTCGATCTGCCCGTCCGAAGGTCGGCGCAGCCCGGTCAGTGCGTCGATCAACTCGGTCTGGCCGTTGCCGTCCACTCCCGCGATCCCGACGATCTCCCCGGCACGGACGTCGAACGACACTCCACGCACTGCTTCGAGCCCACGATCGTCGAACACGCGCAGGTCCTCGACATGCATCAGCGTCGCCCCCGGCGACGGCGGTTTTTTGTCTACCCGAAGGAGCACCTCCCGGCCGACCATGGCCCGCGCGAGGCTCGCCTCGGTCGCGCCTTCGCGCGGGATCGTGTCGATTCTCTTGCCGCGCCGGAGCACCGTGATGCGGTCGGCGATCTCAAGCACCTCGTTGAGCTTGTGGCTGATGAAGATGATCGACATGCCCTCGTCGACCAGACCTTCCAGGATGGCGAAGAGCTCGGTCGCCTCCTGCGGTGTGAGCACCGCGGTCGGCTCGTCGAGGATGAGGATGTCGGCATCACGATAGAGAGCCTTCAGGATCTCCACTCGTTGCTGCTGGCCGACGGTGATGTCTTGGATCCGGGCGTCCGGGTCGATCGCGAAGCCGAAGCGTTGCGAGATCTCTTCGACCCTTTTGCGTGCCCCGGCATAGTCGAGGAGCACACGCCCTTTCGTCGGCTCACTTGCAAGGACGATGTTCTCGGTCACAGTCATCACCGGGATCAGCATGAAGTGCTGGTGCACCATCCCGATTCCCTGGTCGATCGCATCGTGCGGCGACGAAAACGCAAGCGCCTTGCCGTTGACGATGATCTCGCCCTCATCGGCCGAGTAGAGGCCGTAGAGGATGTTCATCAGGGTCGATTTTCCCGCCCCGTTCTCGCCGAGGAGAGCATGAACCTCGCCGCGCCTCAAGTCGAAGTCGACATGGTCGTTCGCGAGCACACCCGGAAACTGCTTGGTGATGCCTCGAAGCTCGAGGACAGGAGCCGCGTCCATTCCGCGGCGATTCTATTGGTCCGGAAACGACGAGCGGGGTGAAGCGCCCCGCTCGTCGATCCAGGTCTTGCTCAGTGCTACCCGACGGTCGTCGGGACCTTGATCTTCCCGGAGATGATCTGCTTCCTGAGGACGGCCACCTTCGCGAGAACCTGCGTGCGCAGCTTGCCCTTCAGCTTCGGGCTGATCTTGCCGAGGGCGACGCCGTTGTTCTTCAGGTTGAAGACCGCGTTCGAGCCGCCCTTGTACTTGCCCGCTTTGGCGTCTCTGATCGCGTTGTACACGCCGACGTCGACTCGCTTGACAGCGCTCGTCAGGATGAAAGTCCCCAGGAACGACTGGTCGCGGTCGACGCCCACGCCCCAGAGGCCGTGATCCTTGGCCGCGGTCAACGCGCCGAGCCCGCACTGACCGGCAACGGCGAACACCACGTGGGCGCCACTCTGGATCTCGTTCTCCGCCACGGTCTTGCAGAGGTCTTGCTTGACGAAGTCCTGCGAGTAGCCCTTGAGGACCGTCATGCTCGGGACGCACTTCTTGGCCCCCGCCTCGTAGCCGGCGAGGAAGACGTCGACCGGCGGGATCTTGATGCCGCCGACGACTCCGATGGCCTTGCCCTTCTGCGCCTTCGTCACCATGGCCGCCATGCACCCGATCAGGTAGCTGTTCTGCTGGGTCGCATAGGTGAGGCCTTCGAGGTTGTGGACGTCGGCGCCCTTGAAGTCACCAAACGCGGACGAGACGGTGTCGTCCGTGATCGCGAACTTCGTGTTCGGGAATTGGGCTGCGACCGTCTTCAAGTCGCCGGCCATCAGGAACCCCGCCGCGATCACCAGATTCGAGCCTTGTCGGATCGCACTCGTGAGGTTCGGAATGTAGTCGCTCGAGGTGCTCGACTGAATCGCGACCGTTTGGATCTTGAGCTTCTTCTTCGCGAGGTTCAGTCCCGCCAGCTGGGACTGGTTGAAGCTCTTGTCGTTGAAGTGGCCCACGTCGCTGATCAGCGCGGCCTTGAACGTTGCACTCGGACGGGCGCTGCCGCCGCCAGCCAGCACTGCCGCGAGCACCGCGGCCGCCATGAGCGCGGCAAGCACGCCTGCCGTCAATCGTCTCGTACTCAAGAAAGTCCTCCTCCTACGTCGCCAGTAGCCCACCCGGGGCGCGCCAAGCCTATCCCCTGGGCCCGCCCTTGTGAGTGATTAGACGTCTGGGACGATTCAGGGTTAGGAGCCTGAGCCATCCGCGCTAGTTTCCGCCGCGTGGACTCCGATGAGACACTCGCCTTCGATCCTTCCGACCCAGGCTTCCTCTCGGATCCGTATCCAACGCTGAATCGGCTTCGAGAGGGCGCGCGCGTCTTCTACGACGCCGGCCGCGAACGCTGGTTCGTGACGCGGCACGAGGACGTGCGCAGCTGTCTGCGTGACAAGCGACTCGGACGGAACTTTCGGCACGTGATGGCGCCGGAAGAGATCGGCGTGCCCTCACTCGATCCTCGCTGGCAGGCTTTCTGGGACGTCGAGCGTTGGAGTCTCCTGTGGCTCGAGCCGCCCGACCACACCAGGATCCGGAAGCTCGTCGCGGCGGCGTTCACGCCACGGAGCGTCGAGGCTCTTCGCGGGCCCGCCCAGGAGCTCGCCGACGAGTTGCTCGAGCCGCTCGCCGAGGCCGGTCGGATGGAGCTTCTCTTCGACTACGCGCAGCCCTATTCGATTGCTGTGATCTGCCGCATGCTCGGCGTCCCGCTCGATCGCCACCGCGATCTCCTCGGCTGGTCGCACCGGATGGTCAAGATGTACGAGTTCGATGTGCCGAAGGAGGCCGCCACCGGGGCGGCGGCGGCGGCCGCAGAGTTTCGCGACTACGTGCACGAGTTGATCCGCGAGCGCCGGAGCTCGCCGCGCGACGACATGGTCACGGCGCTCGTGGAGGCAAGGGTCGACGGCAGTCGTCTGTCGAACGACGAGATCGTCAGCACCGTGATCGTGCTCCTCAACGCGGGCCACGAAGCATCGGTCAACACGCTCGGAAACGGCATGCTCGCCTTTGCGCGCCACCCGGACCAGTGGCGGCGTGTCGTCGAGGGCGCGGTTGCCGCGCAAGCCGCGGGCGAGGAGATGATCAGGTTCGATCCGCCCTTGCAGCTGTTCGAGCGGTGGGTGCTGACCCACGATTTCGCGATCGGCGACACTTCGATTCCGCGTGGAGCGAAGATCGCATTGCTCTTCGGGTCGGCGAACAGGGACCCGCGCATGTTCGAGCGGCCCGACGAGTTCGACGTCGCGCGCGAGAACGCGCTGCAGCACATCGGCTTCGGCGGCGGGATCCACGTCTGCATCGGGGCCCCCCTTGCCCGGATCGAGCTCGAGGCGAGCGTGAACGCGCTGCG
>JBBWZE010000084.1:0-7187 GCA_039648845.1 Actinomycetota bacterium | reverse complement strand
GGGTCTTGCGGGCAGCGGCTTCGGCGGTTCCTGCAAGAAGGAGTCGAAGTCCATGTACGCGGGAAACTCGTCGGCCGGCTCGAGGCCGAGCTCGCGCACGAGGCCGGTGGTGTAGCCGGTCACCGTGCGAATGCCGTCCGCCCGGCGCAGCGCGCCGAGAGCGACGCGATCGGCGACCGGGCTCAGGAGTCCGCGTAGCCGGGAGCCGTACAGCCGCGTCGGTGTGCGCCAATCCCCGTGCAGGTCCACGATCACGGCTGTGTCGGTGTGTGCGAGCGTGCGTGCGCTCAGAGCCGCCGCCGTCTCGTGCGCGCCCTGTGCGAGCACGGCGTGCGGTTTGAACTCGCGCAGCTCGCGCGCGATGCGAAGCGGCAGCGCCGCGAAGAAAGCGGGACCGTCGAGCGCCGGCAGCTCTCGGGTCAGATGAAACGCGCCGTTGCGCCCGCTGCCGCCGGCAAGCACGCGGAAGTCGAGCTCGGCGCCGATCGCGTCCCACTTACGCGCCAGGCTCGGCGAAAGCGGCAGCTCGACGCGCCGCGACACGAACAGGACGCGCGGCTTCACGTGGCCGCGATTCGCCGGAGGGTCTGCTCCAGCTCGCCGAAGACAACGTCGGGCGCGTACCGCGCCACCGATGCGGCAGCAGCGCCGTGCAATCGCTCACGAAGCTCGCCGTCGGAGAAATAGCGCCGGACCGCCTCGCCCAGGGCGGCAGTGTCTCCGGCCGCGACGAGCAGCCCGTTTACGCCGTCGTGCACCACTTCCGAGACGCCCCCGGCTCGCATCGCGAGCACCGGCGTTCCGACTGCGAGCGCCTCGACGACGGTGTGCGGGAAGTTTTCCCAGCTCGAGGACAGAATCGTCGCGTCGGCCGCATGGAAGAGCTCGACGATGCGCTCGCGGGGCTGTGCGCCGAGAAACGTGACGCGATCGCCGATCCCGAGGTCGCCGGCTCTGGCCTGGAGAGGTTCTCGTTCCGGCCCTTCGCCTGCGATCACGAGCTTCACTCCGTCGGCACCCGCCACCGCCTCGAGGGCGCGCTCGAGCGACTTCTGTGCCGTGAGGCGGCCTGCGAACGCGAGCGTCGCACCGTTCAGACCGAATTCCCGCCGAAGCTCGTCCCGATGACCGAGCACTCCCACGACGGGGGAGGGATTCGGCAGAACGCTGACGCGTTCGGGAGCGACACCCCACTCGAGCGCCAGCTCGCGCAGGTACGCGCTGGGCGTGAACACGTGTGCGGCGTGCCGCAACTCGACGTCGCGGGCAAATCGCAGCAGCGCAACCGCAGGGCCACCACCGTGACCCTGGAAGTCGTCGACATTGCCCTCGACGAAGCCTCGGCGGCGCGATCGTTCGAACGCAGGATCGGCCGTGAGCTTCACGACGTAGGGCTTCCGCGCCAGGGCCGACCCGACAGTGCTGCGGCCGAACATCCCCGTCGTGTAAACGACGTCGGCGTTGCGCGCGCGACGGCGAACGAGCGCCGCGCCGCGATAGTGCCGAACACCGACGGGGTGATGCCGCGGCACCGCACGCACCGGATACTCGCGCGCCGCCGGCGGCGCGTCGGCCGTCGTCACGACCTGAACCTCGTGCCCGCGACCGCGCAGGAACTGCGCCACGTCCGGGGCATGGCTAGCCGGCCCGCCGACGTCGGGCGGCCAGATCCCCGAAACGATCAACACCCTCATGGCAGGACCGCCTCTGGTTGAGGAGGATGTGTTCCCTGGCTCGCCGGTTCGCGTCGGATCCGGACGAAGAGCGCGGTCCAGAAGACGATGAAGGCCACCGTGGAGGCGAGCACCCCGCCTGCGGCGCCGGTCGCTCCCCAGGCCGCACCCAGAACGATGACAAGCGGAATGAGGACAAGCGTCTCGATTCCGTGTGCCCAGATCCGAAGCTTCGGCCGCCCGATCGAGACGGGAAAGCTCTTGGTCCAGCCGAAGACGAACTGCAGTGCACCGGCGACGATGATCAGGCGAAGCGCGTCAGTCGCACCGACGTTCTTGGAGGTGAAGAACAACCTCACCAGATCGGGCGCCAGCCACAGCAGCAGCGGCACCGCAACGAGGACTGCCGCGGCCGCGCCGAGCGAGTAGCGGCGGACACCGGCGAAGACCGCCCCTCGCGTGCCGCGCTCCCAGGCACGCGTCTGCTCGGTCAGCAAAACGAGCCGCGCGGGCGCGGAGAGTGCTGCGAATCCTTGTTGAGGCGTCTGCGCGACACGGAAGTACCCGACCTGGTTCGGCGACGAAACCACACCCAGTAGCAGCGGGCTCAGCGTGCTGCGCAGCGCTACGACACCGGTTGCCAGGCTGGACTGCATGACGAAACGAGCGATCTCCGGACGCTCCTCGCCGATCGGGACGGCGGCGACGCGGGGATTGCGTCGGAAGGCCATCCAACCGGCACCGAGAACCGCCGCCGTCGCCAGGACCTGTGCGACGACGATTGCGGCGATCGTCTGAGTGAGCCCGTAGCGCGTGCCGATCCCAATCGCTCCGAGCCGCAATGCCATCGAGAGGAAGAGGAAGAAAGCGCGGATGTCGTAACGGCCACGGAGGATGAAAGCGACGCCGCCGACGTTCTCCGGTGCCTGCACGAGCGGCAACGCGGCCGCGATCAGCATCGGTTTCAGCAGGCGATCGTCACCGAAGAGCGCATGTGCCGCCGGCGCCAGGGCCAGCAGACACACACCGGCCACCAATCCTCCCGCGAGCTTCAATTGCAGCGCTCGGTCGAAGAGACGCCGCAACCGTCCCCAGTCCTCGCGCTCCTGGAAGCGGAATCCGTATTTGACCAGCGCCTCCTCGATCGTGAGGTCGAGCAGCGTCTGGAAGAACCCGGTTGCCGCGATCACGATTGCGTACAAGCCGAGCACGCGCGTCGTGAATGCGTGGGCAACGATCACCGTCCCGAAGAAGCCGAGAACGACCGAGGCATAGATCCCAGCGGCTGCCGCCGACCGGCGCCAGAAGAGCCGCGAGCGCATCAGAACGACCATTCTACGGCGGACCCGGGCTAGACTCGGATCGCGTGGCGGTTTCGCAAGCTCTCTCTCTGCGCGCACGCGGTGCCGCCGTCCTCACCGGGATCACCCCCGAGGCGATCGTCCTGGCTGCAGCGATTCCGATCGTCTTCTGGCACGTGCGATATCAACCGAGCACGGATGTGCGGCTTGGATCGACGACGGTCGGCATCCAGCTGTCGGACCTTGCGGTGCTCGCAGTGGTGGTCGCCGCCGCCGCCGTCGGGCGGCGCCTCGGGTTCGGGTCGCTTCGCCACGGCAGACCACTCTGGTTGGCCATCGGCCTGTTCTTCCTGTGGGTTGCGCTGGAGATCGTGTTCCGAGCCGGCTCCAACGGCTACCCCTGGCAGACCCACAGCGTCACGGCGGCGAAGTTCTTCGAGTACGCACTCCTCGCCCCTGCGGTTGTACTCGTAGTTCGCCGGCACGCGGATCTTCGCCTGTTCCTGGGAGTGGTGGTGGCCTGGAGCACACTCGCCACGTTCGTCGGCCTGCTCCAGTTCCTGGGGGCGAACATCTTCGTTTCCGGAGCAACCGGGGGAAGGCAGCTCTCCTTCCTCGGGTTTCACGACTTCGGAGCGCTGTCGGCCGCCGCGCTCGCGGTTGCGATGGTCACGATCGCCCTTCCCGCCCTTGGCTTGAACCGACGACTCGGCTGGATCGGCGCTGCAAGCGGCGGCCTGGGAGTGATCCTGTCGGCGCCGCTCGCGGCGGTCATCGGGCTCGGGCTCGCTGCGTTCGCGCTGGTAATCGTCGCCTACCGGCGGCATGAGCTTGCTCCACGAAGACTCGCTGCCGTCGCGGCGATTCTCGCCGTCACCGCTGGAGGCGCTCTAGCGATGCGCGGCGACCAGCTCGACGTCGTCCTGCAGCTTGTCGGCATCGAGACGCAGCACGCGACGAGCCCGGACGTCGAGTCCTATGCCCACCGGAGCGTGCTCGCCTGGATCGGGTGGCGGATCTTCCTCGATCATCCGGTCACGGGGGTGGGCTGGGAGGCGTCAGGCGACCCGAAGCGCTACCTGCCCTACGTGCCGGCGGCGCGACGAAGGTTTCCAAACGAGCCGGACCTGGCCTTCCCCGCTTCCAACCGGAGTTACGGCGTCCAGAACCTGTACGTCCAGACTCTCGCCGACCTCGGCGCGATCGGCTTCGTGCTCCTTGCGTCGGTCTTCGCTGCCGGCGTCTGGCTGGCGGCTCGAGCGCGGACTGTCGTTACGACAGTGGGACTTCTTTGGATCGCCGTCGTCGCCGGCGTCTGGTCGGCGCTCGGTATCGTCGCCGGCATTCCCCTCGACGCACTCACCTGGATCGCTTTCGGTCTGGCGGCGAAACCCGTCGCGGAAAGGATTCGATCAGCTCCGTGAGAAGCATGCCGAGACGATGAAGGCGCTGGTGACAGGCGGGGCCGGGTTCATCGGCTCGAATCTCGTGAACGCACTCGTCGGGCGTGGCGACGACGTGCGCGTCCTCGACAACTTCTCGACCGGCAACCGCGCGAACCTCGAGGGTGTCGAGATCGAGGTCATCGAGGGAGAGCTTCGGTCCTACGAGCGCGTCCACGCGGCAGTGCGCGGAGTCGAGGTCGTCTACCACCTCGGCGCGCTCGGCTCGGTGCCTCGCTCGGTGCAGGACCCGCTGACATCGAGTGCGGTGAACGTCGAAGGGACGCTCAACGTCCTGCTGGCCGCCCGCGACGAAGGCGTGCGGCGCGTCATCTTCTCGTCCTCCACGTCCGTGTACGGGTCAAGCCGCGAGCTGCCGACCTCCGAATCGACACCGCCCGACCCGATCTCTCCCTACGGGGTCGCCAAGCTGGCTGCGGAGCGCTACTGCATCAGCTTCGGACGAGTGTACGAATCCTTCGAGCCGGTCGTCCTCAGATACTTCAACGTCTTCGGCCCGCGGCAGAGCCCGCACTCGCAATACGCCGCGGTCATACCGCTCTTCATCGCGGCGATCGACCAGGCCGAGCCCATCACGATCTACGGCGACGGCGAGCAGTCGCGCGACTTCACCTATGTCGGCAACGTCGTGGACGCAACGATCCACGCGGCAGACGCAGCCGGCGCGAGCGGACGGACGTTCAACATCGCGGCGGGCTCGCCCGCCAGCGTCAACCAGGTCGCAGAAACGATCGGTGTCATTCTCGGCAAGCCGGTCGAGAAGCGCTTCGAGCCACCGCGGTCGGGAGACATCCGGGATTCCTGGGCCGACATCTCGTCAGCGCGCGAACTGCTCGGCTACGAGCCGCGCATCGACCTCGCCGCCGGGCTCGAGCTGACGGCCGAGGCGATCGTTGCCACGGTCTGAGGGGCCGGTCGCCGGGCCGCTCCCAGGACGCCCGCGGGTCAAGATCCTGCGCGTCATCGCCCGGTTGAACATGGGCGGCCCCGCGCTGCACGTCGCGTACCTGACGGAGGGGCTCACGAAGCGTGGCTACGACACGACGCTCGTCTCGGGCTCCCTCGCCCGGGGCGAAGACTCGATGGCCTTCGTCGCGGATGCGCACGGCGTCGAGGTCGTGCGCATCGACGAGCTCGGGCGGGAGATCTCTCCACTGCGCGATCTCTTGGCGACGATCCGGCTCGCGAGACTGATCAGGAGGGAACGCCCGCAGATCCTGCACACGCATACGGCGAAGGCCGGCACGGTCGGTCGCGTCGCCGCGGTGCTGGCCGGTTCCCGGAGGCCGCCGATCATCGTCCACACGTTCCACGGCCACGTCCTCCGCGGGTATTTCGGACCGCTCCGCTCGCTCCTCTTCCGGCTCCTCGAACGCCGGCTCGCGGTCGGGACGACGGCGCTCATTGCAGTGAGCCCGCAGGTCCGGGACGACCTGGTCGCCCTCGGTGTCGCTCCGCGGGAGCACTTCGTCGTCATCCGGCTCGGTATCGAACTGGACGAGCGCGTGACTTCGGAGCGGAACGGCCGTGCGGAGAGTCGTCGCTATCTGGGGATTCCAGCCGACCGCTTCGCCGTCGGCTGGATCGGCCGTATGACCGCGGTGAAACGAACCGACGACGTGCTCGTCGCCTTCAAGCGCCTACGCGACGGCGGCGTCGACGCCGTGCTCTGCATGGTCGGCGACGGGCCCGATCGCCTGCAGCTCGAACAGCGCGCGCACGAGCTCGGAGTCGCGCGCGACACGGTCTTCCTCGGCTATCAGGAGGACGTCGCGCAGTTCTACGCGGCCTTCGATTCGCTCGTCCTCCCTTCGGGGAACGAAGGCACGCCGGTGAGCGTCATCGAGGCCCTGGCAGCCGAGGTGCCGGTCGTGGCCACGCGTGTCGGCGGTCTGCCCGACGTCGTGCGAGACGGCGAGGACGGCTTCCTGGTCGAGGCCGGAGCGACGGACGAGCTCGCCGACCGGCTCGCCGCACTCGCGCGCGAACCCGCACTCCGCGCCCGGATGGGCAAGCAAGGGCGCGAGCACGTGCTACCGCGCTACGCAGTCGACCGGCTCGTCGAAGACGTCGACGAGCTCTATAGGTCCCTGCTCAGTGCGGCAGACGCGCGAAAACGTTGAATGCAGGCTTTTTCTTGCCAGCAGCCGTGAGGAACCCTGACTGCCAGCCGATGCCGATATTCGTATCGTCGCGAAGCATGAACCACACCATCAGATCGATTCGAGGATTCGCACGGGCAATCGCGTACGACTGCCGCACGTAGGCAGCCTGCCGCGCGAACGAGACTCCGAAGATCCGATCGGGCGGCGTCTGCCAGCCGTACTCGGTGATCCAGATCCGTTTCTTGCCCCAGAGCTTGTTGACGAGGCTGATGAGCGTGTTCATGTTCCCAAGCGTGACCGCCGACGATCCCGCCGGCCGCGTCGCGGGCGTCTCGCTCGGCTTCCCGTAGTACGGATTGTGTGCGTACGCGTCGAGGTTCCGCAACCCGGCCGCTTTGGCCAGCCGCATGAACGCGAGCGGCGAGAGCGACGGCCGGCTTGAACGCGGGGCGTTGTTGCCGCGCGGCCCGGTCACGCCGCAGGCGACCTTCTCACCCGCGAAGTTCGTGAAGTGAACGCCCTGCCAGATCGCTGTGCAGATGCGTGCGTACGAACGAGGGCTGATAAAGCGTCCGCCAGACACCTGCTGCAGCCAGTTTGGGTTGGCCGGCTCGTTCCACGCCGTCCAGTACCTCACCGCCGGCA
>JBBWZE010000060.1:0-6564 GCA_039648845.1 Actinomycetota bacterium | reverse complement strand
GTCCCCTGAGGCACAGTTCGCTATGGAGATGTGCTGATGAAGCTCATCCGAGTCTTCTTGAATCGTGCTCGTGGACGGCGCGAACTGTGCTTCCGATGTGGCCGCTTCATCGGCGGCGGGTTGGAGTGTCGCTGCGGAGTGAAGGTCCTCGCCCGAGGCAGTCTTCCGGGCAGGTTTGTGCAAAAGAGGCCCGGCCCCTAACGAGGCAAACTTGGGCTGCGCCAGTGTTCACGAATGTCCCCCGACGCGCGCCCAACGAGCCGACGCCGCTCGGCAAGGGATCTCGTTAGCGGAGCGAACGGAAGAACTCCGACCAGAAGCTTCCGATTGCTGTGCATGTCCGCGCTCACCCGCACCACAAGCAGACCGTCTCGCCGTGCGGGAGGTAGGGCAAGAACATGATGTAGACCTTGTTTCGGACTGGCCCCTTCTCGGGAGGCGCTGGATCGACGCTCGTGCCTGGGATCTCGAAGCTCTGGAAGCTGGACCCCAGACCTGCATCGTCGAGAGCTTGGGTGACCGCGCGAGCCTCCTCGGTTGTCAGGACGGAGTGGTATGTGGTGACCGGATGAGGCGGGAAGCCCGGGGTGCCGATGTCCCCCTGCGTGGTCACGGCGTCCTTGGCGCGAAGCAGGTCCTCGGCCGTTGCGGGTAGCAGAGACAAGATGCGGGACCGTTCGAGCGTTTGGGGCTGCGCCCGGTACCAGATCTCGTACCTGGAGGGCACGTAGGCCCTGATCCGACGGTTGGCCCACGCGCTTGCCGGCAGCCACGACGCCGGATCGATGAGCCGCTCGCGCAGCCGCTTAGGAAAGTTCGCATTGACGCGAACCAACCGGTCGTTGATTCGCACCTGGATCACGTTGTGGATGTCGGACCTGCTGCCAGCAGGGTGCTCGAAGAGCCCTGTCGAGACGATCTCGGACCGCAGGAGCTCGACGCCCTCGGGCGTGAGGCGCTGCTCGAGCAATCCGCTCGACCAGCGGTTTGCAGCCTCGGGCACGTCGGATCCTGCTGGTCGCGAGGCGGAGACAGCCTGAGGCGCGGCTGAGACTGTGATCAGCCGCCCGTCGGCGTAGACCCACGCCCAGCCTCCGCCAGCGTGCCCGAGGTCCCGGTACTGGATGACGAGCTCTCCGCTCTCCGGCGCGCTCGGCGTCGCTCCTACCGGAGGCAGGGTGACGAAGCTTTCATGACGGACGACCTCCCGAACGATCGCCCAGCCAGCGGTCGTTACAGCCGTGGCGAGCGCGAGCGCGGCCAGCACGACGACAAGCCGGCGACGCCGGCCCGAGACGGCACGGGAACGCTCGAGCCACCGAGGGCGGCTTTTCGGAGCCAGAACCGTGTCCCCCTGCTGGCGCTCAGCCGCCGCCAGAAGCTCTTGCTTCAAATCGCTTACCGGATCACTCATCAGGCCCCTCCGTTTCGAAGTTGGGTTTGCAGTGCAGCCAGGCCGCGGCTCACGCGCTTGCGGACGACGCTCTCCGAGCAGCGGAGCTCGGCTGCGATCTCCGCATAGCCGCGGTCCTCGAGGTGGTGGGCGTTGATCGCATCGCGCTGCTCTGGAGCCAGGGTCTCGAGGAGCTCGACCGCTGCGGCGCGTGCCGTCGTCTCGAGGATGTCGATTGCCTCGTCATCGAGCTGGATCGGCTGCATCGCGAGCGCACGCCGCGCGCCGTCCTGAATACGGCTGCTGCGCAGGGCCTCGCTGAGCTTGTGGCGCGCGATTGCGAACAACCACGCCCGCGGCGGCTCGGGTCCCGGCTCGAAGCGAGGCACCGAGGCGAGTGCGGCGGCGAAGGTCTCTGCCGCTAGATCAAACGCTTCCTCGGGCCCGGCCACCCGGCGGCGAAAGAAGGCAAGCACCGAAGGGAAGTGCCGCTCGTAGAAGACGCCGAACGGCGCCGAGGATGTGCGCGCCCCGAGCAGAAGCTCGCTGTCCGAGCGTTGCTCTGCGTTACTCATGCCTCCTATATGACAGTTTCACGCGATTTGTGACCGCGACGCCGGACGGGCCAACCATCTCGCGATGGAACGGGTATGGAACGCAGCGTGGCAACCGACGGCGACTAGCGGCGACTGCGCCGAGCGCGACACGCGCAATCGCGCGAGCGACAGCTAGCAGCGTCGATCAGCGGCAACCCGCGACGCCCAATTGTCACGCCGGAGGTCGCGGGTTCGAGTCCCGTCGCTCCCCTCTTCGAAGTACGAGCAAATCAGCGTAGTTGCCTAGATGAACGCGAGTGCTGGCTTCGAGATTCATCGTTTGCTGCCCCGGGTTGTACTTAACGGCAGTTTTGAGGAGAAGCGGCGCAAAACAGGTCAGGTGCGTGTTGGTTAACAGCCCATCACCGTCCCCTGCGCGAGTGTTCAGAAATCTCCCTTGAGTCCGTCGCGGACGACGAGGTTCAAGGCGCAGGTGGCGGGCGGCCTCGGAATCGATCCAGACTTTCACCCTCGATGATGAGCGCGGTTAGTCCGACGCCGGACTTCATCTCGTGCTCTTCACCTTCGTGCAAGAAGACCGCCTCGCCCGCTTCGATTTCCTCTTCGACTCCGTCCACCCCGCTCACTTCTCCTGCCCCCTCCAGTACGGCTAGGACTTGCGGAAAAGTTGCGGCATGGCGTCGGAGCCGGCCGCCAGGTGCAAAGCGGAAGATCGCCGCCTGGATGACCGCGCCCTCTTCGTGGGGCGCCGTCAGCGGCGCGACTGTCACACGATCGAGTAGATCTCCGCGCGGCACGAAGGCCACGTCGGAGGCGAAGCTGAACCGCTCCACGACCACCTCCTTGCTGCATCAGCCGGAACTGGAAGCATCTCAGGTGTCGAGCCGAGCGGGGAGAGGTGAGCCGCCTGCGCGAGGGTGCTCTCGCCTGACCGTCATTCGGACGTGCAGTGTCGGCCGCCGATGAAGTAGCTCGAGCTTGAGGCGCGACAAGGTTGAACTCCCGGGCATCGTGCGAGGGTCAGCCGCTGAACCAGCGCGCACGGCGGCTGGATCCGAAGTCGTGCTTCTCCCTCACGAGAGCGTCGGATGGCTCGTGGAACGTGCCCGTCGGCTTCGGTCCCGAGAGGAAGTCGACATCGACGCGACCGACCCGACCGCCACCAAATTCGATGTAGCAGGAGCCGAGCCCGTCGTAGGCTCCCGGCTCCTCGCCACCCCGTAGGCGCGCGATCAGCGAAGCAGCGACGATTCGCGCTGCTCCCTCGGCGAACACCCCGGCCTTTGGTACCCCGATCATGGCGACGTCCCCGACGGCGTAGACGTCCGGAAACCGCGTCTCTAGCGTCTTCGGGTTCACGGGCACATAGCCGTCTTCGGTCATTCCGCTCGCGATGACCACGTCGGGGGCGCGGTGCTTCGGAACGCCGAGGAAGAGATCGTAGGGGTGCTCGCTGCCGTCGTCGAGCACGGCGACGCGGCGTCCCGGGTCGAGCGAGCTTACGCGCCGCTCCGGCACGAACTCGATGCCACGCTCCGCGAAAGCGGCAACGAGCGCGCGGGAGGTATCCGGTGAGGGAGGGACTGGGCTCGCGAACGGTATGACGAAGGAGATCTCGCATCCGTCGCGGATTCCGCGCGCCGAAAGATAGTCGTGCAGCAGCAATGCCGCCTCGCTCGGCGCGGGAGGGCACTTGAACGGAGCGCCGCAGACGCCGACGATCGCTCGGCCCCGCGAGAAGGTGGGAAGCACGTCGCGCAACCGCTCGGCGCCGCCTACGGAATAGAACTCGTTGCCCGCCTCGGCAAGCCCAGGCGTCGCGTCAAGGTCGTAATCGGCGCCGAGCGCAACGACCAAGACGTCGGCGTCGTGAACACCGCCGTCGGTGGTCACGCGCCGCACCTCGGGATCGATCGCGGTGATCGTCTGCTGCAGGAAGCGCACGCCGGGCTTCACGATGTCGCTGTATGCGAGGCGGACGGCGTCGGGCGTCGTCCGACCAAACATCACATCGAGCTTCGCGTACCCGAAGACGAACGCGTCGTTCTTGTCGATCAGGGTTACGTCGATGTCGTCGCCGAGCGCCTCCGACAACATGGTCGCGAGCTCGAGTCCCCCGAAACCCGCTCCGAGGATGACAACGCGGCTTCTCATCGCGCGAGCATATTACGGCGGGAATCTCTCGCGGGATCGATTCCAGACGCCTCCACTGCAGCGCAGCGCAGCTACACCTTCGGTCTAAGGCGTCGCCACATCTGGCGGCGGTGGTGCGTTGCGTGGCACCCCGGGCGGCAAAGGCGTGGGCCTGAGCCGACCTCCGACGATCGTAGAGTGCGCGCCGTGGACATCCGACTGCAGCCAACGAGTCTTCGTCCGCTGACGGTGTCCCGTTGGGGAGTCGCGTTCGCGCTGGGAATTGCCGGAATCGCGCTCCGCATCTGGATCTACCGGTCGGAGCTCGGGACGCCGAACGCCGACGAGGCGGTGGTTGGATTGATGACACGTCACATCCTCGACGGCGAGTTCGCGACGTTCTACTGGGGCCAGGCTTTCGGCGGACCTCAAGAGGCTCTGCTCACCGCGCCCGTGTTCTTGGTTGCCGGAAGTGGTTGGCTTGCGCTGCGGATAATTCCAATCGCGCTCACAGCGGTCGCAGCGGTCCTTATCTGGCGGGTTGGGCGAAGGACGATTGGAGAGCCGGCCGCGCTCGTCGCGGCCGGCATGTTCTGGATCTGGCCTCCCTTCGTCCTCTTTCAACTGATTCACCAGCAGGGTTTCTATGCCAGCAATGTCGTTTATTGCGGGCTACTCCTCCTCCTTGCGCTCCGCGTCGTGGAACGGCCGGACCGCACGCGGGTCGGTTTGTTCGGCCTCGTCCTGGGGCTCGCGTTCTGGCAGACAGCTCAGATCGTTCCCCTCGCGGCCGGTGTGATCGGCTGGACGATTTGGAAGCAGCCGCGATGCCTTCGTTATGTCTGGGTGGCGTTGCCGCTCGCCGTCGTCGGGGCGTTCCCGTGGATCCTCTGGAACGCCGGGCATAACTGGGAATCCCTGAGCCTGCCGAATTACGGGGACAAGGCCCACAGTCTTCGACTCCTGGCTTCTCCCGTACTGCCCATGATGCTTGGGCTCCGCGCCCCGTTCTCGGCGGAACTGCTTTTACCGGCGGCACTCACCTATGTGATCTACATCGGCCTGGTCGTGCTCTTCATCTACGGAGCTTTCAAGACGCGCGATCGAAATTCCTCGATCCTCTATTTCGTTGCCGCGGTGTTCCCTTTCGTTTATGTGATCTCGCCCAAGACTGTGTTCTCTCTAGGCACACCCCGTTTCATTGTCGTCCTGTCCCCTGTCCTTGTTCTTCTCTTTTCGCAGTTGGCGACGAGGTATATACGGGCAGCGACGATCCTTGCCCTTGCCGGTGTCATTTCGGTTGTGACGCTGCACAGAATGGATGTCTGGTTCCGTGGCGCGCTCCCGCCGACCACTCACGAAAAGGGGCTCGGTCCCCGTCACACCGTCCAGTGGGTGCCCCGCGACCTCAGTTCCCTGGTCTCGGGGTTGGACACGCTCGGTCTCGATCACGTGTACGCCGACTACTGGCTTGCCTATCGGCTCGACTTCGATACGCGGGAGCGCATCGTCGCAGTTGAGAACGGGTTCACCCACCTCAGATTCGAGCGCGGCCAGGCCATCCCGGCATTTCAGCCGGACGTTCGCCATCGCCCTTATGACCTGGAGGTGCGACGTGCCCGTCACGGCTTCGTTTTCTATCGGCAAACTGTTCGTTCCGTTCCCATCGTTGCTCAATTGGAGCGGTACGGGTACCGCCGCTATGTCGTCGGCTCGTACGTCGTCTACGCACCGGCCGGCACGGTCTGACCGACGGAGCACCGCGATTCGATTTTCAGAGCTTCGAAGTCAGACGTTCGTGAGCTCGGACCGCGCCAGCCGTGCGTCTGCGACCGCCTCGCCCGCGGCTTGCGCGGCGCGGTGTCCGGTGACAGCGGCCAGGAAGTCGTCACGTTGTAGGGCGTACAGCTGCGAGTCGACGGCCGCCTTCACCGTCGCGGTTCGCGGGACGTCGCGCAGAAGAGCGATCTCGCCGAAGTAGTCCGCTTCGCGCGCGGTCGAATGGCGGCCGCCTGCGTCGATGTCGAGCTCACCGCCGCCGACGATGTAGAAGCGGTCGCCGTCCTCGCCTGCGCGGATGACGAGGTCACCGGCGGACACCGAAATCGGAACGAGGCTGGACGCCACGCGCTCCTTGGTCGCGAGCGAGAGCGGGGCGAACATCGGCACCCGATCGACGAGCTCCCGCTCGGCGCTCGGTGCCACTGCTCGGTCTATCTCGATGAGACGCCGGTAGGTGCCGAGCATCAAGAGAGGGAGAATGGATCCGACGACAAGGAATGCCGAACGCGATCCGATTGCACTGACTACCGCCGGCGCTGCGATCGAGCCGATCGCGACGGCGCCCATCGCCAGACCCCAGATCAGGCCGAGTACGCGCGTCAACATCTCATCGGGGATGATCCGCTGCAGGAGCGTGAACCCTGCGACATCCTCGATGCTGTTTGCGGCACCGACGATCGCGAGCAAGATCATTATCGC
>JBBWZE010000032.1:0-4391 GCA_039648845.1 Actinomycetota bacterium | reverse complement strand
GCACGTCCGCGAAGTCGAGGTTGATCAGACCCGGCAGCGTGATCAGGTCGCAGATGCCCTGCACGCCTTGGCGGAGCACATCGTCGGCGATCTTGAACGCATCCAGCATCGAGGTCGACTTGTCGAGCACCTCGAGCAGCCGGTCGTTTGGGATCACGATCGTCGTGTCGCATTCGCTGCGCAGCGAATCGACGCCTGTCTCGGCTTGCCCCCGCCGCTTCGTGCCCTCGAACTTGAAAGGTGTCGTGACGATGCCGACGGTGAGCGCGCCAAGGCTCTTCGCGATCTTCGCGACGACCGGTGCGGCGCCCGTGCCGGTGCCGCCGCCCTCACCCGCCGTGACGAACACCATGTCCGCGCCGCGGAGCGCGTGCTTGATCTGGTCGTAGCTCTCCTCGGCCGCGGCCTTCCCGACCGTCGGCTCCGAGCCCGAGCCCAACCCCTGGGTCAACTCTCGCCCGATGTGGATCTTCGTCTCGGCGTCCGACATCTGCAGCTGCTGCAGGTCGGTGTTGACCGCGACGAAGTCGACTTGGCTGATGCCGGCGTCGATCATCCGATTCACCGCGTTCAGGCCGGCCCCGCCGACTCCGACGACCTGGATCTTCGCGAGGTACGACCCGAGCTGTCCCGCGCGCGCGGGATGCAGGCGCGGCGCCGGTTCGGGCATCGGCTCGATGTAACGCGTGACCGGCGGCTCGGGAATGTACGCCGGCGGCGGAGTCGGCTCAGGTGTCGGATCGGGCACGGGCTCCGGAGGAGACGGCTCGGGTACGGGATCGGGACGCGGCGGCGCCGGTGCCTCGACCTCGTCCTCCCACGTCGGAACGTGCTCGACCGTCGACTCGTGCGGCTCCTCCGCGGGTGCGGCCGGCTCGCCCTGTTCCTGCTGGCGCTGCGCCGCCTCGGTTGCCTTGAAGAGCTCCGCGAGAGGGCCCTCACGCATGCTCGCGCGCTTGCGCGCCATTGAGCACCTCCTTGGCGAGGTCGCGGTACAGCTGCGCGGCGTCGCCGCCCGGCTCGTAGCCCAGCACCGACTGGCCCTTCACGGGAGCCTCCGCATACCGGATCGTCTTGCGGATCTTCGTATTGAAGACGAGATCGCCGAAGTTCTCCTTGAGGATGTCGACCGCTTCCTTCGAGTGCAGCAGGCGCTTGTCGTACATCGTCGGCAGGATTCCCTGGATCGAGACCTCCGGGTTCAGGTTCTCGCGAATCATGGACAGAGTGTTCTCCAGTTGCACCAGTCCACGCAAGGAAAGGTACTCGCACTGCACAGGAACGATCACGCCGTTCGAGGCGACGAGCGCGTTGATCGTCAGCAGCCCGAGCGACGGCGGCGTGTCGATGAGGATGTAGTCGTACTTCGGCTTGACGCTCATGAGCGCCTTCTCGAGCGCGCGCTCACGGCCGATCATCGACGAGAGCGCCAGTTCCGCGCCGGCGAGGTCGATCGACGACACGGCGACGTCGACCTCGGCCTGACGGACGATCTCCTCGATCGGCAGCTTGTGGACGAGCACGTCGAACATCGACCGCTCGATCTCGTCCGGATTCCAGCCCTGGCTCATCGTCAGGTTGCCCTGCGGATCCAGGTCGACGAGCAGGACCTCATAGCCCTTCTCCTTGAGGGCGACTCCGAGGTTCAGCGTGGTCGTCGTTTTCGCTACGCCACCCTTCTGGTTGGCGAACGAGATGACCCTGCCCAAAGGTGATCCCTTCCTAGTGGACGACGAAGCGCGTGTGTTGGGACGCGGAAGTAGACGTGAGAGCCCCACGGGGCGCTCTTTCGGGCCAGGATAGCGAGTTCCTGCCGATATCCCGCATGATCACGGGCCTCTCGGACGCCGCCCTCGCGGCTGGGGAGGCTAGGCGCTCTCGACAGCGAGGCTGATGCGGAGCGTGTAGGTCAGCGACGTCGAGACACCGCTGAGCAGGCGGACGTCGCAGGTCGCAGGGCCCAGGTTCGGAATGTCGAGCGATCGCTTGGCCTGACCCTTGCGGAAGGTGCGTGTCGCGACGACTTTTCCGTCGCAGACGAGCTGAGCGCGCGCCCGGATGCCTTTGCGGTTCGCCTTCGAGATGGTGGCCGCCATGGTCACCCGGCGACCCGGGCCGAGGAGACCGAAGGGGACGCTGAAGCGGTCACGCGGGGAGAGCGTTCCGCGCCGGCTGATGACCAGCGGGACTTCGGGGGCAGCGGGGAGAGCCTCGGCGGGAGTGCCGAGCTCGGCGAACATGGCCGACTGGAGGGCGGCGTCAGGCGGGCTCAGCCAGGTGATCCCGTAGCGGGTGTGCGTGTGGATGTAGGCGTAGTCCTCGGCGAAGACCTCGGCGATGCTGTGGCTCCAGCCGAGCGAGTAGTCGAACGCGACCTGGTTGCTCCCGAGCAGCGACGCCATCCCCCGCGCATCCCACCACGTCGGCGTCCCGTTCAGCTCCGGAACGCCGGAGACATGCCAGAACGTATCGAGGTGATGGCCGTACTCGTGCAGCAAGACAGTCTCGAGGAGCCTGCTCTTCCCGGCAGGAACGAAGATCGTGGGTGTACCGGTCCTGCTGTAGCACGCCGCTGCCTCCTCGCCACCGCAGAACGCTGGGATCTGCGGCTCGGGAACGATCGTGATCCTCACGTTGCTGATCTCGTTGCCGTGCGCGGCCGCCCGCAGAACACTTGCGTACCACTCGGTATCGACGGCGGTCGCACGCACGTCGAACGTGATCGTCCGTCCCTGGTCGTCGTGCGATGTGACGATCGCGGCGTTTGCGCCGGTGGCGCCCGCAAGAGCCAGGGCTGCGAGGAGCGCAGCGACGACGGCGCGACCGCGGAACACGACCGTCATGGAACCACGCCTGCCTAAGAGCGGAGTAAGGAGTCGGTAAAGCTAGGCCGGGAGCGTGGTCGCCCGGGAGGCCGGGCGGAAACGGGTGAAGAGCATCCAGATTCCGGCGGCGCCGACCAGCGCGGCCCCCACGAGAATGACCATTCCCTGCGCGGCCACGGCGAAAGCGAATGCCTCGGCCTTGGGCACGCCACCGATGATGAGGATCGCAGCCCCGGCGCCGGCCTGGGTGGCCGCACCGGCTGGGGCGATCGGCAACGCCGCGGAGGCGGCGGAGGCGCAAAGGAAGGCCAGCGCGAGCGGGAACGAGGCGCCGACCGAGAGAGCATTCAGCAGAACGAAGACGGCAAGGCCACGGAGGGCCCACGAGATCGAGATCAGGAACCAGGCCTCCGATGCGGAGCGCTTGCAGGCCGTGTGATCCTTCAACCAGCGACCGACCTTCCAACGGCTGACGAAAGCCATCTGCGCGATCTTCGGGAGGAAGAGGACGAGAACCGCTGCCGCGACTCCTGCGGCGGCAACGAGCGCGAAGCCAGCCTGAACGCCGCCGCGATGCGAAGCGGCAGCTGCGATCGACGCCATCGGCGTCAGCGCTGCGCTGTCGAGCAGGCCGACGATGATCAATGTGAGGCAGATCGCGCCGAGGCCGGTGGTCTTCTTTCCGGGGCCGCGATGAACGACGGCGACGCGAATCGCCTCGTCGAAGCGTCCCGGGAGGGCCACACCGCCGACGGACGCGGCTCCACCTGCAGCGGCCAACGTCAGAGCCTCAGGGCGCTCGCCTTTGGGAAAGAGGCGCTGCCAGCCCCACGCCTTGAAGGCGTAGGCGAAGAGAAAGAGGATCCCGGCGGCGACAACGAGGAGCGGATCGGCGTTCGCGAGCGGCCAGCCCGAATGCACGAAATGCAGGATGGTCAGCGCAGCAGCGGCAAGCGCCCCGGAGACGAACACGGCGTTGATGCCGATCCGGAATCTCCGAGAGCCTGCGAGACGGCGAGCTCTCCCCATACGGGGAGATATCGGGAACTCCGCTAGAAGGCTAATGACGCGAATGAGTGACTACTTTCGTGGTGAGGCCGGGACGAGACGCAGGAGAGAACTGAGTTCTGCGGGAGGGACGTCAGTCCTCGGGCTCTTCGTCATCGTAGCCCAATGATTCCAGCCCTGCGAACAGGACGCCTCCCCGCTAGCAGGTGTGTTCGAACGGTGCCAGTAGCAAACATTGGCCCCCGCGTCAGAGGCGCCGGCGGCCGCCTCGCGGCTGCCTTTCGTAACAGGCGCGCTTACGCGTACCGAGGCTTACGAATACAGACCGAGTGATGCCGCTTCACTCCAACTCTTCGCCCTCCCAGTAGTCGAGCTGCTCGATGCGCCCGATCACGCCGACGCCTCGCCACGAGATCTTCTTCGAGCGTGGATACCAGCAGATGTCGTTCGGATCGCGCGTTCCCCATGCGATCAGCGTCAGCCCCGCCTCTCCCGCGCGGAAGGTATGCGCGACTCCGGTGCCGGGCGGACGGGCGACGACCGAACCCTTGCGCACCG
>JBBWZE010000026.1:0-5243 GCA_039648845.1 Actinomycetota bacterium | reverse complement strand
TCGATACGGGTCCAATCGCGTGGCAGGAGCGATTCTCCATCGAGGCGGCCGACACGGGCCTGGCGGTGAGTGGAAAGTGCGTCCGACGCGGCGTGCCGTTGTTGCTGAGACTGGCGACCGTGGCCACGGAAGACGCACGCCTGATCCCTCGCGAGGAACAGGATCTGAGCCGGCGCAGGTATTTCTCGGCCGGGCCACCCTCGGACGGGCGCGTCGACTGGGCACGGCCCGCGGCTGCAATCCTGAGGTTCGTTCGAGCCGCCGACTATGCGCCGTTCGACTCGCCGTGGGGGCATCCGCACGCACAACTCGCAGGCGTCAGCGTCGGCATTGCGAAAGCGGTCGCGACGGGAGTGACCGCAGCGCAGCCGCCGGGCACCGTGGTCGAGCTGAACACTTCCGGGGCGGTCGTCGCGACCGGCGACGAGCTGATCCTGATCCAGCGCCTGTGGCTGGACGGCCGCTATCTCAAGCCGAAGGAACTGCTGGCTGACTAAGGTGAGCGCCCGTGGACACGTTCTCGATCACGTTCGTCTGCACGGGTAATCGCTTTCGTAGCCCCCTGGCCGAGGCATTCGTCCAACGACTGACGCTCGGGCTTCCGGTCACGACGGATTCGTATGGAACCCTCTCGCAGGAAAACGCGCCGCCGCTGCCGGAGGCGGTCGAGCTCGCTCTGTCCTGCGGGATCTCGCTCTCGGACCACCGGACCCGATACGTCAACAAGGCGTCGCTTCAGGACGTCGATCTACTGCTCGGGTTCGAGCCTGCGCACGTCCACCAAGCTGTCGTCGACGCGCAGGCGCCGCGCGCACGTTCCTTCACGCTGCGCGACTTCGTTTCCCTGCTTCCAGCCGGCGGACCCGCCACGCCACGTGACGACGACGTCATCACTCGAGCCCGCTCGCTGGTGACAGCGACCGGAGAGCGCTTCGCCGAGTTGAAGAACCCGAAGATGAACGCGATGCGCGACCCGTTCGGCGGTCCCTGGAAGGTGTACCAGCAGTCGGCGTCCGAGGTTCGCGACCTCTCGATCACCCTGGTGGAGAGCCTGTTCGGAGTCGCGGACGCGCAGGCCTTGCCCCCCATACCGCAGCAGATGGGCCGTGCCCGCAAGACGCTCTGGCGCTAGACCAGGAGGCTGCCCTTGCGGATCTTGCCACTCTCCGTATGCGGGAGCTCGTCGAGAAGCACGACCTCTCGGGGCAGCATGAAGTTCTCGAGCTTCGACCGCGCAAAGCGAAGGATGTCTTCCTCCGTCAGCGCCGCGCCCTGCTCGAGAACTACATAAGCCCGCAGCGCCTCGCCCAGAAGGTCATCGGGGACGCCTACAACCGCCGCCTGCGAGACGCCCTTAAGGTCGTGGAGCACGTTCTCCACCTCGATCGTGCTGACCTTCTCTCCGCGAGTTTTGACGATGTCGTCGGTGCGGCCGACGAAGTAGAGGAAGCCTTCCTCGTCGACGGTGAAGTGATCCTGCGTGCAGAGCATGAGCTCGTCGAGATCCGGCCTGCGCTTGAGCCATTCCTCCGTCAATGCCGGATCGCCCCAGTAGCCCATCATCAGGTGAGGACCGCTGACGTGTAGGACACCCGTTTCGCCCGCCGCCACCGGTTGGCTCTTCTCGTCGAGTACCAACACCTCCGTACCGGGGATTGCCTTCCCTACCGAGGTGGGTTTGGTCTCGAGAAGCTCCGGCTCGAGATAACTGGCTCGCACACATTCCGTCTGGCCGTACATCCGGTAAAGCTGCGCGTTCGGGAAGAGACGCTGGATGCCGTCGTGGAACGCGGGCGGAAGCCCGGCCGCGGCGTTCGTGAGGCAGCGGACCGAATCGTAGGTGCGGGAGTGCTTCATGCCGAGGAGAGTCGCGTACATCGTCGGCACAGCAGGGAAGACCGTGGCGCGCTCCGAGTGCATTCGCTCGAGTGTCCGGCCGGGAAAGGCGAACGTTCGCTCGAGCAACAGCGTTCCCCCCAGGCGGACGGCAAGCAAGAGGTGGCTGAGCCCGTAGGTGAAGGCGAGCGGGAGGACGCTGAGGATCCGGTCGTCGGCGTCGAGACGCAGGTACTCGGCAATGCTGCCGATGACGAACACCAGCCCCTGATGGCTCAGCATCACCCCCTTCGGCCGTCCTGTGGTGCCGGACGTGTACACGAGTGCGGCCAGATCGGAAGGGAGCGTCGTGGAGGTGGCAGGCCTGGGCTCGGTTGCAGCCAGAGCCGCCTCGAGGCTGGGGAAGTCCGGCGCTGCCCCGGAGGTGGACGTTGCGAATACGCGTGAGCCGCTACCGCGTTGCGCGACCGCGGCGGCGGCGACGTTCGCCGAGTGGCCCTCCGCTAACAGGAACGCCGCACCGCTGTCGGCGAGGATGAACGCCAGCTTCTCCGCCTTGGTCTGAGGGTTGACGCCGACGAATACGCCGCCGGCGATGAGCGTCCCGAAGATCGCTGCGGCACAGCGGGCGGTGTTGTCCAGGTAGAGCGCGACTCGGTCTCCCTGCTGGAGTCCTTCGTGCTGGAGGAGCGTCGCGACCCGGAGCGCTTCGTCCACCAGCTCCTCGTAGGTCGAGGTGGCAAATTCGTCGACGATCGCATCGCGACGAGGGGCTGCTTCAGCCGAGCGGAACAGGCTGTCGTGCACGAGTCGTTGGGGCCGATCTCGCATCAGACGGGTTCGGCGACCGGTGCAGCCGCATTGGCAGTGACGAGCTCGCCGTCGACCACGAGCCGGCTGGGCTCGAGCGGCAGAGCTTCCTGCGGCCTCGAGACGAACCGTTCGTGCAGCAGCATCAGGGAAACGGTGCCGATCAATCCCATCTCATCGGTCTCGCTGACACCCTTCCCCTGCTCGAACTTGCGGACGAGGCGAGTGACGGCTGCCGAATCGAGCAGACCGGCCGCGTCGATCTGCTCGGGTGCGAGAAGCTCGCGAACGTAGCCCGGCGCAGTCGTTCCCGCCAAGGCCTCTCCAATCGGCGCCCGGTACGGCTGTTTGGGCCGCTCTCGAATCTCCGGCGTCAGATAGCGAGACGTTGCAGCACGAAGCGCGTACTTCTCCTGCAGGCCTCGCAACCGCAGCCTCTCGGGGAGTCGAGCAGCGAGGTGCGCGACGCGATGATCGAGATACGGGAAGCGGCCCTCGACGGAGTTCCCCATCAGCATCCGGTCGCCCTGCGCGTGGAGGAGATAGCCCTGCAGGAAGGTCGCGATCTCGAGGTACTGGGCCTTGCTGAGCGGAGACATCTCGCCGAACCGCGGCGGCAGGCCCTGGAGCAGGCGCTCGCTTGCCTCCGCTTCGGTCGCGGCACCCGCAAGGAACTCCGGATTGAGCAGGCGAAGGCAACGGGCGGAATTCCCAAAGCGAAGCCGATGGCTGTAGAGCGGATCGTCGACCGAGAGCAGGCCTCGGCCGTAAAACCCGGGGAGGAAACCGCGCGCTCGAATGATGTCCGCGCCCAGGAATCGGTTGAGCCGCTGAAAGAGCAGCGGCCGGAGCTGGGACGAGGGCTCCCTGGCCCAGAAGCGGCGCACCTTGTCCTCGCGAAAGATGTCGTAGCCGGCGAACAGCTCGTCCGCGCCCTCGCCCGTGAGAACGACGTGCAGCCCCGCCTCGCGGACCGCAGCCGACAGCGCCAGGAGCGGCGCAGGCGCGGTGCGGAGCAAGGGCGTCTCCCCCAGCTCGACGGCACGCGGGAGCAGCCTTGCGATCGCCCGGGCGTCGACAGTCGTACGGTGGAAGTCGACTCCGAGCTGCCTTGCGATCGTCTCCTGTGAGGCTGTCTCGTCGAACCGCTCATCGGCGAAACCGAGCCCGAACGCGAAGAGCTCGCCGTCGAGCTCCCTCGAAGCCATTGCCGCGACGGCGGAAGAGTCGAGACCACCGCTCAGGTACGCGCCGACCGGAACGTCGGCGCGAAGCCTGATCCGTGTGGCGTCGACGAGCAACGCCTCGAGCTCCTCGAGCACATCGTCGTCCGGCCTCGACTCGGGAACGAACTCGAGGTCCCACCACCTTGTTTGACGAGCGGTGCCGTCCGGACCGATTACGGCGTAGTGCGCCGGCGGCAGCTCGCTGATCCCCTTGAAGGAAGAATGATCGGGAAGAGTCGACCAGAGCGTGAAGGTGTCGACGACCCCGACGGGGTCGATCTCGCGCGAAGCAGCAGGGTGACGAAGCAGTGCCTTCCCCTCTGAGGCGAAGCAGATGTCCCCCCCGTAGTCGGCCAGAAACAGCGGGCGCACGCCGAACCGATCGCGCGCCAGGAACAGCTCGCGGCGGTCGCGGTCCCAGACGGCGATGGCGAAGTCACCATTGAAGCGCTGCAGGCAGTCCGCACCCCACTGCTCGTACGCGTGAGCGATGACCTCGGTGTCCGACGTCGTGACGAACCGGTGACCCAGCCCGCGCAGCTCGCTCCGCAGCTCGACGTAGTTGTAGATCTCGCCGTTCTGCATCGCCCAGAAGCGGCCCCGCTCGTCGGAGAGCGGCTGGTCGCCTCCTTCAGGATCGACGATCGCGAGCCGCGCCCCTGCGATGCCGACCCGCCCGTCCAGCAAGAGCCCAGTTCCGTCCGGGCCTCGATGTCGCAGCTCCCCGGCCATCGCAAGCAGCAGCGACTTCTCCGGTCGACGACCGGCGCCGGCATAGATCCCCGCAAGGCCGCACATGTCTTTCACGCTATAGCGGGCTTTTCCCCGCTGCAAATCCGCACCTAGAATCGGAAGACATGGAACCTGAGCTGCGATCGTTCCTCGCCGAGAACTTCTTGCTCGGCGAGGAATTCCGAGGACTGCCCGGATCGGCGTCGCTGATCGAGGCGGGGATCATCGACTCGACCGGAGTGCTCGAGCTCGTCGGGTTTCTCGAGGAGACGTATGACATCGAGATCACGGACTCGGAGCTCGTGCCCGAGAACCTCGACTCGATCGACAAGGTCGTCCGTTTCGTGAGCGCGAAGCGAAACTCCGGCCGAACGAAGTGAGCACCGTCTCCCCTGGGCCTGCCGAGCCGCTGACGCTCGCTGCCCTGGACATCGATTGCGAGCGTGTGAGCGCTCAGATCGTCGACGCGCTGAAGCGCATCGTGGGCGACGAGCTCAGGCGCCGCGGTGCAGTCGTCGCCCTGTCCGGCGGCATCGACAGCTCCGTCACCGCGGCGCTGTGCGTCCGAGCTTTCGGCCCGGCGCACTCACTTGCGCTCCTGATGCCGGA
Source organism: Actinomycetota bacterium (assembly GCA_039648845.1). GTDB lineage: Bacteria > Actinomycetota > Thermoleophilia > Gaiellales > Gaiellaceae > 3-1-20CM-4-69-9. The sequence continues at coordinate 30 of JBBWZE010000026.1, read as the reverse complement.
GGCGGATTCCGACGAGAAGACGCTGCGGCT
>JBBWZE010000018.1:0-6355 GCA_039648845.1 Actinomycetota bacterium | reverse complement strand
AGGCGACCGGCGACCATCAGTGGATCCACGTCGATCCCGAAGCCGCCGCGAACGGCCCGTTCGGCACCACGGTCGCGCACGGGTACCTGACTCTGTCGATGCTGCCGATGCTGCTCGGCGAGGTCGTATCGGTCAGCGACGCCGCCATGGGCCTCAACTACGGGACGGAGAAGATTCGTTTCACGAGCCCTGTGCCCTCCGGCTCGCGCGTCCGCCTGCACGGGAAGCTACTGCGGACCGAGCGCCGTGGGCCAAGCGTGGTCTGGTACGTCGGCATCCAGATCGAGGTCGAAGGAAAGGAAAAGCCCGCGCTCGTCGGCGAGGTCGTCTACATGGCGGCGGGAGCGCCCGATGCCTGAAGCGGTCATCGTCGCTGCGACAAGAACGCCGATCGGCCGCGCGCGCAAGGGCTCGCTCGTCGACGCGCGTCCCGACGACCTCGCCGCGTTCGCGATCGACGCGGCGTTGAAACAGGTTCCGGAGCTCGACCGCGCCGAGATCGTCGATGTCATGGTCGGTTGCGGCTTTCCTCAGGAAAGGCAGGGGATGAATCTCGCGCGCCGCGCGGCCCTGCTCGCCGAGCTACCGGAAACCGTGCCCGGCACGACGGTGAACCGCTTTTGTGCGTCGAGCCTGCAGACGATCCGGATGGCGTTCCATGCGATTCGCGCCGGCGAAGGCGATGCATTCGTGGCCGCGGGCGTCGAGTCGATCACGCAGGTCGACGGCTATCCGAAGGACGCCGAGGAGCTGCACCCAAAGCTATTTGGAGACGACGCGCCGATCGCGAACGTCTACATCCCGATGGGCCTGACGGCGGAGAACGTCGCCGAGCGCTGGAACGTTGCGCGCGAGGACATGGACCGCTTCGCCCAGCAATCGCAGGAGCGAGCCGTGGCCGCGCAGGAATCCGGGTTCTTCGAGCGGGAGATCACACCGTGGGACGGCGTGGCGAAGGACGACGGGCCGCGACCGGACTCCACACTCGAGAAGCTGTCGCAGCTCGAGCCGGCATTCAAGCCGGGCGGAAAGGTGACGGCGGGCAACTCCTGCCCGTTGAACGACGGCGCAGCGGCGGTCGTGGTCATGAGTGACGCGCGCGCGAGAGACCTCGGGATCACGCCGCTCGCGCGAATCATCGCGTCCTCCGTCGCAGGCGTGGCCCCGGAGATCATGGGTGTCGGCCCGATCGAGGCGGTGCGCTTGGCGCTGAAACACGCGGGCTTGACGATCGACGCAGTCGATGTCGTCGAGCTCAACGAAGCCTTCGCGGCGCAGGTGCTTCCCGTCTGCGCAGAGATCGGAGTCGACCCCTTCAGCGACAAGCTGAACCCACACGGCGGCGCGATCGCGCTCGGCCATCCGTACGGCATGACCGGGGCGCGGATCATGAACACGCTGCTCAACGACCTGCGGACACTCGACAGGACGATCGGCGTCGAGACGATGTGCGTCGGCGGCGGCCAGGGCATGGCCATGGTCGTCGAGCGGCTCAACTAATCTCGCTCGATGGCGATCGCCGATCCCCCAGCTGCGGCCGACTTCGCGGAATTGCGCGCCGGCTATCGCGCCTTCATGGAGGAGCACGTCTATCCGAACGAGGCGGCGCTCGATCGCGAAGACGACTCGGCGCAGGAGCTGATCGTCGATCTCCGCGCCCGTGCGAAGGCCGAGGGACTGTGGGCGCCGCACCTGCCGCCGGATGCGGGCGGCACCGGGCTCGGTTTCCTTGCGTACGCGCACCTGAACGAGGAGATCGGACGCGTGCTCTGGGCGCAGTACGTCTTCAACTGCCAGGCGCCAGACGCGGGCAACGGCGAGATCCTCCACCTATTCGGGAGCGAGGAGCAGAAGGAACGCTGGCTGAAGCCGCTCGTCGCGGGCGACATCCGCTCCTTCTTCTCGATGACCGAACCGAACGTCTCCGGATCGGACCCCACCGACCTGCGTACGACGGCGGTGCTCGACGGCGACGAGTGGGTCATCAACGGTCACAAGTGGTTCTCGTCCGGTGCGGAGGGCGCCGCCTTCGGGATCGTGATGGCCGTGACCGAGCCCGGCGCCGAGCCACGACGGCGCGCGAGCCAGATCGTCGTTCCTGCCGACACTCCCGGTGTTCACGTGGAGCCGGTGCCGACGCTCGGGCACCGCGGCCGCGGCTGGAGCACTCACTGCGAGGTGACGTACACCGACGTGCGCGTGCCGGCGGAAAATCTTCTCGGCGAACGTGGCGCCGGCTTTCTCATCGCGCAGAAGCGGCTCGGCCCCGGACGGATCCATCACGTGATGCGCTGGCTCGGACAGATGCAGCGAGCCTTCGACCTTATGTGCAAGCGGGCGCTCGAGCGGGAGGTGTCAGGTGGCCCACTGGCCGAGAAGCAGACGGTGCAGAACTGGATCGCGGACTCTGCGGCGGAAATCCAGGCCTGCCGGCTGCTGACACTCGATGCCGCGCACAAGATCGACGAAGAACGAGACGCGCGGGTCGAGATCTCGCTGATCAAGTTCTATGCGGCGAATGTGCTTTCCCGTGTGATCGACCGGGCGGTCCAGGTTCATGGAGCGCTCGGGCTGACCGACCGCTCGCCGCTCGCCGGCATGTACGCGCAGGCGCGTGGGGCCCATATCTACGACGGACCCGACGAAGTCCACCGGATGGTCGTGAGCAGGCGCATCCTGAAGGCCTTCGAGTCGGGCGAGGGTTGGAGCTTTAGTTAGAGAATTCCGGCGGCGCGCCGACGCTCGCGCCCGAGGCATCGCGCGGACCGGGGACATTCGGGAAGCGGAACTGAAGTGGCTCGCGGCCGGGTTGCACGACCCAGGCCTGGCCGGTCTCCGTGCTGCGCGCCACGGCGAGCACGGCCTGCGCGACATCCTCCGGCTGCAGCAGTGGAAAACCTGCCTCCACGAAAGGTGCGAAATCGATCAGCGGTGTCTCGACGAAGCCGGGCGCAATCGCGTTGATGCGTATCCCCCGCTCCTCGAGCTGCGGCGCAACGCTCCTGACGAAACCGATCACGCCATGCTTGGTGAGCGTGTAGATCGGATCCTCGGGTGACGGAACCAGGCCTGCGAGTGAAGCCGTCGCGACGATCGCGCTTCCCGGTTCCATGACGTCCGCGAGCCGCCGGACGCCGAAGACGACCCCGTCGAGGTTCGCTCCGAGGATACGGCGGTACGCCTCGTCGGAGACCCGGCTCACGTCCTGCTCGCCTGTGGTGACACCGGCGTTCAGACACGCGAGCTCGACCGAGTCGACTGTCTCCCACGCCTGTGACATCGAGACGTCGAACCCATCGGCGAGGTCGAGCACCTTCACATCGGCGCCCTCGCGGCGCAGGAGGTCGACGAGCGCTGCGCCGATGCCGGAAGCGCCGCCCGTCACGAGTGCAGTGCGCGGGAACATCGGGGGATACTGTCGCATCCGTCTCGCGCTGACCATCCCCTTCACCGGCCTTCCGCTGCACGAGCTCGGGCCGCTCGTGCGCCGGATCGACGAAGCTGGCTACGACAGCGTCTGGTCGGCGGAATCGACGGACTTCGACGGCTTCACGCCCCTCGTTGTCGCAGCCGATCACAGCACGCGACTGCGGCTGGTGACGGGAATCGTCAACGTCTACACGCGTGGCCCAGCGGTGCTCGCCCAGACCGCGGCGGCGCTTGCGAACGTCAGCGACGGCCGCTTCGTCCTCGGCCTCGGCGCCTCGTCGAACGTCATTGTCGAGCACTGGAACGGCATCCCGTTCCGCCGGCCGCTCGCGAAGGTGGAAGACAGCGTCGACTATCTCCGCACGGTCCTGGCGGGCGAGCGCGGCGCCGGCGGCTTCAGGCTTGCTTCGCCTCCGTCTGAGCCCGTGCCGATCGTCCTGGCGGCCCTGCGTGACCGGATGCTGGGGCTTGCAGCCCGGATCGCCGACGGCGCCTTCACCAATTTCCTGCCGCTGAGCCGCGCCACGCAGGTCGTCGATGCATTCGGAACCCCCGAGAAGGAGCTCGCATGCCGGTTCTTCTCGATCCCCGGGCCCGAGGACGACGCACTCGTTGCCGCAAAGCGGATCTTCGTCGCCTACGCGACCGTGCCCGTGTACGCCGAGTTCTTCCGCTGGCTCGGCCTTGGCGACGAGATCGATCCCGTCGTCGCCGCGTGGAATGCCGGCGATCGCAAACGTGCGCTCGCCCTCGCGCCGGAATCCCTTCTCCGCGAGATCTTCCTCCTCGGCCCGGTGGAAGCGCAGCGCCAACGACTCGACGAGTTTGCGCGGGCGGGGATCACGACCGCGGTGCTCGCGCTGTCCAGTCCGCCGGGCGACCTGCCCGCTCTGATCGACGCATTCGCCCCGGAAGTAGCGACATGACCCTAAGGGCTGGGGTCAGACCCTGGCCTTTCGGGACGGCGCCGCTCGAGAACGCGCTGCGCGGAGTGGAGTCAGACGCCTGGGACCCTGACCAGAGGCATGGTTTCATCGTCGTCCAAGTTGCCGGCCTCGACGAATCGCCGGAAAGCGGGCTGGGCGAGCCTGCGCCGATTTGCAAAGAGACTGAGGACGCCGTCCATGTCCAAGAAGGGCGCAGGACCTTCTAGACCGGCAAGCGCGCGAAAGCTTCCCCAGCGCCAGGATTCCGGTCGCGGACAGAGTCCGGCGCGGACGGGATTGAGAGCCACATAGCGATGGGCCTCGAGCAGGTGCTCGTCCGTAACGATGTGCACGGAACCAAAACGTCGCCCAAAGAGATGCCCGCGTCGCCCGTACTTCCAATTGAACCACTGGGCGTACGAGCCGCATAGATGTTGTACGCCGCGTGAAAGTGTCGGCTCAGGCGTGTGGACAATGAGGTGGAAGTGCGTGCCCATCAGGCAGTACGCGCGAAGGTTCCAGGTGTAACAGTCGACGATCGCTTCGAGTTGCGCGAGTAGCCGCCTGCGGTCGGCAGGTTCTCTGAAGACAAATTCCTTCTCAACCGCCAGAGCGGCGATGTGATGGGTCGCGCCGGCAAAGTCGATGCGGGCTGGTCTGGGCACACGGCGAAGCTAGCTCGCGCAGGAACGAGTCGGGCCAGGTACGCGAGGATTGTCTCTGACTAGTCGCAATGCCGACCCAAACTGCTGGGGTCAGACCCTTGTCGTTCGAGGCGTGACCCCAACAGCCGGGGTCCGACCCTTGCCTTTCGAGACGTGACATCCGTAGCCGCCGGACCGGCTTATTCGAGCAGGACCGCCCACCGATCTCGAGCCCCGACGTAGAACCTCAGGGCCTCGTAGGCCTTCTCCGTATCTTCGGTGTGGTGATGCGGTGATCGCAGCAGGTCGGTGAAGGCGGCGATGTCGGCGAGGTCCCAGCGGAGACGGAAGAAGTTCATGGCAGCCGCGTCGAGCTCCTGGCCAGTCGCATCGGCATATCCGTCCGCATCTTCTCCGTTGTCGCCCACCAGCATCCAGAGATCTCGCTCAGGAGGGGCCAGCGCGATCGTGTCCCAGTCGACGAGCACATGGCTCTCGCCGACCCGCATCACGTTGCCGCCGTGCGGCTCCCCATGGGTGACAACCCAATCGGTGCTGCGACGGGCTACCTCAATGCAGAGCCGGTCGCTCAAGGCCAGCAGTTCGGCTACCTCGCTCGCGTGCGGCGCGAGCAGTTTCCGTGCGGGTTCGGAGAAGGGCCCGCCCGACCAGGTCTGGTTCAGCTCGCGTAGCGCAGCTTCGAGTCGGCGACGGCCGGGCAGATCGAGGTCGACCCGGCTCGTCACGGAACCGACCACAGGTGCACGGTGCAGCTTGGCGAGCATCGTGAGGAGAGCAGCGCGCTCAGCCGGCTCGTACTGACCAAAAATGCCCGTCTGTCCATCTACGAACGGGAACAGAGCGATGGTGTACCGCGGTCCGATTCGAAGCACAGTTTCGGCGCGCGTTGTGAGAATCGGTGCGACCACGAAGTCGAGGCCGCCGTCGCGAAGGGCGACCGCGGTCTCGAATGCGTGTCTCAGACCGTCGCACGCCGACTCTCGTGTCTCCCCAAGCCAAGGCTTCTGGTCAAGATCGTCCACGGTGACGAAGCCGCGCATACCCTCGACCGCTTCCACCACCCAGTGGTAGCTGCCTCCCCCGACGGCCGCGTACTGGACAGCCTTGACGTCGAGTCCCCAACCGTCGGCCAGAAGATCGATCAGCGTGCTGGTCTCGAGCTCCTCCGGCGGCGCGGCCCTCACTCCACCAAGCGTAACCGCAGTCTCCTACATGTCAGGATCCGCACGTGGACATCGTCGAACGGCGAACGAACGCACAGGATGACGCGCGTCCGCCGCTGCTGATCCTGGAGACGGTCCGCTCCTTTCTCGATTCGCACCGACTCGGGTCGGG
>JBBWZE010000051.1:0-16296 GCA_039648845.1 Actinomycetota bacterium | reverse complement strand
TGCTCCTGCCGGGCCCGAAGCGCGGCTTCGATGCGAACCGTGACGTCGCACGCCTACGCCGGCTCGGCATCCGCGACGTCGTGGTCACGGGCGCCGTCACGGATCGCGTCCTCGCAGCGCGCGATCGGTATCCGCAGGAGGCCGCCTTCTACGACGAGCTCCGCACGAAGGCGCGGCGCGTGCTCTATCTCAGAGCCGACGGCGATCTCGCCGGCCCCTGGGTCGCGGTCTACCGGCTCTGACGCCCGTCGTACCCGCGGTCAGGCTCGCAGCAGCGGACGCGTGAGGCAGGTGGGGCCACCGTCGCCCTTCCGCGAGATCTCGTCACCGCGGTAGACGCTCACGTCTACGCCGGCTCGTTCGAGGCGCTTCCTCGTCTCCGGGTTCCCCTCGAGAGCCAGGACGACGCGAGGTGCGAGCGCCAGCACGTTCGGCCCCATCGTCTCGAACTCGTCGTCGGGAACTTCGACGATGCGAACCTCCAGGTCCTGGAGCAGTTGGACCAGCCGCACGGGCAGCAACGGCAGATACGCGACGACCACGTCGTCGTCGAGCGGGCTCAGCAGCGAGAGCAGATGCAGCACGACCTCGGAGCCGTGCAGGTGCGGCAGATCGAACGCGAGCACGTTCACGTCGGGTAGCGCCTTCCGTAGGGCATGGATGCCATCGTCGTTGGTGCGATAACCCCGGCCGACGAGGAGCGTGCTCTCGTCGAGCCAGATCGTGTCGCCGCCGTCGGCGGATGCGGGAGGCTCGAGCCGCGCGGCGATCGGCACACCCGCCTGCTCGAGGTCCGCCGCGATCGCCTCGGCTTCGACCAGACGGCCGTCCTTACCCGGCCGCAGGACGATCGCGCCGCGGTCTGAGACGATCGCGGGATCGAAGACGTAGATCGCGTCGGGGTCGGTGGGGACGGAAGTGTCGGCGACGACGACCTCTGCGCCGGCGGCGGCCAGAGTGGCGCAGAAGGCTTCGTGCTCTTCGGCAAGCCTGGCGACGTTCGGCTCCGCGCGCCAGCCGTACTCGCGCCAGGTCGCAAATCCGGCCAGGGCCGGCGGACGCACGAGCACTCGGCGCATGGTCGCAGTCATGTTCTGCCCGCCGAAGGGCCGCGAAGTCTGCAACTCAGCCGAAGAACGCCTGCGCGACCGCCCACCACTCGGCTGGGACGGTCTTGAGCTCGGCGGTCGCTTCCCCGAGCGGGACGTCGACGATGTCGTCGCCGTGCAACGCGGCCATCCGGCCGAACCTTCTCTCCTCGACCAGGTCGGCGGCTTTGAGTCCGTAGCGCGTCGCGAGCACGCGGTCGCGGGGCGTGGGGGAGCCGCCGCGCTGTACGTGGCCGAGCACCGTCACCCGTGTCTCGTAACCGGTCCGCGCCTCGATCTCGTGTGCGAGTGCGGCGCCGACGCCTCGCTCCGACAGGCGAACGTGGCCGAACTGGTCGACATCCTGCGCCTCGCTCATCCCTTCCAGCTCGTAGCCCTCCGAGACGACGACGATGGAGAAGTCCTTTCCGCGCTCGTGTCTGCGGCGGATCTCCTTGCAGGCGTCCTCGATCGACACCGGCTGCTCCGGGATCAGGATCATGTCCGCGCCGCCTGCGATTCCGGCCACTACGGCGATCCAGCCCGTGTGACGGCCCATGACCTCGACGACCATCACGCGGTTGTGGGACTCCGCTGTCGTGTGGAGCCGGTCGATCGCCTCGGTCGCGACCGAGACCGCTGTGTCGAACCCGAACGTGTAGTCGGTCGCCGAGAGGTCGTTGTCGATCGTCTTCGGCACACCGACCACCGGAAATCCGTGCTCCTCGTAGAGCCGGGCGGCGACGCCGAGCGTGTCCTCGCCGCCGATCGCCACCAGGGCGTCGAAGCCCTCGCGCTCGAAGTTCGCGAGCACTTTCTCGACTCCGCCCTCCACTTTGAATGGATTCGTCCGGGTCGTTCGGAGGATCGTTCCGCCTCGCGGGAGCAGGCCCGAGATCTCGGACGGGCCGACCGGCCTGAACAGCCCTTCGACGAGTCCCTTCCAGCCTTCGAGGACGCCGACGACCTCGCCCTCCCGGGTCAGGACTCGCCGGCCTGCGGCGCGGATGACCGCGTTCAGCCCGGGGCAGTCTCCGCCGCCGGTGAGGATTCCTACCTTCATGCGACGATCGTAGAGAACTCGGCACGAGGGCTACGATGTCGCCGCGCCGAAGTGGCGGAACTGGCAGACGCGCCGGACTCAAAATCCGGTGAGGGAAACCTCGTGTGGGTTCGAGTCCCACCTTCGGCACCTGATCGTTGGGCAGATGGCCCGATTCTGGAGGCGTCACCTGTCGACGGTTCGACAGGAAGAGCCTGACAGCGGCGGCATTGGACCGGCATGCTTCGCCACTCACGAGGAACTACCGAAGGAGGGTCTGATGCTGAAACGGTTGTTGCTGGTGGCGGTGGTTGTTGCGAGTGCTCTGCTCACCCCCTCCGCGGCCAAGCCGCTGATAGGTGGCGAGGCTACGGGCACGACGACCTACACGAACGTAGGCGCGTTCGGGATCATCCGCAACGGGGCCTTCGTCGAAATCTGCAGCGGCACGTTGATCGCGCCAAACGTGGTTCTTACTGCCGGCCACTGCACGGTCTACTTCGAGGAACTCGAGCAGCGCGGCTTCAACATCGTGTTCACGCTGGATCCATCCCCGACCGGAACACCTACCGTCTACGACGCAGCCGCGTTCTACACGCACCCGGACTACGTCGACAGACTGAACGGCAACTCGAAGTGCGGCCTGTACGGCCAATGCACGACCGACGTTGGGCTCGTCGAACTCGCGACCGCCCCGACAGGCGTCACTGCGGCGACGATCGCGCCACTCAACTACGGCGACACGCTCGACCTGAAGAGCGAGATCTTCAACATCGTCGGCTACGGAGTCGAAGGGTTCAGCAACGCGAATACGCCGCTCGGTTCCGACGGCGGCACCCGGAAGGTCGGTACGTTCGAGGCCCTTGGTCAGGACGTGACGGGAGACCGCTTCCTGAAGCTGAGCGGACAGCACTACGACAACGAGACCTGCTTCGGTGACTCGGGGGGTCCGGTGTTCGCAAACGGTTACGTCGTCGCCGTCGTCTCGTTTGGCCAGAGCTTGGTCTGCGCCTCCAACGGCTACTACACCCGGCTCGATACCCAAACCGTCTCAAACTGGATCTCGGCGACCCTCACCACGATCAACAGCTAGCCGCCGACGCCGCGCGGTCGTAAGTTGATTTCCCTGGCTGGCCCCGACACAAGCGTCGGGGCCAACCAGACCCTCGTGCCGGTCATCCCCTTCAGATGGCGGTCTCGGGGTTAAGGCTTGCTTGTGGCCCGAATTGCCCTGATACTGCCCCCCTTGCGGGGAATGTCCAGTGATCGGGCGACGGAGGTGTCATCTTGAGGAGATACGGAACCGTTGGGCTGCTCGCCGTGCTGATCGGCGTGCTGGCCTTTGCCGCAGCTGGCTGCGGCGGAAGCAAGAGCTCGAGTGGCGGAGGCGGGAACGTTACGGCGTTGCCGGCGTCGTCCTGCGCACCGCTCGAGTACAAGGGTGAAGGAGATCCCGACGTGCTCGTGGCGACGGACTTTCCGATGCAGGGAAGCTCGCGCACACAGACGCTGCAAATCGTCGGGGCGGCGCGCCTCCTGCTCGACCAGCAGAACTGGAAGGCGGGCGATCACAAGGTCGCGCTGCAGGTCTGTGACGACTCGACCGCGCAGGCCGCCAAATGGGATCCCGATAAGTGCAGCCGCAACGCCCACGCGTACGCTCAGAACGAGTCTCTCGTCGGCGTTGTCGGGACGTTCAACTCCGGTTGCGCGGCGATCGAGATCCCGGTGCTGAACCAGGCCCCTGGTGGAGGGCTCATGCTGCTCTCGCCGGCGAACACCTATGGGTGTCTGACCGAGCCTTGCGCCGGCAACGAGCCGGAGAAGTACTACCCGAGCGGCAAGCGCAACTACGCCCGGGTCGCACCCAGCGATCCGAACCAGGGTGCGGTGATGGCCGAGTTCGCAAAGGCGCAGGGCGTGAACACCATCTACATCCTGAATGACAAGGAGGCCTACGGTCTCGGCGTCGCCAAGAACTTCAGGGGCGCGGCTGAAGCTCTCGGGATGAAGGTGACGGGCTTCTCGGCCTACGATCCGAAGCAGGCGAACTTCCGGGCGATCTTCACCCGGATCAAGGCGACGAACCCGGACGGCATCTTCATCGGTGGGCTTGTCGACGAGAACTCGGGGCAGTTGATCAACGACAAGGTCACCGTGCTCGGACCGAACACCGGAGTGAAGCTGTTCCTGCCCGACGGCTTCACGACGGACGCATTGTTCCAGCGGAGCGAGGGCGGAACCCCGAACGCCAAGGACGCCTTCCTCAGCGTGGCCGGAGTCGGGATCGACAAGTACACCGGCGCCGCGCAGACGTTCATCAACAACTTCAAGAAGACCATTCCGGGGAAGGCGGTCGACCCATACGCGATCCTCGGCGCCCAGGCAGCCAGGGTTCTTCTCGATGCGATCGAGAAGTCCGACGGCAGCCGCCAGAGCATCATCGACGAGGTTTTCAAGACCAAGGTCGACAACGGTCTGATCGGCAGCTTCGAGATCAACGAGAACGGCGACATCACCGGCGCGAAGGGTGCCGCCCTACTCTTCACGATCTACAAGGGCACGAACAAGCTCGTGACCTTCAAGACGGCTGGCCCGAAGGCGAACCTCGTAGACGCCGCCCGCAAAGCAGCGGCGGGCTAGGCATGCGGCTCGTCCCGGGGGAAGGCAACGCCTTTCCCCGGGACAGTCTTAGAATCCGCCAATCGCGGCCCCAGCTCAGACTCCCTCGTGGCTCACGGCGCTCGCGGACCGGCGGCCGAGCGCGACGTCGATCATCGGGATCGGTTTCGTCGTACTGCTCTGCGTCTGGCTCGTCGTCAACCTCATCAAGACGCCGAGTGATTTCTTCACGGTCCTCCTGATCGGCATCACGACGGGGTCGGTCTATGCGCTGATCGCACTCGGGTACACGCTCGTGTACGGCATCCTGCAACTGATCAATTTTGCGCACGGCGACGTCTTCGCGTTGACGGGGCTCGTCTCGAGCACCTTCCTCGTCTCCGTCTTCGGGCTCGACGAGACGTCATCGGTGCTGGCCATCCTTGCCGGCCTGCTGGCGACACTCGTGATCGTCGTCGCCTTCGGGGCGCTGCTGAACGCCACGATCGAGTTCGTCGCCTATCGCCGGCTGCGCCAGGCCCCGCGCTTGGCGGTCTTGATCACAGCGGTTGGCATGTCTTTCATCGTCCAGAACGTCTCGCTCGCGATCTTCGGCGTGAACTTCCGCAGCATTCCGCCGCTGATCTCCGAGGGGAACGTCTTCAAGATCGGCGACGTCTCTTACCAGTGGAATCAGTTGTTCGCGGTGCTGGCGACCGTCCCGATCCTGATTCTGCTGACGTGGCTCGTCCAGTCGACGCGCCACGGGAAGGCGATGCGTGCTACTTCGCAGGACACCGACGCGGCGGCGATCATGGGCGTCAATGTCAACCGAACGATCTCGTTTACCTTCTTACTGGCCGGCGGTCTGGCCGGCGTCGGTGGGCTGTTGTACCTGATCGAGTTCAACATTCGCTACGACACCGGGTTCGAGCTCGGTCTGATTGCGTTCACGGCTGCGGTGCTCGGAGGCATTGGCAACCTATCCGGGGCGGTTCTCGGCGCCCTCCTGATCGGCCTGATCCAGGCTTTCAACGAAGGCCTCTCGTGGCTCGCTCCCGGCAGCGACTGGACACGCTCGATCGTGTTCGGAATCTTGATCGCCATCCTGGTCTTCCGCCCGGAGGGCCTTTTGGGCGAACGCACTCCAGAGGGGGCGTAAGTGATACGCGAGAGACTGCACAGTCTCGGTCGACTTGAGCCCGTCGACAACGTGTTCAAGGCGTGGCACCGCCTGCCGGAGCGCATTCGCGGCTCCATTCCCATCCTCGTGGTCGTCACGCTCGCGGCCGCGTACCCCTACTACGTTTCGAGCCTGCCGACGGACGTCCCGGTGATCCTGGCATTTCCCGATGTTGGAGCCGGCGTGACGATCCTTGTCTTCGTCGTGATGGCCGTCGGGCTCAACGTGGTCGTCGGTTACGCCGGCCTGCTGGATCTCGGCTATGTCGCCTTCTACGCGATCGGCGCGTACACGGCCGGCTGGCTCGCCTCCGGGCAGTTCGAGCAGGTGCGTTTCCACTTCGGCTCGGTCGGGATCTCCAGAGAAGCACAGGGAATTCACATCTCCGTCTGGCTCGTCCTGCTCTGCGCAGGGATCATCACTGCCCTCGGCGGGATCCTGATCGGACTGCCGACGCTGCGTCTTCGAGGCGACTACCTCGCGATCGTCACGTTGGGCTTCGGCGAAATTATTCCGCAGTTCGTCCGCAACGCCGACAGCCTGCACGGATTCGATCTGACACACGGGACGTTCGGCATCAGCCCGATCGACTCACCGGGATTCGGCGAAGGCCTGAACAGCGCGGTCGGCCTTCCGGTGTCGTTCGCGCAATCGTTCGACCGGGCGCGCCTCTTCTACTGGGCCGCGCTCGCCATTCTGCTCATCACCGTCTTCTGCTGTTACCGCTTGCGCGACTCGCGGCTCGGGCGCGCCTGGATCGCCATCAGAGAGGATGAGACCGCAGCGGGAGCGATGGGTATCCCGCTCATGCGTACCAAGACGTGGGCCTACGCGATCGGCGCCTTTTTCGGAGGCGTCGCCGGTGCGTATGTCGCCAGCTTCAACTCCGGCGCCTTCCCGAGCCAGTTCCACTTCAACATCTCGATCTTCCTCCTCTGCATGGTGATCCTGGGTGGGATGGGAAGCCTCTGGGGCGTGGTGATCGGCGGGGCGATCCTCGCCTGGCTGAACGTCGAGGGGCTCGCGAACATCGGCGCCTGGGCCAACGCGCACACGCCGCTCAACGTCGAGGTCGCGAAGTACGAGTTCGGGATTTACGGGGTCATCATCGTCCTGATGATGCTGTTCCGCCCGGTCGGTCTCATCCCGGAGCGGCGGCGCAAGCGCGAGCTCGAGGAAGGGACACACGGCTCGATCGACGATCCGCTGTACGACCATCGTGACCAAGACGAGCCGACGAGTACGAGGGCGTAGGAATGGCTGAGGACCTACTCACGGTCGAGAGCGTCCGCAAGGAGTTCGGCGGGCTCCTTGCCGTGTCGGATCTCGATCTCACCATTCCCGCGGGGTCGATCGTCAGTCTGATCGGGCCCAACGGAGCAGGCAAGACGACGTTCTTCAACATGCTCACGGGCGTCTACACACCGACCTCGGGCCAGATCGTGTTCGACGGCACCGACGTGACCGGCAAGCCGCCCCATGCGATCACCAAGCTAGGTATCGGTCGAACCTTCCAGAACATCAGGTTGTTCCCCCAGATGACGGCGCTCGAGAACGTCCTGGTGGGAATGCACTCGAGGCTGAAGGGCGGAATCCTCGGCTCGATCTTCGGCACTCCGCGTGTCCGTCGCGAGGAGCGTGACGCTCATGAGCAGGGCCGGGCGCTTCTGCGCTATGTGGGCCTCGGCCGTGTCGACGACGAGCTCGCCGAGAATCTCGCGTATGGAGACCAACGCCGCCTGGAGCTCGCGCGCGCGCTCGCGACCGAGCCAAAGCTGCTCCTTCTCGACGAGCCCACGGCCGGAATGAACCCGCAGGAGACGGCAGCCTTCACCGACTTTCTCGGGAAGCTTCGCGCCGAGCGGCCCATCACGACTCTCCTGATCGAGCACGACATGAAGGTCGTCATGGGCATATCCGAGCGGGTCACCGTGCTCGACTACGGCGAGAAAATCGCCGAGGGAACGCCGAGCGAGATCCAGAAGAACGAGCGCGTCATCGAGGCCTACCTCGGCAAGGCGGCGATCGTATGAGCAGCAAGCCCGAGAGTGACGGCGCGCTGCTGCGTGTCGAAGACGTCCACACGTACTACGGCTCGATCGAGGCCTTGAAGGGAATCTCACTCGAGGTGCACGAAGGTGAGATCGTCACGCTGATCGGTGCGAACGGCGCGGGGAAGTCAACGACGCTCCGCTCGATCAACGGCCTGAATCATCCGCGGCGGGGGTCGATCCACTTCCGCGGGCGGGATATCACGCGTGATCCGCCACACGACATCGTGCGGCGCGGAATCTCGCAGTCTCCGGAGGGCCGCAAGCTCTTTCCGCGCATGTCGGTGCTCGAGAACCTTGAGATGGGAGCCTTCCAGCGATCGGACCGATCGGAGTTGCGGGGAGACCTCGAGCGCGTCTACTCGCTCTTTCCGAGGCTCTCGGAGCGAAAGGAGCAGCGGGCCGGCACGCTCTCCGGAGGGGAGCAGCAGATGGTGGCGATCGGGCGTGCGTTGATGGCGCGCCCGGGGTTGCTCCTCCTCGACGAGCCGTCTATGGGACTCGCGCCGATCTTCGTCGAGCGGGTCTTCGAAACGATCGTCGAGATCAACCAGCAGGGAACGACGATTCTGCTCGTGGAGCAAAACGCGATGATGGCGCTCGACGTCGCCAGCCGCGGCTACGTGCTCGAGACCGGGACGATTGCTCTCGCCGACGATGCGAAGGCGCTACGCCGCAACGAGCAGGTGCGAAAGTCGTATCTTGGCGAGATCGATTAGTACTCCGAACGCTTTCTAACTCTAGCTCCCGCCGACTCTCAGTGGGAAGTACGGCGGGGAAAGCAGGATGCCGACCTGCGGCGGGCGTTCGGTCCAGCCGCGCGCCATCGTCAGCGCCGGTCCGACGCCGTGCGTCGGGACGAAACCGAGCTGCCTGGCGGCGGCATGATCGCGAGCCCCGGCGATGATCACATGGCCGAGCCGTCCGAGCGCGGGCCGGCAGCCGTCCCAGTCGACGAACGGCAGCAGCGGATGGACGGAGCGTCCGGTGCGGTAGGCCTCGAGCGCGCGAGCATCGGCAGCCGCGAGAACCTCCGCCTCGGCCAACGCGGCGTTATCGGGGCCCGTGGCGCGCGTCGCCGCGAAGAAGGCGCGGTACGGCTGCTGCGTCGGGTGTGAGAAGTGGCGCTGGAAGCGGTTGAAGAGGATTGCCGTGCCGCCTTCGGCGAGCGGAAACGAGTCGCGCCAGAGCCGTAGCGCCAGTCCGAGCCCGAGGTACGCCCCGAGCAGCGGGTTCGGGCGCTCGCGTGGGAGGTACGGAGTCGTGCGCGGCACAGCGATGCAGATGGCGTCGAGCTGGCGGTCGAGTGTGAGCCCTCGTAGCTCCACGCCGCGGAGCAGCGCCTCGGTATGTGCGACGGACGGCGGCCCCGCGAAGGCGGCGGCGACCGTCCGCTCCAGAGGCACAGAACGTAAGACGTATGCGCGGAGCGCTTCCGGCAGTGCGCGGAAGAGATAACGGAACGGCGAGCGCACGACTCGCTCCAGCGCCTGCTCCTCGTAGGGGTAGCCGCCCAGGGTGCCACCGAAGCGCGCATGGTTGAGAACCAGTGAGGCGCCGATCATGGGAACGCGGCGCGCCAGCGCACGCTCGAGCTCGAGCCCGAGCCGCCAACCCTGCGACGCCGACGTCTCGAGTAGGGAATAGGCACCGGCTGCGCGCAGCACCTCGGTCCCCGCGGCGCCGACGAACGCTGCAGGTCCTCCGTGCAGCACCGTCTCGGCCGCGGTCACGACGACGACGACGTCGGTGCGCACCAGCGCAGGGTGGACGCGGAGCGGGATCGAACCGGCTGCGCCGAGCTCGACGAGGTCTTCGCGCTCGACATCGTGCACCTCGACGTGACCGTGAAAGCGTCGCGCGAATTCCGGTGACACGAGCGTCTCGAGCTGCTCGTTCCCGGCGCGGCGGCTGAGACCCCCGGCGACGAGGAGCGTCTGGTACCCGGTTGGAATGCCCAGACGCTCGAGCTCTGCGACTGCCGCGGCGATCGCAGCCTGACGCGGGTCGCGCTCCGAGCCCGGCAGCGGGAGGTGTGGCGGCTCGACGACGATCGTCGCGCGCGACCCGCGCGAGACGAGCGCTTCGAGCGGCTCCCCGGCGAGCGGGAAACGCAGCGCGTCGCGGACGGCCGCCCCGACATCCGCGACGGAGCCCCCCGGTGCAGGCGGTTGCAAGACGACGGCATCGTCATCAGCCGTCACGACGACGATCTGCGACCCTGCGAGCAGCGGGATCCGACTCACCGCGGAGAACGACTCGGATCGGGCCCGGAAAATGGGTGAATCAGGAGCGCTCGCATCGGCGGCGGACGATAGCGTTGAGGCCGATGCCGAAGACCCTGACAGGCGCCGAGCTTCAACTGGACGACAGTCCCGTTCGTGACGCCGAGCTCTTCCTGGTGGATGGCAACAACCTCGCCTACCGGGCGTTTTTCGCGCTACCCGAAGAGCTGGCGACGACCGAGGGCTTTCCCACAAACGCCCTCCTCGGGTTCACGAACATGCTGTTCAAGCTGCTCTCGGACTACAAGCCCAAAGGCGTCGCGGTTGCCTGGGACACCCGGCCCGCCGAGCGGCTGGGGGTGGCCTCCGACTACAAGGCGGACCGGCGGCCAACCCCCGACCTCCTCTCCGAGCAGTTTCCATTCTTCCGCCCGATCGTGGAGGCATTCGGCTACCGCAATCTCGAGTTCGAGGGCTGGGAGGCCGACGACGTCATCGCGACCCTTGCCACGCGCGCCGACGAGGCCGGCATCAGGACGGCGATCGTGTCGACGGACCGTGACGCGTTCCAGCTCGTCTCCGACAACGTCAGCCTCATGATGACGCCGCGCGGGGTCTCCGATGTTCAGGTGTACACCCCCGATCGCGTCGAGGCGCGCTACGGCATCCGGCCCGACCAGATTCCGGACTTCATCGGGCTGAAGGGGGACACGTCGGACAACATTCCGGGAATTCCCGGCATCGGAGACAAGACGGCCGGTCAGTTGATCGCGCAGTACGGCTCGCTCGAAGACGTGATCGAGCACGCCGACGAGCTGTCACCCGCGCGGCGCAAGAACATCACCGAGCTCGCCGAGCAGGCGCGGCAGTCCAAAGAGTTGGCGACGATGCGGCGCGATCTCGATCTCAACTGCGATCCAGCCGAGCTCGTACTGTTGCCGCCGGACCGATCGGAGCTGCGCGAGATGTTCCGGCGCTTCGAGTTCCGCAACCTGCTCGGGCGCGTCGACATCCTCGACGAAGCCGTCCCCGCACAGCCGATGCGCGTGCAGGGCACACAAGTCGAGTGGCGCGAGGGCCAACTGCCTGAAGTGCGCGGCCGTGCGTCGCTGGCGATCCGCGACGGCCACTTCGCGCTTGCCCAAGAGGGCGGCGTCCTCATCGGCGACTGGGAAGCGGGTCTCGAGCGTCGGCTCGACGACGCCGAGCTGATTGCGCACGACTTCAAGGCCTTGCCGCGGTTGACGATGGAGCCGGCCGAGGACACGATGCTGCTCGCTTATCTGATCGAGCCCGGGCGCGCGGGCTATGAGCTCGACGACCTCGCTCAGGAGTATGGCGTCGAGCCCATTCCTTTCCCAGCGGTCGACGACGAGACGGCGGCGCTCGTGCGCCACGCAGAGATTCCCCGGCGGCTCGCGCCGACGATGCTCGACCGGGTCCGCGAGCGAGGCGCGGAAGATCTCTATCGCGACATCGAGCTGCCCTTGACCGCGGTGCTCGCCGCGATGGAAGACGCCGGCGTCAAGATCGACACGTATCGCATGGGCGAGATCACCGCCCGCCTCGCCGACCGAGTCGAGGAGCTCGAGGCCAAGGCGTACGAGCTCGCAGGCGAGGAGTTCATGCTCGGCTCGACTCAGCAGGTCGCCCACATCCTCTTCGAGAAGCTCCAACTGACGCCGGGCCGCAAGGGCAAAACCGGCTACTCGACGGACACGCGCGTGCTGCGCTCGATTCGTGAGGAGCACGAGATCGTGCCGGTGATCGAGGAGTGGCGCGAATACTCGAAGCTGCTCAACACGTACCTCGGGCCGCTGCCCTCTTTGCTCTCGGACGCAGACGCCCGGCTGCACACGACGTTCAACCAGACGGTCGCGTCGACGGGCCGGCTCTCGACGACGAGCCCGAACCTACAGGCGATCCCGATCCGCACCGAGCTCGGCAAGGAGATCCGCTCGGCCTTCGTTCCCGAGGTGGGCTCACGGCTCCTCTCCGCCGACTATTCGCAGATCGAGCTACGGATCCTCGCGCACGTGTCCGGCGAGCCGAAGCTGCGCGAGGCGTTCGCGCGTGGCGACGACATCCACACGGCGACCGCCGTCGAGGTGCTCGGCAAGGAACCGGCCGAGCTCACATCCGGTGATCGCTCGATCGCGAAGATGATCAACTTCGGGATCGTCTACGGCATCTCGGCATTCGGGCTCTCGGAGAATCTCGAGATCCCGCGTGACCAGGCGCAGCAGTACATCGACGCGTACCTCGCGCGCTTCCCGCTCGTGCAGGACTTCATCCAGCGCACGGTCGAGCAGGCAAAGCGGGACGGCTACGCCACGAGCCTGCTCGGCCGGCGCCGGCCGACGCCGGAGATCCGCGCCTCGAACCGCGCGACCCGTTCGCTGGGCGAGCGCCTCGCGGTGAACTTCGTCATGCAGGGCTCGAACGCCGACATCATCAAGAAGGCGATGATCGCGATCCACCGGCGCCTCCGCGAGGAGGGTCGGGGTGCGCGCCTCGTCCTCCAGGTGCACGACGAGCTGCTGCTCGAGGTGCCCGACGTGGAGGTGGGCCCGGTGCGCGAACTGGTCCGCGAGGAGATGTGCCGGGCATACCCGCTCGACCCGCCGCTGGCGGTCGAGATAGGGGTCGGCGACGACTGGAGCGAAGCCAAGGCGTAACGATACGGCGACCGGAAGGTTGTCGAGTCGGAGCCGGGAGCGCACGATAGGATCGCCGCCGGCCGGGCCGATCGGGCCACGTAACTAACAGGGGGAGGGACTCAGTGGAAGCCGCTCGTTTTCGCCTGGGCGCGTGCGTGCTCATCGCGCTCGTGGCCGTGATCGCAGGAGGTGTGCCGCAGGCAGGCGCCATCGGCACCGGCATCGTCGTCAGCCAGGTCTACGGGGGTGGAGGAAACTCAGGCGCCCCTTACACACACGACTTCGTCGAGCTGTTCAACCCGGCCGACACGACGGTGCTGCTCGACGGACTCTCGATCCAGTACGCGAGCGCGACCGGCACGGGCAACTTCGGCGCGAACTCCGGCCAGCTGACGGAGCTGTCTGGTTCCATCCAGCCGCACCGCTACTTCCTGGTCCAGGAGACCTCGACGGCTGCGGTCGGAGCTCCGCTCCCCGCGCCCGACGGGACCGACGCGACCCCGATCAACATGAGCGGCACCGCGGGGAAGGTGGTGCTCGTCACTGGAACCACCACGCTCGGCTGCAACGGCGGCTCGGCACCGTGTGACGATGCGACCAAGGCGCGCATCATCGATCTCGTCGGATACGGGAGCGCGAATTTCTTCGAAGGCTCTGCGGCCGCTCCGACGCTGTCGAACACGACATCGGCGCAGCGCAACAACGCTGGCTGCGACGACACCAACCAGAATGGAGCTGACTTCACGGCGGCCGCCCCGGCGCCGAGGAACAGCTCGAACGTGCATTTCTGCGACTCCGACCAGGCGCCCCGCGTCAGCGCGAGTTCACCGGAGGCCGACGCGTCAGATGTGGCGCGCGACTCGAACATCACGATCTCATTCAGCGAGGGCGTGGCCGTGACAGGAGCGTGGTATTCGATCTCTTGCACTTCGACCGGGACCCACACGGCCACGGTCAGCGGAGGCCCGACGACGTACACGCTCGACCCGGATTCGGACTTCGCACTCAACGAGAGTTGCACGGTCACGATCGACGACGTCCTGGTCAGTGACGTCGACGAGAACGATCCACCCGACAACATGGACTCGGACTACAGCTTCAACTTTTCTACCGAGCTGTCGCTCACCCAGATCAGCCAGGTGCAGGGAGCAGTGCACCTTTCGCCGTACGCCGGGCAGACGGTCAAGGTGGAAGGCGTCGTGATCGCTAAACGCGGCTCGAACGTCTGGGTACAGGATCCAAGCCCCGATGCGGACCCGGCGACCTCAGAGGCAATCGTCGTCTTCGGCTCGTCGGTCGCCAACGCTGTCGTGGTGGGCGACCTTGTCGACGTGCGCGGGACGGTGCAGGAGTTCCGGGCCGGCTGTAGCCCAAGCTGTGCCCCCTCGAGCAGCGCCTTCGACAACCTGACCATCACCGAGCTTGCGTCGCCCGGCCTCGGCGTGACGAAGCTCGGGACGACGGCGTTGCCACCGGCGACGGTGATCGGCGCAGGCGGCCGTGTGCCGCCGACCGAGGCGATCGAGAACGACTCGGCGGCCAACGTCGAGGACGGCAACGCCTTCGACCCCGCCCAGGACGGCATCGACTTCTACGAGTCGCTCGAAAGCATGCTCGTTCAGGTGAATGATCCGGTTGTAGTCGGCCCTCGCAACAACTTCGGCGAGATCCTCGTGCTCGCAGATGACGGTGCGGCTGCCGGCGTTCGGACCGCGCGAGGCGGGATTGTCGTCCGGCCGGCGGACTTCAACCCGGAGCGGGTCATGCTCGACGATCTGTTCGGCCCGACGCCCGAGGTGAACGTCGCGGATCACTTCGCCACCCCTGCAGTCGGCGTCATGACCTACGACTTCGCGAACTACAAGGTTGCGGTCACCGAGCCACTCACGGCGGTCGACGGGGGCCTTCAGCGCGAGGTCACCGCTTCGCCGCGCGAAAACGAGCTTGCCGTTGCGACGTTCAACGTCGAGAACCTCGCACCGTCCGATCCGTCTTCGAAATTCCAGCGGCTCGCCGGACTGATCGTGAACAACCTCCGGTCGCCCGATGTGATCGCGATCGAGGAGATTCAGGACAACGACGGCGTGGTGGGCGGCACCGCGAGCCCGGTCGTCGACGCTTCGGTGACCTGGGGTCTGCTGATCGCGGCGATCGAGGCAGCCGGAGGACCGCACTACGACTACCGGCAGATCGATCCGGTTGACGATCAGGACGGAGGCGCACCTGGCGGCAACATCCGCCCCGGCTTCCTCTTCCGCACCGACCGAGGGCTTGCGTTCGTCGACCGGCCCGGCGGGGATTCCACGACGCCGACCGGCGTCGTCCGTCAGGGTGGAGGCCCGCACTTGACGCTCAGCCCCGGACGCGTCGATCCGCTCAACCCGGCCTGGGAGTCGACGCGCAAGCCGCTTGCGGGTGAGTTCACCTGGTCCGACAAGACGGTGATCGTGGTCGCCAACCACTTCAGCTCGAAGGGCGGCGACGACCCGTTGTTCGGCCGTTTCCAGCCGCCCGTGCAGAGCTCGGCGCCGAAGCGGCACGAGCAGGCAGCGTCGGTGAACGCTTTCGCGAGGCAGATCGTCGCCGCCGAGCAGAAGGCGAACTTCGTCGTCCTGGGAGACATCAACGACTTCGAGTTCTCGGAGACGACCCAGATCCTGGAGGGGACTGTGATGACGAGCCTCATGCGTCTGCTGCCGCAGAGTGAGCGCTACTCGTACGTCTTCGAAGGCAACTCGCAGGTCCTGGACCAGATCCTGTTCAGCAGCAACATGCTGCGCGGGCTTCAGGTGTACGACGTCCTCCACGTCAACTCGGAGTTCGCAGACCAGGCGAGCGATCACGATCCGTCTGTCGCGCGCGTGAAGGTGCCCGGCGGTGGCGGCGGGGGCTGATTCCGCTTAGCTCGAGAGCGCTCAGGGGGGCCGGGTGCCGAGGGCGCCCGCCCTCCGCTCTCCCGGCCCCGGGCCCCCGGCAGGGCCATTTCAAGCCCCTGGCTATACTGA
Organism: Actinomycetota bacterium; assembly: GCA_039648845.1. GTDB lineage: Bacteria > Actinomycetota > Thermoleophilia > Gaiellales > Gaiellaceae > 3-1-20CM-4-69-9. The sequence continues at coordinate 441 of JBBWZE010000051.1, read as the reverse complement.
TCGACCGCTGATGGCGACCGAGCAAACAGAGCAGAGAATTGCGGGCGACGGCGTCTGGATCACAGGTCCGGACGGCGAGCTGATCCCGGATTACGAGTCCACTTTCCCGACGATCAACGAGGGCGAGGTCGTCCACGGCCAGGTCGTCCGGGTCGACAAGGACGAGGTGCTCGTGGACATCGGCTACAAGTCGGAGGGCGTGATCCCGGTCGCCGAGCTTTCGATCCGGCGGTCCGTGAATCCGGCCGACGAGGTGTCCGTCGGGGACGAGATCGATGCACTCGTGATGACGAAGGAGGACGCCGAAGGCCGGCTGATCCTGTCGAAGAAGCGCGCCCGGTTCGAGCTCGCCTGGAAGGCGATCGAAGGTGCCGCCGAATCCGGTGAGCCGGTGAACGGCCGCGTGATCGAGGTCGTCAAGGGCGGGCTGATCCTCGATCT
>JBBWZE010000317.1:0-2568 GCA_039648845.1 Actinomycetota bacterium | reverse complement strand
AAGAGCAGCGCGAGCGCGGCGGACGCAGGGCGGCGCATGACGCCAAGCCCGTAACGCGCGAGCCGTATTACCTTGCGTACCGCGCCGAGCCCGTCCTCGATCCCCGCGTAACGGTCGTTGCGGGCACCCAGCACCGCAAGGGTGAAGAGAACGACGCCGACGACAACGACCGCGATCAGACTCGTGGTCGCCCAGCTCGGAATGTGTGCGGTCAGCGTCACATAGGTGACCAAGACGATGACGGCGACGAGATCGAAGATGCGGTGGGCGAACACCGTACCGAGCAAGCGCGCCCAGGCTCCGGCCTGGCGCATCCTGCGATTCAGTACCGCAACCCTGGCAAGCTCGCCGATCCGTCCCGGCAGAATGGCGTTCGCGAACAGCCCGACGGAGAAGGCGGAGAAGACGAGCAGGAAGCTCGGGTGCGGTTTCTCGAACGCATTCACGATCACCGTGCGCCAGGCGAGGGCACGAACAAGGACCGAAAGCAGGTTGAGGCCGACCGCGGCGGCAACCCAGGGCCACTGGACCGCGCTGAATGCATCCGCCACTCCGGACCAGGCCGGCCCGCGCCACCAGAGCGCAGCGACCACGCCTGCGGCGGCGGCGAGAACGAGCGCGGCGCGGACCCAAGCGCTGCGCAGGAACCTCACGACGCGAGCGCCTGCTCGTAGATCTCCACGAGTCGCCGCCCGACGTCTTCCCAGGAGTAGCATTCGATCGCAATCCGACGTGCTGCTGCGCCGAGCGCCGCGCGTCTCGGCTCGTCCTCCAACAAACCGACGACAGCTTCGGTGAGCGCCCCCTCGTCGCCTGCCGGGAAGGAGACGGCTGCCTCCTTCGTCATCACCTCACGGTACCCGTCGATGGCCGACGCGACGACCGGAGTGGCACAGGCATAGGCCCTGGTGAGCACCATGCCGAAGCTTTCCCCACCGAGGGAGGGAGCAACAAGTGCCTTGGCCCGCAGAAGCTCGGCGGTGAGGTCGTCCTGCGACAGGAAGCCGAGGATGTCGATCCCGTCGTCCGAGATGCGCTCGCGCGTCAGCAGCAAGCGCACGGCGAGCGGATCTGCGCCGACGACGCGCAGCCGCGCGCTCGTGCGCCGTCGGATCTCGGGCCACGCACCAAGCAAGACGTGCAGCCCCTTGCGCGCCTCCTGCCGGCCGGCGAAGAGAATCTGATGCTCCCGCCCGTCCGGGTCCGCGGCCGGCGGAATCAGAACGCCGTTCGGGAGGATCTCGTACTCGCCCGGCAGCCAGCGGTTGGCCGTGTCGCGTGCGTGGGTCGAGACCGCGATCCGGTGGTCGAGCCGGTCGATGAGGAAGCCCCAGATCGGCATGGCGGGCTTCATCCAGCCGAGCGCGCCGTGCGCATGAAAGGTGGCGACGACCGGGACCCTCGCCTGCGCAAGGGCTGCAACGCAGATCGCCGGAGTCATCGGCTCGTGTAGGTGCAAGACGTCGAAGTGTTCGCGCTCGAGCGCGCGCGAAACCCGGCCGACGCTGCGCGGCGAGAGGACGATGTTCGGCAGCGTCCCGTTCGCAGGCACGATCACCGAGCGGCCGACGGGAATGATGTCCGGCGGCGGCGTGTCGTGACGCCCGGAGCGCGGGTGGAGCACGCGCGTGAAGCTCCCGGGCGGGTCGTTGCCGATGATCGTGCGCGTGTCGAGGCCATGCCGGCGAAGCGCGTCGGCCTGCAGCTCCGCGTGCTCGACCACCGCCCCCCAAAAGGACCAGGAGTACGGGACGACGATGCCTACCTTCATGCTGCGGAGGATATGCACAGCAAAAAGCTCGCTCTTTAGAAAATTCTAGAGCCGCTTCCTCCTTCGAAGCCGTATCGACCAGCGCCGCAAGACAGTTAACGGGTCGGGCGCCGTATCGGCGTCCTAGCGGCAATCCACTCAGAGGGGAGACGAGATGCGAAGGACTCCGCTTTTGGTTCTGGCGGCGCTGCTAGCGGCTGCGCTGACGGTCGGCACGGCGGGTGCAGCAATGCAGGAGACCGTCAGAGGCCACTACACCATCTTCACCGCCTACGACGTCGACATCAACGCCAAGGCGTCGCTACTGAATACGAACGCGAGCGGCACGTTCAAGCTCACGTATCGAAATAGCGACCCGAACACCATTTACTACGGGGATGTGACTTGCCTTACCGTCGGGCCTGGTCGGACAGCGACGGTCGGGGGAGTCATAACACGTGTCGATCCTGCCGGGTCCGGGACCGGCATTCAGGGCTTCCTGATCAGCGTCCAGGACAACGGCAGCGGCAGCGATCAATTGGCACCAGACATGAGCAGCTTCCCGTCGTTCCTTGCGGCGCCACCGCCAACGTGCACGGCACAGTCGTTCCTGTCTCCGATCAACTCGGGGGACATCACCGTCTCGCCGGTTCGCTAGCTCCTCAAGGCAGGCAACCACTCGGGGAGGGCCTGGCAAGGCCGGGCCCTCCCCGAGGCATGCGTATCCTGCCCCTGATGGAGGGCCTCGCCGAGCTGCACACCCATCTCGGCGGCTCGGTCGCCTCCGACATCCTCTGGAGCCTCGCGCACGAGCAGGG
>JBBWZE010000306.1:0-3896 GCA_039648845.1 Actinomycetota bacterium | reverse complement strand
CGAGATCGAACGATTGAGGCTCGAGCTTGCTGTTGAGCAGGTCGTCGACGACGAGCTCAACGTTGGAAATCCCATCTGTCTCCAGAAAGGAACGAGCGGCATCGAGCAGACCCTCGTCGATGTCGGTGCCGACGACCTGACCGGAGGGACCGACCCACTCGCTGAGGATCCTGAGCCAGCCCAGAGCTCCGCAGCCGACGTCAAGGACGCGTCCGCCTGATCCGCCGCCGACCGTCGACAGGAGCTGCCGACCGGCGGGCTCCCATACCCGCGACTGCAGCTGGAGGCGCTCCAGCTCCGAGGGTTGGTTGGCCAGCAGGTAATCCTCCTGCGACATCGGCCGAAGTATCTCCCTTCGCACGGCGCCCTGTGATCCAAGGCCGGCGCCGCTGGCGTCGGTGGCTCGATGCGTTACATCGGTAACGCCATCGCTCTTCGAGCGACTGACTCGCCATGGTCCAGATAGACATCACCGAGACGGCTCTCGATTTCACGCTGGCCGACCACGCCGGCAATCAACGGCAGCTCAGTGAACTCGCCGCGGGTGACCCAGTGATCCTGCAGTTCTTCCGCGGTTGGTGGTGCCCGAAGGAGCAGGCGTTCTTTCGCAAGCTGCTTGCCCTGCAGGATGAGGCGGAGGTTGCGTACTGCCGGATGATCTCCGTGAGTGTCGACCCGTCGGACGTCTCGGCTGCCTTCCGCGCAGGTCTCGGCGCGCGCTGGACCTTCCTCTCCGACCCGGACCGCACCGTCCAGGAGCGGCTAGGTCTGCGCGAGACGACAGATACCGTCAACCATCCGTACGTACCGGCTGTCTTCACGCTGTTCCCGGACCTGCGGGTGCACCGCGCCTACAACGGCTACTGGTTCTGGGGCCGCCCGACGCTCGAGGAGCTGCGTCAGGACATGCGCTACATCACGCGCGCGATCCGTGCCGACTGGGAGGCGCCGACGCCGTGAGCTGGTGTTGGTTCGCCCTGCTCGATGCGCCGGCGGACGACACGACCGCGCAGGCGGCCGTGGCCGGCGGCGGCTGGTTGGCCGCGTGGCAGCGGCGGGCAAAGCCGGTGCGGCACGCCCGCCGGATCGACGCGCGCATCATCGACCGCGACGGCGACGCCGCCGCAGTCTCCCTCGTTATCACTCCAGCGGGGATCCGTTTGCCGTTCGACGATCTGGCGGTCCAACAGGCGCGGCGGGCCGTACTCGCAGGCGTGCCGGCCGACGCTGTCTCCACGCTGCTCAGCGACGCGAGTCACTTCGAAGGTTCAGTAACAGTCATGCGTGGCCGAGTCGTCGACGACCCGTTTGCGCGCGTCTTTCCGGCTCGGCTACTCCACGTTGAGGCCGGTCTCTTCGGTCGTGTGCCGCCGCCGTGCGGGCCGACGATCGAGCGCTACGGCAGCGCGCAGCCGTGGCCGTGGGACCGCTACGAGCTCAGCTGAAGCCGGTCGCGCAGCCACTCCGTCTGACCCGCGCGCTCGCGGTGGTACCCGGTCTCGCCGTCAACCTCCTCGGCGATTCGCGCCGCGACGAAGCCGAGTAGCGCACCACCCTCGGGGACCGAGGGCTCGATGACTGCGTCCCAGTTCTGGAGGCCGCGGCCTCGCGCAAGCTCGTGCGCGCGATCTGCGCACATCCGCGTGTAGTCGGCGTAGGCCTGCTCGTCCCAGCCCTCGATCCGGCGCAGCAGCCGACCTCGCGAGGCAACGAGCTTCATCGCGTCATCGACGACCTCACCGTCCAGCTCCACCTCGTACAGCGCATGCCCGATCCAGAGCGGCAAATGCTGCGGGGCACACGCGTGTATCCCGCTGTGGCATGGGTCGAGATCAGCGCGCACCCACGCGCCGGGAACACGGCCGGGAAGCGGCCAGCGGAACCCCGTGAAGACTCCGCTACCGTCGGGGCGCAGGAACTTGTACGCGTTCACTCGCGCCTCCAATCCCGGAACGCAGTTAGAAGCTTGACCTTCGTTTCCACGGGCACGTCCTCGGTGCGAAGCTCGCCCACCACGTCGATCGTCTTGCGCACCTGGTCGACGTACCAGACGCACCCATCGCAGAAGTTGAGGTGCTGTTCGAACACTGCCGCCTCCTCCGCCGGCAGCGCCTGCTCGACGTAATCGGTCACGAGCTCGACCACGTCTTGGCACGAGATGTGGAGCGGGCTATGCGACATCCAGGTGCCTTTCGAGTGAGGCCCGCACGCGGGAACGCGCCCGGTGTAGGAGAACCCGCTGGTTACCCTCGCTCAGCTCGAGCGTCTCACAGACCTCTTCAGGGCTGCAGCCGGCCACGTCGCGCATCGCGATCACGACCCGCTGGGCCTCGGGGAGCTGCTCGATGGCTTCGGTCACCGCCTGGAGCGTCTCGCGCCCCAGGATCACTTCGTCCGGGCGCTCGTTCCAGTTCGAGGGGTACGCCCACCAGTGGCCCGGGAAAGCGTCGCCTGCGCCACGGAATCGCTCTGGCTCGACCGCCGCTTCCTCGCCCGCAGGCGCCAAGGCGGTGAACGGCACCGTTCGTGCCTCGCGTGCGCCGCGCGTCTTCGCGATGTTGATGACGATCGAGATGATCCACGTCTTCAGAGAGCTGCGGCCTTGGAAGCGGTTGAGCCCCTGGATCACGCCCAGCCAGGCGTCCTGAAGCACCTCTTCCGCGACCGCCCGCGTCTTCACATACGACTGCGCGACCGAGAGCATCATTCCGTAGTAGCTCTCGACGAGCTGCTCGAAGGCGGCCTCGTCACCTGCCCGCAGACGTTCGAGGAGCGCGGCATCGCTGGCTGCGATGGTCGCGCAATTCACCGTTCCCTCACAGGGTGAGTACCTCTTCACCTGCGACGACCTCAGAGCCGTCGTTGGTGAGCAGGAAGGTCTCCTCCCTCTTGGCGCCCGTGATCGACGGATTCCATGCGAAGGCCATCCCGGGCTCGATTACGTCCATCGTCGACGGTGTCGCAATGACCTCGCGAGATCCGTAGCCGGTCGACCCGCCCTGGTGATGGAGCTTCCACTCGTCGGGGAAGCCCATGGCCGCGTAGAAGCTCTTGATCTCCGCGAACACCTCCGCAAACGTTCGTCCTGAACGCGTCGCTGCGCGCGTGCGGTCGAGGATTTCGCCGCACGCATCCATCCGCCGCGCCGTCTCGTCGTCGGGGTCTTCGAAGTTGCGGATCATCGTCAGGTTCGCGTAGAGGCCGTGGCGCTCCGCGGAAGCAACGAGCATCACGCGCTTCTGGATCACCGCGCCGGCCGGAAGCGCGTGCCGGTGTCTGCGAATGCGCGCATCGGTCGCTGCCAGGAGCACGTGCGGCGCGAGGCCACGCGAGCGCAGTGCGTGGCTGAGCAAGCCCGCCGCCTCGTGCTCAGTCATGCCGGGGGCAACTTGTTCGAGCGCATGCGCGAGGGCGGCAGAGGTATCGCGGCCAACGTCGCGCAACTGTTCCTGCGCGCCGGCGTCCAGCACGCGCCGGAGCCGCGAGATGTCGTCCCGTACACGCGGATCGCTGTCGATCAGCACTTCCTTCCCATCGGCCAGCTCGCGCAGCAGAGCAGCGGGCTCCTCGTGCCACGGGTACGCGAGGACCTCGAAGTCCGGCGTCTGCTCCTCGCGCATGCGCGGTGCCTCGATCGTGCTCGTCGCGACGTAGTCGCCGTCGAGCGTGACGATCACATCCGCGACGCCGACGGGGTTCGCATGGTCGACGCGGCTGTCCCCGCCACCCGTGTACCACGCGAAGTTCGCGACGTACCTCAGCACAATCGCCCCGGCGTCCTGGCCGGCGAGGAGTGCGCGCACGTCGTCACTGCGCATGCCGCTTCAGTCCGGGTCCAAGGAATTTCGTTACAGCTGTAACGGATCCTCGTGACGGTTTGACGAAGGCGCGTTCCA
>JBBWZE010000296.1:0-5428 GCA_039648845.1 Actinomycetota bacterium | reverse complement strand
GGTGCGGGCACCCTGCTCGTCGCGGGGCTGATCGCGCTCGTCCAGGTCGACATCAAGCGCGTGATCGCGTACTCGACAATGTCGCAGATCGGTTACATGTTCCTCGGCGTCGGCCTCGGTGCGTACGCGAACGGGATGTTTCACCTGATGACGCACGCCTTCTTCAAGGCGCTGCTCTTCATGGCCGCGGGCATCGTCATCCACGCGCTGGCCGACGAACAGGACATCCGCAGGATGGGTGGGCTGCGGCAGTTGATGCCCCGCACGTATCTGGCGTTCCTGATCGGCTCGCTCGCCCTGGTCGGAATCTTCCCGTTCGCCGGCTTCTTCTCGAAGGATTCGATCCTTGCTGCCGCGATGGATCACGGCGCCTACGGTTACGTCCTCTGGGCCGCCGGCCTGGCGGGGACGTTCCTCACGGGCCTCTACACGTTCCGGCTGCTCTTCCTCGTCTTCTGGGGCGAGCCGACCCCGTTCGTGCGCGAGCACTTCCATGCATTGAAGCGGGATGTCGTCGGCCTCTCGCTCGCGGTCCCGGTCGCAATTCTCGCCGCCCTATCCGTGGTCGGTGGCTGGATCCAGTGGGCGCCGCTCTGGCACCCGATCGAGACGTGGCTGCAGGTCGTCGCGGAACCGACGGTCAGTCCCGAGAACTGGCAGGAATGGGTGACGTCGGGGCTCGCGCTGCTCTTCGGTCTCGGCGGAATGTTTGTCGCCTGGGTCTTCTACGGCGCGCGCCAGAGAAGAACCGTGCCGCGCTTCGCCTTCCCACAGCGCGTGCTGGAGCACAAGTTCTACTTCGACGAGCTCTACGACGCGCTCTTCTACCGGCCGACCGTCTGGGCCGCGAAGGGCCTCTACCGCTGGATCGAGGAGCCGGTGGTCGACGAGTCGTCGAACTCGCTCGGACAGGACACGCGCGACCTCGGTCGCCTCGTGGCGCGAGCCCAGACCGGTCTGCTGCGCACGTACGCGCTTGCGATCGCTTCGAGCGTCGCCGTCCTTGCAGTCGTCTTCGTGGCCGTTAGGTGACGCTACCGGCGATGCGGCAGGATCACGAATGACGACGCTCCTGATCGTCCTCCCGCTCGCCGCGGCGCTCATCATCTGGGTGCTGCCGCTCAACGACGTCTCGGCCGGTGCGCTGGCGCTTCTCGCCGCACTCGCGGAGGTCGGTATCTGGATCCAGCTCATCGTCCGCTACGACTTCGGCCAGGGCGGTCTCCAGTTCGCCGAGCAGCGGAACTGGTTCAGTGACCTGCACGTCTCGTACCACGTCGGCGTCTACGGCTTCTCCGTGTGGCTGATCGGGCTGACGGTCGTCGCGATGGCCGGCGCGATCGCCTACGGCTTCTGGGTGGGTCGCGACCGCATGCGCGCGTACATGGGACTGATGCTCTTCCTGACGGGGGCCGTCATCGGCGTCTTCACTGCGCAGGACCTGCTCCTCTTCTACGCCTTCTTCGAGGCGATGATGATCCCGCTCTATGTGCTCATCGGCGTCTGGGGCGGCCCCGGGCGGTTGGGCGCCACGCTGAAGTTCGTGCTCTTCACAATGGCGGGGTCGCTGCTGATGCTCGCCTCGATCGTCGTCTACGGGCTGTCGCAGAACACGTTCGACCTCGTCCAGATCGGGCAGAGCTCGAGTGACTGGGTCTTCCTGGGCTTCGTCGCCGCGTTCGCGATCAAGGCACCGCTCTTCCCGCTGCACGGCTGGCTGCCGGATGCATACCGCGAGTCCCCGCCGGAGGTGGCGGCGATTCTGTCGGGAGTCGTCTCGAAGGCCGCGGCCTACGGCTTCCTCCGCATCGCGATCACGAAGTTCCCGGAGCCGGCGCAACACTATCGCGTGCCGATCCTCGCCCTCGCCGCGATCGGCTTGATCTACGGCTCGCTCCTCGCGTTCCGCGCACCGGACATCCGCGGCGTGATCGCGTACTCGTCCCTCGCGCAGATGGGCCTGATCACCATGGGCGTCTTCTCCGTCAACGACCTCGGGCTGGACGGCTCGGTCCTCCAGATGGTCAACCACGGCCTGATCTCGACGACGCTGTTCCTGCTGGCGGGAATGGTGGAACGGCGGACACTGACGGGAGAGCTCTCGCGACTCGGGGGCATGGCACGCGGCCGGCCCGTGCTCGCGACGGTGCTGTTGACGACCGGCGTGATCACCCTTGCGGTCCCGCTCTCCTCGGCGTTCGCGGGCGAGTTCCTGATCCTCGCCGGCGTGTTCCGGCACGGCTGGGGCTGGTCCGTGGTCGGGGCGGTGGCGATGGTGCTGGCAGCGGCATACGCGCTTCGGCTCGTCTCGGCGATCCTCCATCGCGACGTCGGGCCCGCGGTCTCCGACGCAGCGCTCGACCTACGTCCCGCCGAGCTGGGCGTCGTCGTGCCGATGCTCGCCTGCCTGCTCGCCCTCTCCGCCTGGCCGGCGGCGATCACGCAGCACTCCTTCCGTGACGATCACGCGCAGGCCGACGTCGCACAGGAATTCAAGTGATTCCGCGTCCGAACATCGACTGGTTCGCGCTGGCTCCGGTCAATTCGCTGCTGGCCGCTTCCGCGCTCGCACTGCTCTGCGCCGTGCTTGCGCCGGGCCGTTCACGCAAGGCCGTGACTGCATCCCTCTGCGCGCTCGGCTACGCGACTGCGCTGGGCTTCGCGGTTGCGCTCTACGTGAAGTCTGCGCACGGGCACGGCGTCGTCGTAGACGCCTTTCGCCGCGACCGACTCGCCGAGCTGACGGCAATCATCGTCGCGGGCTCGGGCATCCTGGCAACCGCCGTCTCGTACCGCGAGCGCTGGCAAGAGGATCACATCGGCGAGTACTACGCGCTCCTTGCGGCCGCAGGAGGCGGGATGTTGTTCTTCGTCGGCGCGAACAACCTGCTGACGCTCTTCCTGGCCCTGGAGTGGTTCTCGATCTGTCTCTACATCCTCTGCGCGATCGATCGCGACCGGCTCAGCGGCCTCGAGGCGGCGCTGAAGTACCTGATCATCGGCGGGTTCGGCTCGGCCGTGCTTCTCTTCGGGTCCGCGCTCGTGTACGGCGCCACAGGCGCGATCGACCTTCCAGGAATCGCAGCCGCCGGCCAAGCGCATGACGCGCTCCTCCTCTTCGGCTTGGCCATGATCATCGCCGGCCTGGCGTTCAAAGCCTCCGCCGCGCCTTTTCACATGTGGACTCCCGACGTCTACGAGGGCGCGCCGACCCCGCTGACGGCGTTCATGGCGGCCGCAACGAAGACGGTCGCCCTCGTTGTCACGCTGCGCATCCTCGTGACCGCGTTCCCGGGCGACGCATACGTCTGGACGCGGGCACTCGCGGTGATCGCCGTCTGCTCGTTGGTGATCGGAAATCTCGCCGCGCTCGTGCAGAAGGGCGTGAAGCGCATGTTGGCGTACTCGTCCATCTCGCACGCCGGCTTCATGCTGATCGCCGTCGCTTCGGGCTCGAGCCTCGGCGCTCGGGCGTTGCTCTACTACCTCGTTCCCTACGCGGCGATGTCGATCGGCTCGTTCGCCGTCGTCGCAGCGCGGGAGCGCGAGCTCGGCGTGCCTGTGACCTTCGCGAACATGGCCGGATTCGGCTGGGAGCGGCCGTTGCTCGGGATCTCGATGTGGGCGTTCATGCTCGGCTTCGCCGGCTTTCCGCTAACCGGCGGCTTCGTCGGCAAGTTCTACGTGTTCGCCGCCGCGTACCGACACGGCTGGACCTGGCTCGTGATCGTCGGCGTGCTCGCGACGCTCGTCAGCCTCTACTACTACCTCGGTCTCGTGCGCGCGATGTTCATGCGCCGCACGGAAGATCTACAGCTGGCGCCGATCGGCGGCTCGCCCCCGCGGGACGCGCTGCTGCAAAGCGCTGTCTTCGCCTGCCTCGTCGTCACGGTCGGGTCGTTCTTCGCCGTCCAGCCGCTGATCGACCTGGCGAAGCACGCCGCAGGCTCGCTGCCGTTCTAGGCTGCTTCCGGAGCAGCAGGCGGCGCCTCCAGCACCGGCTCGCTCGGTTGCGTGCGGAGCGGGCGGGCTGCCCAGGCCGGGAGCCACCAGTTCCAGCGGCCCATCAGCATCATGATCGCCGGAACGAGCAGCGCCCGAATGACGGTTGCGTCGAAGATGATTCCGGCCGCCAACCCGATCCCGAACTGCTTGATGTCGGTGCCCGGGCCCGTCGAGAGCACGAAGAAGGCGAACATCAGCACGAGCGCCGCGCTGGTGACGAGCTTCCCGGTACGCGCCAACCCGAGCCTGACCGCCTCGCGGGTGCTCCCCGTCTCATCGTAGGCCTCGCGCATGCGCGTCAACATGAAGACCTCGTAGTCCATCGAGAGCCCGAACAGGAAGGCGAAGATCATCAGCGGGATCCACGGGATGATCGACTGCGTCGCGGGCACGCCCCAGATCGCATCGGAGCCGTGGCCCTGCTGGAAGATGAAGACGATGATGCCGAAGGCCGCTCCGAGCGAGACCAGGTTCAGGATCACAGCCTTCAACGGCAGCAGCAGCGAGCGAAACGCGCGCGCCAGCAGGACGTAGGTCAGCAGGACGACGAACAGCAAGACGTACGGGAAGTTGCCGTACACCGCATGCACGAAGTCGCGGTCCTCCGGGGCGACGCCGCCGAGGCTCGCACCGGCGGGCAAAACGTCCTTCACGCGCGAGATCGTCCCGCGCACCGCCTTGCTGGAGCCGTCCACACTTGGGATCGCTTCGACGAGGGCGAGATCATTCTTGCGCCAGCTCTCCGGCGCCGTCACGCCGGCGATGCCCTCGACACTGCGCAGGCGCTGAACCACCTGGGCCGCCTTGTCCGTGGGCGTCAAGACGATGAACGGCTTCATCACGCCTGGAGAGATGCCTTCGTTCGCGAGCACCTGACGGCCGGTGATCGCATCGCCTTGCCCGGGGAAGTCCTTGGCCTGAGCCTCGCTCGGATTGAGCTGGAATCCGAGCGCGAGCAGCACGCCGACGATCACGGCGCCCACGGCGGCGACCGGCAGCGGCCTGCGGATGACCAGCCCCGCCCATTTACCCCACCAGCCCAGCTCGGGGTTGGTGACGGTGACGAAGCGCTTCGGCATTACTCGCAGCTTGTTGATGCGATGCCCGAGCAACGAGAGCAGCGCAGGGAGGAGCGTGATCGAGACGATCACCGATACCGCCGGAATCAGCATGCCGCCGATCCCGATCGACCTGATGAACGGCAGCGGCAACAGGACCATGCTCAGCAGTCCGACAGCAACGGTCGAGCCTGAGACGATGACCGACCTTCCGGCGTGCGTCATCGTCTGTTCCAAAGCAGTCTCGACGTCCTCGCCGGACGCCAGCTCCTCACGGAAGCGGAAGATCATCAGCAGCGCGTAGTCGATGGCGACCCCGAGGCCGACGAGCGCAATCAGGAACTGGACGATGATCGAGACGTCCG
>JBBWZE010000245.1:0-5093 GCA_039648845.1 Actinomycetota bacterium | reverse complement strand
GGTGGTAGCCGGAGACGAACTCGCTCGCGTACGCGCGGCTGCCCTGCGGTACGTGGATTGCGGTGCCGACCACTGCGCCCATGATCGCGAGCCCGAGGGATCCGCCAAGCTGGCGTGAGGTGTTCAGGACTGCCGAGCCTACGCCGGCGCGGTCGACGCGGACCGAGCCCATCGCAGCCGTCGTCGCCGGGGTCATCGTCAGCGCGATGCCCACGCCGGCTATCAGCAGGCCCGGGAGGATGCTCCAGAAGTTGGAGCCACGGTCGAGTTGGGCGAAGAGCAGCATCGAGACGGCGAAGAGGCCGAGGCCGCTGCCGATGAGCCAGCGCGCACCCATCGAGTCGGTCAGCTGTCCTGCTCGCGGAGCGATCAGGACGATCAGCACGGTCATCGGCAAGAAGACCGCGCCCGTCTGGATCGCGGAGTAGCCAAGCACGTTCTGGATGAAGAGCGAGTTGTAGAAGAAGATCCCGAACAAGGCGAAAGCGACCATCAGGGTCGCCACGTTGGCGCCGGAGAAGGTCGGATTGCGGAAGAGAGCGAGCTCGAGCATCGGGAGTCGTTGGCGCGATTCGACGGCGACGAAGATGGTGAGCAAAACCACCGCGGCGCCGAAGAGCGCAAGGATGCGCGTAGAGGTCCAGCCGTAGTTGTTCGCCTCGATCAGGCCATACGTAAGCGCAAAGAGGCCCGCGCCAGAGCTAAGCAGGCCCAGGAGGTCGAGTCGCTGCTCGCGCGAGGTGTCGCGGCTCTCGTCGATCGCCCAGAAGGCCGTCGCAATCCCGACGACGCCCACCGGCACGTTGATGTAGAAGATCCAGCTCCAGTTGACCTTCTCGGTCAGCAGGCCGCCGACGAGCGGGCCGATCGCGAGCCCCGTCGCAGACGTGCCGGCCCAGATACCGATGGCGGTACCGCGCTGTCGGGGTGGGAAGGTCGCAGTGATGATGCCCAGCGTCGCCGGGCTGATGAGCGCCGCGCCGACTCCTTGCACAACACGGGCGCCGATCAGCAGGGCCGCACTCCCTGCGAGGCCGCACGCGAGCGAGGCGGCGCTGAAAATGAAGAGTCCGACGACGAACAGCAGACGGCGACCGAGGAGGTCGGCGAGCTTGCCGCCGGTGAGCATGAACGTCGCGAACGAGAGCGAGTAGCCGACGACGACCCACTCGAGCTCGCTTGTCCGCAAATGCAGATCCCGCTGCATCGCGGGCAGAGCCACGTTCACCACGGTGTTGTCGAGCAGGATCATGAAGAGCCCGAAGGTGACCGCAGCCAGCGTCCACCATTTTCGGTTCTCGGGTGCAAAAAGGCGCGCTTTCACAGGGACCGATTTCCTTTGTAGAGGCGCTTCTAGCGTGGCGGTGAGACCGGTCCCTCGTCGTCGCGGCTAGCGGCCGTCCTTCCTTGGCGCCGGCGGGAATTCGTGGCTGCCTGCTAGCGGGGGGCTGCAGTTTGGGGCTGGCCGCGATGCCAAGCGGCTGCACGAGGGGCGAACGTTGTCTGTGACACGTATCCCTTCCAACAGGAGGATCGAGATGAGCGAACGGTTCATCAGCAATGTCGCCCTGGCGATCGCCGGCGCGACTGTCGTCGTGGCGAGCCAGGCGTTTTCGTCCAGCCTGACCGGCTGGTTGACCTTCGGAGTCAGCCTGGGCGTACTCGCACTCTTGGCCGTCGTCCAGCGCGACCGTGTACGCGGCCAACTTCAGCGGATGCTCGACGTCGTCACCGGCGCGCTTGCGGTGTGGTCGGTCGTGGCCTCTGTCGTATACACCGGCAGGACGCTGACATGGCTTTCGTTCGCCGAGGCTCTCGGCTTCGTCGGGCTCGGCATCATCGGGCTCGTTGCACACGAGTTGAGAACTGAGCGCATCGTGCACGCGTTCGAGGCGATTCCCGCCGACGCGCACGATGGACGCCGGTCGGAAGATCTTCAGGCTGCTGCCTGAACTTCCTGCAATGAGGGCGGGCGGGGCGACGTCCCCGTCCGCCTTTTAACGCCGCGACTCGTCGAGTTCCCCGCTTGCGCCCTCCCACGTCCTCACCGCCAACGTGCAACTCGATTACCGGCCAGCAGGAATCCGGGAACTGCCGTCAGCAACAGGGCACGACGGCGGCTGGCGGTAATGCCACGCGGTCGGTTTGCCGGCGACGCTATAGCCGTACGCAATCTGCCAGGGAAAGGACGGCCTCATTCAGATGAAACGGCTTCCCACCATCGCAGTCGCAGCTTTAGTCGTCGCCGCCATTGCCGCCGTCGCCGCGGGCTGCGGCGGCAGTAGCAGTAACTCCAGCGTCGCGCCGGCGTTTTCGTCGAGCGAGCTCTCGAGCTTGCCGACGGCGAACTGGATCACCAACGGAGGCTCGATCTCGAACCAACGCTATTCGCCGCTTGCCCAGATCAACCCGGGGAATGTGGGAGGGCTCAAAGGCATCTGGCACATCCATCTGCGCTCGGGCACCGCGGGGAAGTACTCCGCCGAGGGCCAGCCGCTCGTCTATAAAAACGTGATGTACATCGTCACCGGCGCCGACGACGTGTTTGCGATCGACGCGAAGACCGGTGCGAAGAAGTGGACCTACCGTGCGCACCTGAACCAAAAGATCAAGACGATCTGCTGCGGGTGGGACAGCCGCGGGGTCGCGCTCGGCGACGGCAAGGTCTACGTCGGCCAGCTCGACGGCAAGCTCGTCGCGCTCGATCAGAAGACGGGCCGGGTCACGTGGTCGACGCAGGTGGCGCACTATCAGCAGGGCTTCACGATCACGAGCGCGCCGCTCTACTACAATGGGCGCGTCTACACCGGCCTCGCCGGTGCGGAGTACGGGATTCGCGGCCGCGTGACGGCCTTCGACGCCAAGACGGGCAAGGAAGACTGGCGCTTCTACACGATCCCAGGGCCAGGTGAGGTCGGCCACGACACGTGGCCCGCGACAGGCGACGCCTGGAAGCACGGTGGCGCATCCGTCTGGCAGACGCCCGCAGTCGACCCCAAGCTCGGCCTGCTCTACTTCTCCACTGGGAACGCCTCGCCCGACTTCAACGGCGCAGCGCGCGCGGGCGACAACCTCTTCTCGTCGTCGATCGTCGCGATCGACGCCAAGACGGGTAAGTACCGCTGGCACTTCCAGACGGTCCACCACGACCTCTGGGACTACGACGCTCCCAGCCCGGTCGTGCTGTTCAATGTCTCTGTCGGCGGTCGCGAGCGTCAGGCACTCGCCGAAACCAGCAAGACGGGCTGGGCGTACATCCTCGACCGTGAGACGGGTAAGCCTCTGATCGGGATCGACGAGCGCCCGGTGCTTCAGGCGCCGGCCAACAAGACCGCTGCGACGCAGCCTTATCCCCGGGGTGACGCCACCGTCAATCAATCGGTTACCGGTCAGGCCTTCAAGGTCTTCTCGAAGACCCTGCCGAAGGGAACGAAGTACCTGAACGGAGGCCGCATCTTCACTCCGTACGGCCCCGGCACGGCGTCTGTTTCGACACCGAGCTCGCTCGGTGGCACCGACTGGCCGCCGATGAGCTTCAGCCCGAAGACCTCGTATCTCTACGTGTGCGGGCTGGAGCAGGCGCAGCTCTTCGAGGGCTTCAAGACGCCCGAATTCAAGGCTGGCAAGACGTTCACCGGCGGCACGATCGATCCGGAGGCGGTGCCCGCTGGAACCTTCACTGCGCTCGACGCTACGACGAACCGAATCGTGTGGCAGAAGCACTTTGGGGACTCCTGCTACAGCGGCTCCACGACTACGGCCGGGAACCTCACCTTCGTCGGTCGCAACGGTGGGCAGCTACAGGCGTACAACGCCACGAACGGCAAGCTCGGGTGGAGCTTCCAGACCGGCGCCGGCGCCAACAACACTGCAACCGTCTTCTCGCTCGACGGCAAGGAGGTCGTCGCCTTCTACGCCGGCGGCAGCGCCCTCGGCGGCACCGCGCACGGTGACGACCTCTGGCTGTTCGGGCTCGACGGCAAGCTCGGGCCGGTCCAGCCGGGCGCCACTGCCGCCGCCCCCGCACAACATAAAGGCGAGGGGAACCCTCCCAAGACGAAAGCGCCCGCGAACGCATCGACGGTGAACGTTGGCGCGACCGAGTTCCACTTCACGCTCTCGACGCAGACCGTCCACACGGGCACGGTTACGTTCAAGGTCACCAACAACGGGGGCATCCCACACAACCTGCGCATCAATAACAAGCAGACCCCCAACATCGACCCCGGAGCCACGGCCACGCTGAAGGTCGACTTCACGAAGCCCGGCAACTACCCCTACTTGTGCACGATCCCGGGGCATGCCGAGGCCGGAATGAAGGGCGTGCTGAAGGTCACGTGAGCGGACAGTGGCCATTCGCTGAGGCGGGTTCTACTGACGAGCGCGGCCAAGTCATGGCCGCGCTCGTCACGATTCCTCGTTAGTCGGGCGGAGCGCTGTCTGATGCAGGAGGTGCGGAAGGTCGGCGGCCGACGGTGACGATGCTGCTAAACGTGCCGGCCGGCATCGGTTACCCGCTGCTCTTTGGCTTCGTGGCCGCCGAGTCGGCCGGAGCCCTTGTCCCGGGAGAAACGAGCCTGATCGTCGCCGCCGCGCTCGCCGCGCAGGGCCGGCTCTCACTCCCGTTGGTGATCGCGGTCGCTGCAGGCGCGGCGATCGTCGGCGACAACGTCGGCTACCTGATTGGCCGCAACGCCCTGCGCCGACTCGTCGACCGCCCAGGTCGTTGGGCGGCAGGCAGACGACGGCTCGTCGAGCGCGGGGAGGTGTTCTTCGCCCGCCGCGGCTCCGCGGCCGTCTTTTTCGGGCGCTGGCTTCCCGGACTGCGGGTCGTCACGTCCTGGCTTGCCGGCGCCAACCGGATGCGGTGGCGGCGTTTCCTTTTCTGGAACGCACTCGGCGGGATCTCGTGGGCGACCACGATTGGCGTCCTTGCGTACATCGTCGGCCAAAGCGCCTCAGGGTCGCTGGGTGCGATCGGCTTCGTCGGGCTCGGCGTCGCCGTCGGCGTCTACCTCGTCGTGCGCGTCCGCCGCAGCCTGCTCGCGCGTTCTCGGAAATCGACAGAGGGCCAGAACGCACAGCAAGCACCG
>JBBWZE010000207.1:0-5729 GCA_039648845.1 Actinomycetota bacterium | reverse complement strand
GGCGGACGGTCATAGGAACCCAGCTGACGCAGATGGTGCTGGCCTCGACGATCGCGGTGATCGCCCTCGCGGGAGTCGCCCGCCCGTGGCACGTCTACGTGATCGCCGCGCTGATGGGGCTCGTACAAGTGCTCGACGCGCCGTCCCGCCAGCAGCTGACCTTCCGCATGGTCGGCCCCCTCGAGCTCCCGAACGCGATCAGCCTCAACTCGGGCGTATTCAACGGCGCTCGCATCTTCGGCCCGGCACTCGGCGGCGTCATCATCGCCGCCGCAGGCGCCGGCGTCTGCTTCGCCGTCAACGCAGCGAGCTACATCGCAGTGCTCGCAGGCCTCCTGATGATGCGCCCGCAGGAGTTCCACGCCGTTGAGCGGCGCGCGAGGCCGCGCACACTCTATGTCGGTCTGAAGGAAGGGATTTCGTTCGCCCGGAACCACGAGCAAGTCCGGCTCATGCTCATGCTGACCTTCGTTGTCAGCACGTTCTGCCTCAACTTCAACGTGTTGCTGCCTGTGCTCGCCAAGCACACGCTTCACTCGGGGCCACAGGTCTTCGGACTGCTCTCCGCGGTCTTCGGCGTCGGCGCATTGATCGGGGCGCTCGTCTCCGCCCACGTGAGCCGGGCGACCGTTGGCACGACCGCGGTCGGCAGCGCCGGCTTCGCGCTGTGCGAGTTGCTGATCTCGCCGCTGCGCTCGACCGCGCTCATCGCTCTGCTCCTGTTTCTCGGGGGCGTGTTCTTCACGACCTGGTCCTCGAACTCGAGCTCGCTCATCCAGCTGGCCGCACCCGACCATTTGCGCGGCCGGCTGGTCGGGATCTACTTCTTCGCGTTTGCCGGAACGGGAACGCTGGGCGGAATCATGTCCGGCTGGCTCACGGCCCTGGGTGGCACGGAGCTGTCGTTCGCCGTCGCCGGCATCGCGGGACTCTCGATGTCGCTCTACGTATGGCTACGCTCGAGAACGGCCCCGCTCGTCGAGCAAAGAGCGGCCGTGCAACAGCTCGCCGCTTAAGCCCCCATCCGCCGCACCGAGCGCCTTACACAATCCTTTCGCGGCCTCTACCGCACCCACATAGGCGGCGGGAATAACGAGTGCGACAGAATCGCGACCAGGGGGATTGCGGTGAGGCGGAGCCTGGTACTTGCAATCGCGGCGACGCTGGCGCTCGCCGCCGGATTAGCAGTGGGGGCACAGGAACACGGAGGCTCCGCACAGGCGGCTGCGCCGGCGCAGCGGCCGAACGTGCTTGTTCTCGAAACCGACGACCAGACGCTCGCCGAGATGGAGGTCCTGCCCAACGCCCGGCGCTTGATCGGGGATCAGGGAGTCACGTTCGACAACAACTTCGACTCGTTCTCTCTGTGCTGCCCATCGCGTGCGTCGTTTTTGACCGGGCAGTACTCGCACAACAACGGAGTGCGCGGGAACACGCCGCCGCAGGGCGGCTACCAGGCGCTCGACAAGTCGAACACGCTGGCCGTCTGGCTCCAGCGCGGCGGCTATTACACCGTCCACCTGGGCAAGTTCCTCAACGGCTACGGCCGCCAAAACCCGACCGAGATCCCGCCGGGATGGAGCGAGTGGCACGGGTCGGTCGACCCGACCACCTACCGCTACTACAACTACACGCTCAACGAAGGCGGCACGCTTCAGACGTTCTGCGCGACACCGCAAGCATCGTGCTACCAGACCGATGTCTACCGGGACAAGGCGAACGAGATCATCCGGCGCCGCACGGCGCACGGGCCATTCTTCCTGTGGGTCGCCTTCCTCGGCGACCACTCGGGAACGCCGCGCGAGCCCGATGATCCACCGCAGCTGGGCACGCCTGTCCCAGCGCCGCGCCACCACGATGCGCTGAAGGGGACGCCCCTACCGCAGCCGCCGAACCTCAACGAGGCGGACGTGTCGGACAAGCCGCAGGTGATCAAGCGACGGCCGCTGCTGAGCGCGCGTCGCATCGCAGCGATCCAGGAGAACTGGCAGCAACGCCGGGAGGCGCTGATGTCCGTGGACGAGGCGATCGGCTCGATCGTCGAGACGCTGCGTCAGGGCGGTGAGCTGGACAACACGCTTATCCTCTTCACTTCCGACAACGGCTTCTTCCACGGCGAGCACCGCGTCGCCAACGGGAAGGTGCTCTGGTACGAGCCTTCGATTCACCTGCCTCTACTGATGCGCTGGACAGGGAACAAGTCGTTACCGCGCGGCGTCCATCGCAGCCAACTCGCCATGAACGTCGACGACGCCGAGACCATCCTGGACGCCGCGGGCGTCAGGGCCGGGCGCACCGAGGACGGCGTCTCGCTGCTTCCGTTGTGGCGCGATCGCGGCAAGGAGTTCGGCCGCGACCTGTTGCTCGACAACTCGCCCGGAGCGGGTCACTTCGACGGAATTCGCACGCTGCATTACAAGTACGCGGAGTATGCGAACGGCGACCGCGAGCTCTACGACCTGCGCCAGGACCCGTACGAGCTCCAGAGCCAGCACGGAAATCCGGCCTACGACGCGCTGAAGGCGTCACTGGCCGAGCGGCTGCACAACCTCGTCGCCTGCAAGGGGGCGAGCTGCCGGGCGCGACCGGCGGTCCGATTCACCGCCGGCCGCCAGGGACGGTGCGGTGCCGTCACCGCCACGGCCTCGGGCCGGGGCGTTCAGAACACGACGTTCTACGTCGACGGGCGCCGCGTGCTAACCGACTACCGCTCGCCGTTTCGTACGAAGCTGCGCTTCGAGAAACGGGCCGTCGTCCGGGCTCGGATCGCCCTCGCCTTCGACCGGCTCGTGACGCTCGATCGGGTCGTGCGCGCCTGCCGCTAGCCAGGCTCGGTCCGTAGAGGCGCGTCCCGAACAGCAAGGGTCTGACCCCAGCCTTTGCAGGCGTGCCTTGCGGCGGCACGTCCCGAACAGCAAGGGTCTGACCCCAGCCTTTCGTGGCATGCGTCGAAGAGCAACTAGAGCGTGAGCTCGTGCCAGAGGAGGCCGCCGGTCGCAGTCGCATCCACGCGGGGCCACTGTCCCTTCCTCCCGCCGTCGTACGTGACGACCTCCTCGAACGGGGATGCCGCGATCGCCTCGGCCCACGTAGCCGGCGTCCACGCGGTCATCTCGTGCACCTCCTCGACGACCTCGCCGGCGCGAGGGCCAGACAGGATCTCGATCCGGGATCGCTGCCGAGACGTTCCGCTGACCAGATCGAGCTCGTCGTCGACCCACTCGACCCGTAGGCTGGTGTCCCCGCGGCTCGCTTCCCAATGCGAACCGGCTGGCGGCTCCTCGTCTGCATCGAGGAGACCGACCTGGACGAGATAGCGCGACCGGCGCTCGAGCTGCTGCGACATCCGGTGGAGATGCCGCCCGAGCTCCGCGGGACTGAGATGAAGCAGCGTGTTGATCGGACAGATCGCCCCGTCGAACGCCCTTCCCAGATCAAAGTGAGTCATGTCAGCTTCGAACACTTCGCCTCGCGAACCGAGCCGCCGGCGCGCAAGCTCGACCATCCTCGGCGAGCGGTCGATGCCGACGACCTGACAGCCGCGCTCCGCCAGCGCCTCGAGCATCCGTCCGCTCCCGCAGCCGGGCTCGAGGACGGTGGTCGCTTCCAGTTTCTCCACGAGCCAATCGGCCTCCTCCGAGACGTCCCAGTCGAAGGCGATGTCGTACAGCTCCGCGTCGTCTTCGTAGAGCTTTGTCACTCGGGCGATCCTAAGCCGCGTCGGTAGGGTGAGGGGCCCAGTGGAAGTCGAGCGCCAGCACTACAACGTGACGCTCGCGATCCTCACGCTGGCCGGGATCGCGTTCGCATTGCAGCAGACGATGGTGATTCCTGCTTTGCCGACGCTGCAGCGGGACCTGCACACGACCACAACCTGGGTCACCTGGGTTCTGACCGTCTTCCTCCTCGTGGCCTCCGTGGCAACACCGATCCTCGGCAAGCTCGGCGACCAGTACGGCAAGGAGCGGCTGCTCGTGATCTCGTTGGCGCTCTTCCTCATCGGCTCGATCGGCGCGGCAACGGCCTGGAACATCTGGTCACTGATCGCCTGGCGCGCCTTGCAGGGCGCCGGGTCGGCGGTCTTCCCTCTCAGCTACGGCATCATCCGCGACGAGTTCCCGCGCGAGAAGGTCGGCGTGGCGATCGGTCTCGTCTCGGCCGTGTTCGGGATCGGCGGCGGCTTCGGGATCGTCCTCTCCGGCGTGATCGTGGACAACGTGTCGTGGCGGTGGCTCTTCATCGTCGGGGCCGTCGGGATCGCCGCGGCGCTCGTGCTCGTGCATCGTTTCATCCCGGAGTCGCCGATCAAGACGCCGTCGCGTGTCGACTACCTCGGCGCGACGTTGCTGTCCGGAGGTCTGATCGCGATGCTCGTCGCGCTGACGGAGGGCGAGAGCTGGGGCTGGACGGCCCTGCGCACCCTCGGGCTCGCCGCCGCGGCGGTTGTGCTGCTGGTCGCGTGGGGCATCGCCGAGCTCCGCGTCGACGAGCCGATGGTCGACATGCGCATGCTGGCGAGGCGCGAGATCCTCTTCACGAACGTCACCGCGCTGATTTCCGGCTTCGCGATGTTCGGAACCTTCGTGCTCGTGCCGAACTTCGTGGAGACGCCGCACGGGCTGTCGGCCTCGGTGCAGCGCGCCGTGGACTACGGCTTCGACGCAAGCGCGACGAAGGCGGGGCTGTACCTGCTCCCGAGCTCGTTCGCGCTGCTGTTCGCCGGTCCGCTCGCGGGAATCTTCGGTCGGCGCGTCGGCTTCAAGTGGCCGCTCGCTGTGGGCATGCTGCTCGTCTCCATCTCTGCCGGCGCACTGACCGAATGGCATGACGCGCCGTGGCAGATCCTGGCCGCCATGCCCGTGCTCGGAGTCGGCGTCGGCTTTGCCTTCGCTGCCATGGCGACACTGATCACGGAAGCTGTGCGGCCCACTGAAACAGGTGTGGCCACGGGAATGAACACCGTCATGCGCACGGTGGGTGGCGTGGTTGGCGGCCAGGTCGGCGCGGCGCTACTCGCCGCGCACACGATTCGCGGCACGAACAAGGTTCCGTCCGTGGACGGTTTCAAGATTGCGTTCGGGATCGCGGCCGTCGTCGCACTGATCGGAGCGGTTGTAGCGGTGTTCATCACGCCGCCGCGCGTCCGCCGCCGGGAACGACTCGTCGTCGCAACGACGGAGGCTACGGACTAGGGGTCATCGCCATGGAGCCAAGCAGAAGTCACAGCGACTTCTTAATCGCCTCTTGGCCTGTTCTTAGGCGGCCAAGGTTCGATGGTCGGAACGCACCACGACCGAAAGGAGGTTCACGTGTTCCGACCCAAGCACACCGCTCTTCTCGCCGGCGTCGTCACGACGCTGGCGCTCGGC
Source organism: Actinomycetota bacterium (assembly GCA_039648845.1). Taxonomy (GTDB): domain Bacteria; phylum Actinomycetota; class Thermoleophilia; order Gaiellales; family Gaiellaceae; genus 3-1-20CM-4-69-9. The sequence goes on along the minus strand of JBBWZE010000207.1, from coordinate 360 downwards.
GGTGCGGGAGTCGCCATCGCCGCGAGCGGCGGCAGCTCGAGCTCCAACTCGTCGGGCGCGGCCACGACAGCCACGACCACTGCAACGACGACGACCCCTTCGAGCTCGTCGCACTGCGATCACGACAACCCGAGCTCGTCAGGCACGTAAACGCTGTTCGGCCGCCGGCGTCTCGTAGGCGCCGGCGGACCAAGGCCGCGCGGCTCCCTTTAGTTAGCCGCTGCGGTCTGCATTTCTTCAGGAGAAACGTCGCGGACATGAGTTCCGAAGTACCACTCGTGCCCCTCCGGGTCTTCGACGGCGTAGTTGCGGTCGCCGTAGAACTGATCCTCGGGCTCGCGCACGATCTTCGCCCCGGCC
>JBBWZE010000188.1:0-8031 GCA_039648845.1 Actinomycetota bacterium | reverse complement strand
GGTCTGTGGACGGTTTCGCCGGAGGATTTCGCCTCTCGGCTGCGGGATCTCGTCGGCCGGATCACCGGGCTAAGCTAGGTCGCCGTGCGCGCAGACCGCTTCAAGCAGGTGCTGAAGAACTCCGTCTACCGAACGATTGGCGAGACCGCCTCTGCGATGGGCGCCAACGGCAACGGCGAGCGCAGCCTCCGTGTCCTGATGTACCACAAGGTGAACGACCTGCCCGCGAATCCGCTGACGATGCCGGTGTCCATCTTCGACGAGCAGATGGATCAGCTCCGTGACCTCGACTACACCGTCGTCGACCTCGACGCGGTGCTCGGCCACTACGTCGACGGAGAGCCGTTGCCGGAACGGGCGGTGCTGATCACCTTCGACGACGGCTATTACGACAACCTCGACAACGCCGCCGGCGTCTTGCGCAAGTACGGCTACCCGGCGGTGCTGTTCGTTCCGATCGGCTACCTCGACGACCGCCATCCGCTCCCGCACGAGGAGCATCTGGCGGCGCAAGGGATCCTGAACCGCACGATCGAGTGGAAGGAACTGGCAGACCTCGAGCACGAAGGGATCCGCATCGAGTCGCACGGAATCTCTCACCGCCCGCTTGCCGATCTCGAGGTTGACGAAGCAGCGCGCGAGATCGCGCTCTCCAAGCTCAGGCTGGAAGAGCGGCTCGGCCGTCCGGTGCGCGCATTCTCTTACGTCAAGGGATCGGAAGCGCATTACAAGCCGGTCCATCTTTCGCTGGTCCGTCAGGCGGGCTACGACGTGGCGTTCACCGCGGTCTCCGGCGCCAACTCGCAGGCGACGGATCCGCTGCAGCTGCGGCGGTACAACATCGAGCCCTACTCTCCGCGCACTTTCGAGCTCGTGCTCGCAGGGGCCTGCGACCTGATCTCGCTCAAGGACACCGTCACCGGCACGCACGCGCGCCGCATCTTCAACGCGGCGCTGGGCACGTCGACCAAGTAGATGCCCGCCTTCGAGCTGGCAACGTACGAGCCGGCGCAGCGGGACGACTACCTGCGCCTGTTACACGATGCCTGGGGGGATCTGGCGTTGTCCGGGCCCGAGTTCGACTGGTGGTTCCAGGGGAACCGCACCGGCTCGCTCATGTCTTTCGCTCGTGTCGACGGACGTGTGTCCGGAGTTGCCTCCCACTCGCTCGTGCGGATGGTGCTTGGTGGCATGGAGCGCCAGGCGAGCTTCTCCGTTCACGCGACGACCGACGCCTCCGCGCGGGGGCTCGGGATTTTTCCTGCGTTGGAAAGCAAGCACGAGCAAGAGGCCGAGGACCGTGGCGTCGCGGTCGTGCTCGCCTTCGCTTCCAAGCCCACCGCTCCCATCTTTCTCGGCCCGCTCGGCTGGACCGAGATCGGGCGCATCCGTGTCTGGGCCCGGCCGTTCCCGCGCCGGCCGCGCCGCCTCGAACCGTACGCGCGCGTCCAACGGTTCCGTCACGCCGGCGACTCGGCCAAGTCATGGCCGAACCACGTGGTCCGCGACGCCGAATACATGAACTGGCGTTACATCGACTCGCCGCGGGACTATGTCGCGGTCGCGATGGGCGGGAGCTATGCGGTGCTTGGCCACAAGGAGCACAGGGGCACGGCGCTCGCCTACGTCGCCGACCTGGTGGGCCCTCCGAAGCCGCTGTTGCGCGCGTGCCTCGCGGAAGTACGGCCCGGCTCCCGCGCTCTGGTGGCGATCCCCGCTCCCGAGCACCGTGCGGCATATGCCTCTCTGGGGTTCTTCCCGAGTCGCACGACCCTCCACCTCATGGGCAAGGCGTTGGCAGGTGAGCTGGACACCGATCGGCGAGCGTGGCGTTTCACGCTCGGCGACACGGACTTCTTCTAGAGGCCGATGCGACGGCTCGTCTTCCTCACGCAGAGCGTCGATGCGGAGCATCCGGTCCTGGCGGCGACGATCCCGAAGATCCGTGCACTCGCAGAACGTGTGGACGAGGTGGTCGTCCTCGCACAGTCGGGCGACGGCGCTGGGCTGCCCGCGAATGTCGAAGTGCGGACGTTCGGAGCGCCCTCGCGCGTGCAACGCGTCTGGCGGTTCGAGCGCGAGCTCGTGCGTGCAGTGCCGGCAGACGAGGTCGTCGCGCACATGATCCCGGCCTACGTCCTCCTCGCCGCGCCGCTCGTGCGTGCGCGGCGGACGCCACTCGTGCTCTGGTACACGCACTGGAAGGCGTCTTCCACCCTGCGTGCTGCAACAAGGCTCGCGACGGCGATTGTGAGCGTCGACCGGCGCTCGTTCCCGCTGGCGTCACCCAAGGTCCGGCCGATCGGGCACGGTATCGACGTGGGCGAATTCACCTGCACGGATCGCACCGGACGCGCGGGCCTGCGGGCCCTCGTGCTCGGACGCTACTCACCGGCCAAGGGGATCGAGACGATCCTTCGAGCTGTGCAACAGGTGGAGGGCGCGGAAGTCGAGCTGCACGGAGTTGCGCTGAACGACCTCGAGCGCCGGCATCGCGGCGACCTCGAGCGCCTCGGCATTCCGCTCGGCGACGCCGTGCCGCGGGCGCAGGTTCCAGAACTGTTCGCGCGCTCGGACGTTCTCGTCAACAACATGCAGGCAGGAGCGCCGGACAAGGTCGTCTACGAAGCTGCCGCGGCGTGTCTCCCGGTGCTCGCGTCCAATCCCGTCTTCGACGAGCTGTTCGAGGGCTACCCGCTGCTCTTCGAGCGCGGCTCGCCCGAGAGCCTCGCCGAGCGGCTCCGCTGGTTCTCGCGGCTCGGCGAGAACGAGCGCGCCGAGATCGGGCGCAAATTGCGCGAGCGGGTCACCCAGAGGCACTCGGTCGGGACGTGGGCCGACGGGGTCCTGGCGGCGGCGCGATGAAACAGAGCGGACCCGTCCTGCACCTGCAAAAGGTGGCCGGGATCTCCGGCTCGGAAGCACACCTCCTCGCGCTCCTGCCGCGGCTGAAGGAGCGGGGATGGGACATCCGCTTCCTGATGCTGCACGAGCAGGAGCCGGGGGCGTGGGAGTTTGCGCGCGAACTGAAGAGTCGCGGTATACCTCTGGACTCGATCCCACTCGCGGCCGACGTCGACCCCTTCGCGTTCCTGCGCCTCGCCGGATATCTCACGCGCCGGCGGCCGAGGATCCTCCATACGCATCTCGTGCACGCGGACGTCTACGGGCAGCTCGCCGGTGCGTTGACCGGGGTGCCGCTGCGGGTCTCGACGAAGCACGGCTTCAACGAGTTCCGCGAGAACCCCGGCTTTGCACTCGGAGACCGTGCGATCGCGACCTTTGCCCATACGCACATCGCGATCTCCCGCGGCCTCTCCCGTTACCTCGAAGAGGTGGAGGGCTTCGACGGCTCGAGCTTCGAGATCGTTCACTACGGCATCGAGCCCGACGGCTCGCCTGCCGGCTACGCAGGGTCCGAGCCCGTGTTGCTGTGCGTCGGTCGTCTGATCCCGATCAAGGGTCACATCGTGCTGCTACGCGCCTTCGCGGCGGCGCGGCGCCGAATTCCGGACCTGCAGCTCCACATCGCGGGACGCGGCCCGCTGGAGCCGGCCCTGCGCGCCCTGGCGCTGGAGCTCGAGCTCGGGGACTCGGTCCGTTTCCTCGGCTACGTCACGCCCGTGCAAAGAGCGATCGAGCAGGCGGCGGTCGTCGTGGTGCCGTCGATGGGCGAAGGTTTCGGCATGGTCGCGCTCGAGGCGATGGAACGCGCACGACCGGTGATTGCTGCGGAGATCGGCGGCCTCGGCGAGCTCGTCCAGGACGGGGTCACCGGTTTCCTCGTTCCCCCTGGAGAAGCGGAGCCCCTGGAGGAAGCGATCGTGCGCCTCGCGGGGAATCCGGCGCGGGCGGCGCAGATGGGCGAGGCGGGCCGCGGCCGCGCGCTCGAGCACTTCCTGCAGGAGCGCTGCACGGACCGGACGGAACTCCTCTACGAAGGGGCCCTGGCGGCACGCCGCTGAAGCCGACCACGGACGGTTCCCGGGCCGTGTCCGTCTGGTGACATGTCCTGGGATCAGCGGGCCCGGGGATCTGTTCCGCGGAGTGCTGTCTCGTAGAGCGCGAGGGTCTTGTCGGTCATGCGCGCGACGCTGAACTGCGACTGCGCGCGTCTTCGGCCTTGCTCGCCGTAGTCGCCCGGATCGTCGAGGAGTCGTGTCACGGCGGCTGCCAAGGCAGCTGCATCATCCGGTGCGACGAGCAGACCCGTCTGGCCGTCGACCACGATCTCCGGGATCGAGCTGACGTTGGTCGCGACGACGGGCTTCGACGCCAACATCGCCTCGAGCAGCGCCAGGCCGAAGCCCTCCCAGCGTGCGGGATGGACGAGCAGATCCGCTCGCCGAAGCCAGGCGGCGACGTCCGGCACGCGGCCGAGCAGATGTACCGGGACGTGCAGGCTGCGCGCAAGCTGCTCGAGCTCGGACCGCTGTGGGCCTTCACCGAGCACGACGAGCTCGGCCGTCGGGTGGCCGGCGCGAATGTCCGTCAAGGCCCGGAGTGCGATGTCCAGGCCCTTCTGCGGCTCGAGCCGGCAAACAGCGAGTAGCACGCGTGCGTCCGGGCGCACGTGATCTGCCGCATTCGATCCCCACGCGGGCGGCAGATCGTCCAGGCCGTAGTGGATGACCTCCACCTTGTCGGCGGGAAGGCCGACACGCTCCACCTGGAAGCGCGCCAATGCGTCGGTGATCGTGATCACCCTGGCGGCTCTGCTCGCAACCGCGCGCTCGACGAAGCGGAATGCTCCCGCCCGGAACGGGTCGTCGTTGTGCTTCGTGGACACGAGTTCCTTCGCTCCCAGAGCGCCGTAGACGTCGGCATGCACGAGATGGGTATGCACGAGATCTGCCTTCCGCGTTTCTCGCCGGACGCGTAGCGCGAGCCTTGGATCGATGTCGCGCGGCGCCGGAACGCGCACGTACGGCACGGTCAGCGCCTCGTAGAACGGATCGGGAGCGCGCGCCGTGTCGTCGAGCCCGAGGAAGCGGACGTCGACCCCCTGTGCGGCCAACGCGGGCAAGAGCGTCAAGAGATGTCGCTCGGAGCCGCCGATGCCTCCGATTCGGTGGACGTGCAGGACCTTCACGGCAGACGCCGCCGCCATCTGGTCAGGGCCCAATCGATCGCGCCGGCGGCGAGCAGCGCGATCAGGAAGTCGGTCGCGATGCGATACCGGGTTGCGCCGACGAAGACGATCGCGGCGACGGTCTGGTAGGCCAGCACGGCGAGCGCGAGCCCCACGAACCAGCGCGCGGTCACGAAGATGCCGATCAGTGCGAACGCGTAGAGAAGCGACGTGTAGAGCGGTTGCGCCAGGCTGCGGATCGCTCCGTGTCCGGAGTCGGTCGCGGAAGCCGTCGTACGAGGATCCCACTCCATGCGTACGGCCTGCGCGGCGAGCTTCGCCTTCTCACCAGGATGGTCCCGCACGAACCTCCAGGCCTTGTCCTGGTAGTACGACTGGTTCGCACACTCGTTCACGTGCACCTTCTTCCCCGTCTGGCGGTAGAGGTCTCGCGCCTCCTCGGGGTTGGGGAACGGATGGTGGGGTGGATCCTTGACGTCGTCGATCCACTTGCCGTGCGCGAGGAGATCGTAGGTCTGGGCGTTGTTCGCCTTCCACAATGCGCGGCCGTCGGTCGTGAGCGCAAAGCACCCGACCTCCACCTTGTTCCGGACGACCCACGGCGTCACGGTCAGAGCAGCGGCGGCGACGAGTGCGACGGGCGCCCAGCTCCAGCCGTTGCGGACCAGCAGATACGCGGCGACGACGAGCGGAATGAAGGCGAGTCGCACGTTGCCGAGAATGGCGAGCCCGGCCAGGATCCCCGCGGCGCTCGCCCACCTGACGGAGCGCCGGTTGGCTGCGATGAGCGTGCAGAGGACGAGTGCGGCAACGACGAGCTGGTCCAGAAGCTCGCGATTGAGGTGAACGTCGTGCCAGACGAGGTAAGGGTTGAGCGTGGCGAGTAGCGCCGCGACAGTGCCTGCGCGTCGCGACAGCACGCGCGCGCCGATCGCATAGACGAAGAATGCTGTCCCCGCGGCGACCAAGATCTGCGCGCCACCGACGGCCCACCAGTTGCGCCCGAAGATCCAGTAGATCGGAATCAGAAAGAAGCCGTAGAGCGGCTGCGTGTACGCGGACGGCTCACCAGGGATGAAGCCGAACGTCCCGTGGTGCACGAACGTCTGTGCGAAGTCGTCGCTCTTGTCGGTGAACGCAGTGAGAATGCGGCCCCGTTCGTGTAGGAGGACGACCACGCGTGGGGCGATCGCCGCGACGGCGATCAGCCAGAGGTGAACGCGTTTCACGCTGTAGCGACTAGTGCGGGTGCTTCCACGTGCTCGCGCACCCAGAGCTCGAGCATGAGGAGGCACCACAAGCGGTGCCCGTGATCGGCGCGTTCGGACTCGTGCTCGTCGAGCAGACGGCGCACGGTGCCCGGCCGGAACCACCCGCGGTCCCTGGACAGAAGGTCGTGCGCGACGTCGCGGAGGTCGGAGCGGAACCAGCGTCCCAGTGGAACGCCGAACCCCGCCTTCCCGCGGCCCGCGACCTCCGCCGGGAGATATGCGGCAAACGCACGCCGCAGCGCCACCTTTCCCTCCCGGCCGCGTGTCTTCAGTGAGTCGGGGAGAGCCAGACCGAGCGCGACGACCTCGTGATCCAGAAAAGGCGAACGCAGCTCGAGCGAATGGGCCATGGACGCGAGGTCTGCCTTCAGCAACAGATCGCCGGGCAGGTATGTCTCGATGTCGAGCAACTGCAGCCCGGCGATGCCGGGCCGCAACGGCTCCAGCCGCACCGGTTGCGCGAGCCGAGCGTCGGACCAGAGCTGACGCCGAAGCTCGAGGGGAAACACCTCCATCAGGCGCGCGTAGCGCTCGACGGCCGGCGTTGCCGCAACCTCGAGGAACCGCGCCGCGCGGAAGAGTGGAGACCGAGGCTCGCGCCGCGCGGCGGGAAGACGTCGCAACGTCGCTGCCCCCACCCGTGCCACCGGCGCCGGGAAGCGCCCGGCGAGACGATGCGCGATGTAGCGCTCGTAGCCGCCGAAGGACTCGTCCCCGCCGTCGCCGGCCAGTGCAACGGTGACATGCCGTCGCGCCTGCGCGGCGATCAGGAACGTGGGGAACGCGGCCTCATCGCCCAGCGGCTCGTCGAAGGCCGCTGCAAGTCGCGGCAGCGTCGAAGCGACGTCCTCTTCGATCTCCACCTCCTCGTGCACCGTGCCGTACCGTGATGCGACCGCACGTGCGTACGCGCGCTCGTCGTAGCGCGCATCCGGGAACCCGACAGTGAATGTGCGCACGGGTTGCGACGAAGCCTCTGCCATGAGCGCGACGACGATGCTCGAGTCGATCCCGCCCGACAGCAGCGCGCCGAGCGGTACGTCGGCGACGAGACGTTTGCGCACCGCCTCGCCGACCGTCGCAAGCACGCGCTCGAGCCATTCGCCCTCGTTCGCGCTCGGCTCTGGTAATTCAGGCTTCCAGTAGGGCTCAATGCGTTCGTCGCCGCCCTCTGCGACGAGAACGTGGCCGGGCGCGAGCTTGTGGATGCCGCGCAGCGCGGTCCTCGCGCCGGGGACGTATTGCAGCGCGAGGTACTCGTCGACGGCGTGGAGGTCGATCTCACGGGAGACCTGCGGCAGCCGCAGCAGCGCCTTCAGTTCCGAGGCGAACGCGAGCGTGCCGTCGGGGAGCCGTGTCCAGAGGAGCGGCTTCTTGCCGAGCCTGTCCCGTGCGAGCAGGAGGCGTTCGCGCCCTGCGTCCCAGAGAGCGACCGCGAACATCCCGTGCAGGCGCCCGACGAAGTGCGGCCCGCTTTCTTCGTACAGGTGCGGCAGGATGGGAGTGTCACCGGTGCCGCGCACCTCGTGCGTGCGCAGTTCGTCGCGCAGCGACAGGAAGTTGTACACCTCGCCGTTGAAGACCGCGACCACGTTCCCCGCCTCGTTCGATACCGGTTGGTAGCCCGTCTCGAGATCGATGACCTTCAGCCGCTGGTGGCCGAGCACG
>JBBWZE010000019.1:0-2611 GCA_039648845.1 Actinomycetota bacterium | reverse complement strand
GGGAGCTCCGGGTCCAAGGTCGTCGAGATGCCGCCGCCGCTGAAGAAGACCTTCGCGGGTGGCGAGCTCACGCCGCCGCGCGTTGCGCCCCCGCTGTCGCTGCGCGATGCGTCGGGACGGCGCTTCACGATGAGCGGTCAACGCGGTCGCTACGTGCTCGTGACGTTCATCTACACGTACTGTCCCGACGTTTGCCCGCTGATCGCCTCGAACCTCAACACCGTGCTGCGGACGCTCGGCCCGAACGGAAACGTCGAAGTCCTCGCTGTCAGTGTCGACCCGAAGGGCGACACCCCGGCAGCGGTGCGTGCGTACGAGAAGGCGAAGCACCTCGAGCCGGCATTCCACTACCTGATCGGCACGCGCGCCCAGCTCCGCCCCGTGTGGGCCGCCTGGCACGTGCTCGCGGTCGACCGCAAGCCGGACCTCGTCGATCACGCGGCCTACACCGCGCTGATCGACACGTCGGGCAAGCAACGTGTGCTCTACGACTCGCAGGTCAACGCGCAGCAGGTGCTGCATGACCTACGAGTACTGAAAAAGCAGCGCGCGTAGCTACCCGCACCGCCCGGCCCGCCCGACCTCCAGCACAACCAACCTCGAGCGCGCTGCCGGCTCCCCTTGGAGCGCGCGAGGTCGTGCGGGCCATCGTCCTACCTCGGGCCTTCCCAGAAGCCCAGACCCGGGTGACCGGCCTTGCCGGCGATGATCGAGATCACGATCAACGCGAGCAGCACCAAAGTGCGCCGACGGAAGAAGCTGTTTGCCACAGAAAACACCTCCCTTCCTCAGAACCGGAAATCCTGGAGCGTCTCGGCGGCACGGCGGAAGAGCACCGCTGCGCGCCGTTCGTCTCCACGCTTGGTGGCCAGATCGCCTTGCGCAATCCATGCGGCGGCGCGGTGCGACCCGGATGACAACTTGGCGAACGCGTCCTCGGCCTCGCCGAAGGCAGCCTCTGCCTCGTCGAGCCGCTCCTGCTCGAGCAGCGCACGCCCGAGCACGAGCCGGGCGTTGCCGACCTCGTTGAGCATGTTCTGGCGATCGCCGATCAGCTCGAGCGCGTGCAGGGCCTGCTCCTCGGCGCGCTGAACGTCGCCGGTGCGCAGGTGAACCTGGGCGAGCGAAGAGATCGCGGTTGCGGCCTCTTCTTCGTGGCCGAGCTCGAGGGCCACAGCGAAGGAATGCTTCAGGTGGTCGACCGCCTGCTCGGGCTTGCCGAGGAGGAACTCGAGACCGCCGAGGTTGTTGAGCAGCCGGCCGACGTTGGCACGGTCGGAGAGCTCTTCGTACCGCGCCTTCGCCTTCTCGGCGTATGTGCGGGCGAGCACCCAGTGGCCGTCGCGCTCGGCGAGCACCGACGCCTGGAAGTAGGCAACCCCGAGCGCACGTGCGTCGTGCATCGCCTCAGCGAGCTCGAGCGCGAGCTCGACGTCTTCGCGGGCCGCCTCGTAGTCGCGCTGGCGGGTGTAGCACCGTGAGCGCCACGAGAAGACGTTGAGACGCAGCTCGTCCGAGGGAAGCCCCGAGCGCTCCCCGAGCACGAGTGCCTCGTTGAAAAGACCGACCGCGGTCGAGATGCTCGAAAGCAGGTACCGGCAGACCCCCAGCCGGTAGAGCACCTCTGCGCGGTCGATGTCGGAAAACTCTTCGCGCTCGACGAGGCCGCGCGCCTCTCCGAGCATTGCCAGGGCGCTCTTCACGTCGCCGTTGTGCGCGAGCGCCATCGCCTCGCCCTTGAGGACGCGCACGCGCAACTCGACGGCGCCGGTGCCGAGGACTGCAGGCAAGGCCCGCGTGTACTCCTCGATCGACTCGTCGTAGCGTCCCTCTTCCAGCAGCACCTCGGCGCGGGCGAGGATCGCCTCGGCCTTGGCGCGCTCGTCGGCGGAGACGCCGCTCTGGAGGAAGCCGGCGTCGACCCCGAGGCGCAGCGCCAGCCATTCGATCGTCTCCGCGGTCGGGCGGGTCTTCCCCCGCTCGATCTGCGAGATGTACTCCTTGGAGAAGCGGTCGCCGGCGATGTCGGTCTGCGTGAGACCGGCGGCAACCCGAAGCTGGCGGAGGCGTTCGCCGAGGCGGGGTGCCCGTGTGGTCGTCGGGGCGGCTCCGTTCGTGAACCCGCGTGCGGCGCGAGAGGTCATGTCGGCGAAGCATGCAGGACACTTCACCAGAAAGCAATCCCCCCGATCCGACAGTCCCCCAAAAGGGGCATCAACACTAGGGAATTGTGGTCAACTAAAGGATTGGCAAATCACTTGACCGAGGTACTTGACATGTCCATCGATGGCTCCTAGAGTGAGCGCACCTTGCACCACGGCCGAACGCGTGGTCGAGTGCATGGGGAGCGCCAGAGGCGACGAACCGTTGAATCCGGGTGGGCCGCAGACCCAGGGATCTTCGGAGACGCCCAACCGGCGCCCCGCCTGACCAGGGAGAGCCCCGGGAGCCGCAGCCGGGGCTCTACCTATTTCTGGGAGCCGTTTCAGGAGTCGGCGAGCATCCAGCGGCGACGCTCCGTCCTCACCCGCTGGAGGTCGTCGCCGAGCAGGCCGCCGAGGCGGCTGTCCATCGTCGCGAGCAGGCCGCCGCCGACGAAGATCCACGCCTC
>JBBWZE010000135.1:0-4103 GCA_039648845.1 Actinomycetota bacterium | reverse complement strand
TGACAACTCCGGCAAGGGCGGCGACTTCCGGGCCGCGGTGAACTCGAACTGGTCGCAGGGGACCGTCACCTGGAACACCGCTCCGGCGGCGGCGGCCGGCGCGCCGGCCGCGAGCATCGCCACGCCGGTCGCGCTGAACACCGCCTACCTCGTCGACGTCAAGCCGATCATCACGGGCGACGGCACCTTCACCATCCGGGTTACCGGAAACACGACCGATGGCGCCCGCTACTACTCGAAGGACGGGAACCCGGCGACCGTGGCCCCGCAGCTCCAAATGACGTGCGGCGGGTCCTCCGCGGGTCTGCTGGCCACCGGCTCAAGCATCTTCGCCGTCCGGTAGCAGACCGCCGAGCGAGCCATCCGCCCGCATCGCTCCGGGCTCCGCGCGCGGCAGATTTCCGGAGTGAAAGCGAGGAGTAGACTGGGTGATCCACCGTCGGGATCGAGCCGCATGCAGCGTCGCGCGACCGGGAAGCTGAGTAACGAGGAACCTCCAGATGGTTTCCCCCGGTCGCTAGAAGCTCTTTGCGTGGAGGTGAGGCATGGAAGACCAGGGCCATTCTCCCCAGGTTGCCGGGAGCACGCTCGGCCAGCACCGTCACATCTGCGCGTTCTTCAACAGCATGGATGAGCAGCATCGCGTGCTTCGCTCGTTCATCACCGATGGTTTCGACTGTGGGGACAAAGCGTTCCATCTTGTTGACCCAGCTCGCCGGGAAGAACATCTCACGCGGCTCGCGGACGCCGGTGTCAATGTGCACGAGGCGATGGACGCCGGCCAACTGGAGGTGCGGCCGTGGCAGGACGGTCCGCTCCGCGGAGAGCGGTTCGACCAGGAGACCTGGCTGGCGTCGTTCGAACGAGTGCTCCAGTCCGGGCCGGCAGAAGGGTACGCCCAGACGAGATTCCTCGCTCACATGGAATGGGCGCTCGTCGACTTACCAGGCGTCGAAGACCTGATCGAGTTCGAGACGCGAGTCAACCATGTGGTTCCCAAATACGACGATACCGTGATCTGCGCGTATGACCTGGCGAAGTTCGGAGCGAGCACCGTGATGTACGCGCTGCGGACGCATCCCGCCGTGATCATCGGAGGGCTGCTGCAGGAGAATCCGTTCTTCGTGCCCCCCGACCAGTTGCTTCTCGAGCTCCGAGAGCGAGAGTCGGCGCGCACGAGCACACACATGCACTAGATGCGTATCGACACCGACGCTGAGGTCCTCCGGCTGCGTGCCGTGCTCAGGGACCTCATGGCGCTTTCCACCATCCCCGCCATGTGGATCGGTAGAGAGCCGCCGGCGGTGGCTGCCGGGCTTGCTGACACGCTGATCGGACTGTTGCAGCTCGACTTTGCGTCAGTGCGTTTGTGCGACCCCGGTGGTGCCGGCGCAGTCGACGTCATACGGGGGACTGCCTGGACGACGGTTCCGGAATGGCTGGAACGTCGCCTCGCGTCGAGCGGCCGGCTCTCGGGCACGGAGATCGTTCCCGACATCGACGACGGCGGAGAGCCATGCCGCGCGGTTGTCATTCCGATCGGTGTGAACGCCGAAGGCGGCGTGGTTGCTGCCGCGTGTGATCGCCCCGACTTTCCCACCGAGAGTGAACAGCTGCTGCTCTCTCTGGCGGCGAATCAGGCGGCAACCGTCTTTCAGAGCGCACGCCTCATCTACGAGCGCAGGAGGGCGGAAGAAGCGCTTCTCGAAGCTCGCAACGAGCTCGAGGTGAAGGTGACCGAGCGGACCGCCGAATTGCGACGAAGCGAAGCCTACCTGGCCGAGGCGCAGAGGCTGGCCCATACAGGCAGTTTCGCTCTGGACGTCTCCAGCCGGGAGCAGGCGCACTCGTCCGATGAGCACTCCCGCTTGTTCGGCTTCGATCCCGAACAGGGAGTTCCGTCATTGGAAGCAGTCTTGCAGCGCATTCATCCGGACGATCGTGCGAGGTTCACCGATGCCGTCGAGCGAGGAATCCGTAAAGCGGCAAGCTTCGAGATCGACTACAGGATCGTTGCTCCCGGGAGCCCGCTGAGATACATCCGCGCGCTCGCCCATCCCGTCTTCACCGCGTCCGGCGAGCTCAAGGAGTTCGTGGGCACCGTGATGGACGTGACCGAGCACAGGCGTGCTGAGGAAGAACGTCAGGAGCAGTTGTGGTTCTTCGAAAGCATGGACGGGATCAACCGAGCCATGCAGGGCACCGACGACCTCGAGCAGATGATGGGCGATGTGCTCGACGTCGTGCTGGAGGTCTTCGGATGCGATCGGGCGTGGCTGATGTACCCCGGCGATCCCGAAGTCGCCTCCCATCGAGTGCGAATGGAGCGTACGCGGCCGGAATACACGGGCGCCTACGGCCTCGGTGTGGAGATCCCGAATGATCGGGAGGTCGCCAATCTGTTCCGCACTGTGCTGGCCTCCAGCGGCCCGGTGCGATTCGACCCCGAATCAGGCTACGCGCCGCCGTCGGCGCCGGCCGAACGTTTCACCATCCGCTCCATGATCGCCATGGGTGTTTGGCCGAAGGTGGATAAGCCATACATCTTCGGGCTGCACCAATGCTCTCACGCCCGGGTCTGGACATCGCAGGAGGCGAGGCTGTTCCAGTCGATCGGGCGGCGGCTGGCCGACGCGCTGGACACGCTGTCGATGCTCCGAGACGTCCGCGAAGCGCATCAGATGGTCGAGGCGAGCCGCGACGAGCTCCGCGCGCTTGCGGAGGAACAGGCGGCGCTGCGGCGGGTCGCCACGCTCGTTGCCAGAGGCGGCCCGCCGGAGGACGTCTTCGCGGCCGTTGCCGAAGAGGTAGGACGACTCGTGGCGATCGAGCGCACGAGCATCCTTCGCTACGAGGGCGATGGCACCGCAACGCTGATGGCGCGGTGGCCCGAGGCGGATATGGGGAGCTACGCGAATGCCGCCAACCCGGTCGCGGGGAGCGGGCGCGAATCGCGCGCGCGGTCCTCCACGGGCGCTCCGATCGTCGTCGATGGACGGCTCTGGGGCGTGCTCACCGCCGCCTCGACACGGCCTGACCCACTGCCACCGGCGACGGAGTCGCGCATTGCGGCGTTCACGGAGCTGCTTGGGACCGCGATTGCCAACGCCGACAGCCGCGCCGAGCTCACCGCCTCCCGCGCCCGGATCGTCACCGCCGCCGACGAGACGCGGCGACGGCTGGAGCGCGACCTGCACGACGGAGTCCAGCAGCGGCTCGTCTCGCTCGGGCTCGAGCTTCGCGCGACGGAGGCGTCGCTGCCGCCCGGCGACGAGCTCCGAGCGAAGCTGGCGCGCACAGCGAGCGGTCTGACAGGCGCCCTCGAAGACCTGGCCGAGATCTCCCGCGGCATCCATCCGGCGATCCTGGCCGCGGGCGGCCTCGGACCCGCGCTGAGGACACTTGCCCGCCGCTCGGCCGTCCCCGTCGCGCTCGACCTGCGCAGCGACCGCCGGCTCCCGGAGCGCGTCGAGGTGGCCGCCTACTACGTCGTCTCTGAGGCGCTCACGAACACCGCCAAGCACGCGCATGCCTCGATCGTGCATGTCGATTTCGACGCCGATGATTCGACCATGCGACTCGCGATTCGAGACGACGGACGCGGAGGAGCCGACGCCGCCCGCGGGTCGGGGCTGATCGGCCTCACCGACCGCGTCGAGGCGCTCGGCGGCAGGATCGAGGTCGCCAGTCCCGCCGGACGCGGGACGTCGCTGCGCGTGAGAATCCCGATCGCGGGCCCGAGCGACCGGGGCGCCCCAGGGCGACATCCTGACGCGGGCACTTGACACCCACGGTCTCGCGGGTGTTCGATCGGTGCGGTCTCCAGAGAGGAGGAACGATGGAGCGCATGATGGCCGACTGCCGCCGTTTTGAGAGCGACAGCAATTGCCAGGTCACGATCATCGGGCCGGAGGACGACGTGGTCGACGCCGCTGCCCAGCACGCCGCCGCCTCGCATGGGCACGAGGACACACCCGAGATGCGGGAGGAGCTCCGCGCGATGCTCGAGCCCGAGAGCGCGTACGTGCCGGGCGAGCGCACGCCCGAGCCGTTCCCCGGCTGATCCCGCCCGCGCTTCGCGGCCGGCGGCGTCGCCGGCCGCG
>JBBWZE010000094.1:0-3888 GCA_039648845.1 Actinomycetota bacterium | reverse complement strand
ACTCGACCGCCGATTTCCCGGAAGCCCCCGAGCGTTTCGCGAACTGGCGCGTTGTGCCGCTGTACGTCCTCTTCGGCGACGACACCTATCGCGACTACGTCGGCCTGACTCCGGAGCAGTTCTACACACGGCTGCGCACATCCGAGGAGCTCCCGACGACCTCCCAGCCGACTCCGGGCGACTTCCTCACGACGTACGAAGAGCTGAGCGGCTACGAGCGCATCTACTCCCTCCACCTCTCAGCGGCGCTCTCCGGCACCTACCAGAGCGCGAGAACCGCAGGGCAGGAGCTCGGCGACAAAGTCCGGGTCGTCGACTCAGAGAGCGCATCCGCTGCCATAGCCATGCTCGGCCTTGCGATCCAGCGTCGGCTCGACCGGGGAACGACCGACGATGAGATCGACGAATTGGTGCAGCGCTTCAAGCAGGACGCAGGCCTGATCTTCACCGTCGACACGCTCGAGTTCCTGCGCCGCGGCGGACGGATCGGCCGCGCGAGTGCGTGGGCCGGGAACCTGTTGCACGTCAAGCCCATCCTCACGATCAAACGTGAGGTGGTCCCGCTCAAGCGCGTGCGCGGAAACCAGAAGGCGATGCAGGAATTCGTGTCCGAGTTCACCTCGACGAGCGAGGACACGTCCACGTTGAAGGTCGGGATCGCGCACGCCGACGCGCCGGAGCGTGCCGAGCAGCTGCGCAAGATGGTTCGCTTCGAACGACCGCAGGCCGAGATCGAGATCGTGACGACCCTCGGGGCGGTCGTCGGGACCCACGCGGGCCCGGGCACCGTCGGCTTCTTCTGGTTCGATGACAGGGCGTGACGACTGTCGGAGTAGTGCTGCCGCTGGGTTTCGGCGGTGCGGATGCGGACGGGTGGCCGCGGCCGCGCTCATTCCCGCGTTCTGAGGAGCTCGAGCGCTCGGTCGACGTCCTTCCGGGCGTCGGGCCCGCGGTGAAGAAGAGGCTCGAGCGGCTCGGGCTGGAGACCGTGGGCGACCTGCTCGCGCACAGGCCGTTTCGCTACGAGGAGCCCCTGCCCGAGGTGCGTATGGCGGACCTTCGGGCAGACGAGGACGTGGCTATCGCCGGAGAAGTGCTTTCGACGTCGACGCGCCGGCGGGGAAGGTTGCAGATGCTGACGGCGCGCATCAGCGACGGTACGGCGACCGTCTCCGCAACCTGGTTCAACCAGCCGTGGCTCGAGCGCCAGCTGCAGCCGGGAACGGCGGTCCGCCTGCGCGGCCGCCAGGGACGCTACGGCTTCGACGTGCGCAGCTTCGACATCGGTGACGGCGAAGCCACCGCCGACTTCGCTCCGGTCTATCCCGCGAGCGAGGACATCACCCCGAAGAAGCTTCGTGAGCTCGTCGGCGCCGCGCTCCCCCGTGCTCTTCCGGATCCACTCCCGGCCGACCTGAAGCAACGCGAGGCGCTTCCCGAACGAGCGGACGCACTCTGGGCGCTGCACCGGCCCCGCTCGCTCGGTGAGGCGGAAGCGGGACGGCGGCGGCTCGCCTTCGACGAGCTGCTGCTCCTGCAGATCTGGCTCGCGCGCCGGCGCCGCGAGCGCGAGTCGGAGCTCGCCCCGGCGCTCGGCCCGCCGGGCGAGCTGGTCGGGCGCTACCGCGGCGTGCTGCCGTTCCAGCTGACCGAACATCAGGAGCGCGCGATCGCGGAGCTCGACGGCGACCTCGAGCGCAGCGTGCCGATGCAGCGGCTCCTGCAGGGCGAGGTCGGGTCGGGCAAGACCGTCGTCGCGCTCTACGCGCTGCTGCGCGCGGTCGAAGCAGGGAAGCAAGGCGCGCTGATGGCACCCACTGAGACGCTCGCGGAGCAGCACTTCCTCACCCTCGAGGAGCCTTGCAGCCTCCTCGGGGTGACGTGTGCGCTGCTCACGAGCTCAACTGCGAAGCGCGAGCGTGACCTCGCGCCGAATGCGGACATCGTCGTCGGCACGCATGCGCTGATCCAGGAGGGCGTCGAGTTCCGCGAGCTCGCGGTTGCGGTCGTCGACGAGCAGCACCGCTTCGGCGTCGAGCAGCGGAAGGCACTGACGGAAGGGCGGTCGCCGCACGTCTTGCACATGACGGCGACGCCGATCCCGCGCACGCTTGCGCTCACGGTCTACGGCGACCTCGCGGTGTCGGAGATCGTCCGCCCGCCGGCCGACCGCAAGCCGATCAAGACCGCCTGGGTGGCCGAGAACCGGAGTGCCGCCGCCTACTCGCGCTTGCGGAAACACCTCGACGCAGGGCGTCAGGCGTACGTCGTCTGCCCGCTGATCGAGGAGTCGGAGACGAGTCAGGCCCGGGCCGCGGAAGCGGAGGCCGAGCGCCTGCAGCAGGCCGAGCTGCGTGGGTATCGGGTCGGTCTGCTGCACGGGCGGCTCCGTCCGGCCGACCGCCGCGAGCTGATGGCGCGTTTCAAGGCACGCGACCTGGACGTGCTCGTCGCGACGACGGTGATCGAGGTCGGCGTCGACGTCCCGAACGCGACGATCATGATCATCCAGGAAGCGGACCGGTTCGGCCTCGCCCAGTTGCACCAGCTGCGCGGCCGTGTCGGTCGGGGTTCCGAGCAGTCGTACTGCCTTCTGATCTCGCGCGCGCGCGAGGATCTGACGGAGCCCGCGGTCGAACGGCTCGAGGCACTCGTCCGCACGAACGACGGCTTCGAGCTCGCGGAGGTCGACCTCGACATCCGCGGCGGCGGCCAGTTGCTCGGTACGCGCCAGTCCGGCCTGACCGATCTCCGGTTTGCGCATCTGCGCAAGGACCGACCGCTGCTCGAACGCGCCCGCGTCCTCGCAGACGGGCTCGTGGATGCCGGCGGACCGCTCTCGGACGAGGTCGAACGCGCCTTCGCCGACCGGGACCTCTCGGCAGCCTGAGGCCGTATCCCCGACCATGAACCGCCGCGAATTCCTCGTGGGCGCGGTGACGTTGCCCGTCGCCCTGCGCTTCGCTCCCGGCGCGCTCGCCGTCGGCACGCCGGTCGCGCTCGTCACGGCGGACACCCAGTCTCGTATCGCCGTCGTCGAGCTTTCGACCGGCAGGATCCTGCGCTCGATTCCCACGACCGCCGGCCCGCGGAGCATCGAGAGCGTGTGGGGGAAGCGCGCCGTCGTCTGTCACACCGCGCACGGGGTCGTCTCCCTCGTCGACGGGCCAAGCCTGCGCGTTCGACGCGTGCGCGGTCGCTTCGACGAGCCGCGGTACACGGCTGCGGGTGCGAACGCGCGTCACGCATTCGTCACGGACTCCGGCAGCCACGAAGTCGTCACCGTGGACGTCCTCAGCGGCCGCGCGGTGGCCCGTGTCGGCGTGGGTGGGCCGGCGCGGCATGTCTCGATCGATCCGAGCTACAAGATGCTCTGGGTCTCGCTCGGCTCCAAGGCCGAGGAGGTCGCGGTGGTCGATGTGTCGCGACCGCTGACGCCGCGTCTCCTCCGGCGCTTCCGGCCGCCGTTCCTGGCGCACGACGTCGGTGTCGCTCCCGGCGGCCGGCAGGTCTGGGTCAGCTCGGGCGACCGTGGCGCGCTGGCGGTCTATGACCGGCGGAGCGGCGAAGTCGTGCGCCGGCTGCAGGCGGATGCGCCGCCCCAGCACGTGGCGTTCTCCGGCTCGTACGCGTACGTGACGAGCGGGGAGGACGGGACGCTGCGCGTACTGTCGTCGAAGGACGGCCGGGTCGTGCACACAACGAAGGTGCCGGTGGGTTCGTACAACGTGCAGGAGGCTTTCGGGTGGATCGTCACGCCCTCGCTCGACCACGGCAGCCTCTGCGTGCTCGACCGGCAGGGACGCCTGACCCGCCGCGTGCAGGTGTCGCCGTCCTCGCACGACGCCTGTTTCGTGATGACCGTCTGATTCGCGCCTAAGGTTCGGG
>JBBWZE010000072.1:0-14156 GCA_039648845.1 Actinomycetota bacterium | reverse complement strand
CCACGGAGCCGGGGACGTGACCCTCACCGCGCACAGGCGGAACGGCAGGATCGAGTTGCACGTCCTCGACGAAGGCACGGGCTTTCCGGACGAGTTCCTCGAGCACGCCTTCAAGCGCTTCAGCCGCGGCGACCAGGCGAGCGCCGACGGCAGCGGCCTGGGCCTTGCAATCGTCGAGACGATTGCGAACGCGCACGGCGGCGAGGCGCACGCAGCGAATCGTCCGGGCGGCGGCGCAGACGTCTGGCTCGCTTTGCCCCTGCGGCCTGTGCGATAACTCACACCGAGCAGCAAGGCAAGGGGTCGCAATGACAACCGGGGAGGCGCCCATGAGCGCTGATTCGCAGCCCATCGTCCTGATCCACGGCATGTGGATGACGCCGCGGAGCTGGGACAACTGGGTCGACCACTACGCCGATCGCGGCTACCGCGCGATCGCACCCGGCTGGCCCGGGGTCAGGGATCCGGAAGAAACCCGGCGCGACTCGTCGGCCCTCAAAGGTCTCGGGATCAGGAAGGTCGTCGACTACTACGACGAGATCATCCGCGGGCTCGACCGGCCGCCGATCATCATCGGCCATTCCTTCGGTGGGCTCTTCGCTCAGCTCTTGCTCGACCGCGGGCTCGGCGCCGCGGGCGTGGCGCTGGGAACAGGGGCTCCCAAGGGCGTGCTGCGGCTGCCGTACTCGACGCTCAGGGCGGCCTGGCCGGCTTTGCGCAGTCCGACGAACCTCAAGAAGGAGACGCCGCTCACGCCGAAGCAATTCCACTGGTGCTTCACGAACGCACTCAGCAGGGACGACTCGGATGCCGTCTACCGGCGCTACTACATACCGGGAAGCGCGCGGCCCTTCTTCCAGGCGGGGCTGGCCAACTTCAGCCCGAATGCCAAGACCAAGGTCAATTACGAGAACCCGGCGCGGCCGCCGCTGCTGCTGGCCACGGGTGCCGAGGATCGGATCTGTCCCCCGTCGGTGAACGAGTCGAACTTCAAGCAACAGCGGAAAGCTCCCTCGGTCACCGAGCACAAGGAATACCCCGGCCGGTCGCACTGGCCGGGCCAGGACGGGTGGGAGGAAGTCGCGGATTACCTGCTCAACTGGACGATCGACCACGCACGAGGACGGACGGCTCAGCAAGTCGAGGACCACGACCGCCCGCAGGCGCGTGCTCCGGGCTAGGGCCACAGCGTCTACTCGTCTGCCAGTTCCAGCAGCTTCGTGACCGTCGTCCAGTTACGGGCTGTCGCAGTCACGCCGAGCTGCCGTCCTGCGAGCAGAGCCCACAGCTTGGAGCGGGCTATAGCCTCCGGGTGCCACGCGTAGATCTCACGGCCGATCACCGTGACTCGTTCGGGCGCGACCACGGCGGACTCGAGCCGGCGGACGAGCTCGGCCGGCGCCTTCGTCGCGAGGAAGCTCACTTGGTACCGCCTCGGACTCTTCGCCACGTTTCCGAGCGGATTCCGCTTCACGATCTGGGCGAGCTGGGGCCGCGTGCGCGCGACGACAGCGATGTCGAGCGCAAAGGCCTTCTCGATCAGCCGTTCGCACTTCCGTGCCACCTCGTCGGGCTTTGCGCTGCTCGAGAGCACGACGTTGCCGCTCTGGAGGTACGTCCGCACGTCGTCGAAGCCCGCACCGGCGAGAAGCTCGCGTAGTTCGGCCATGGCGATGCGGTTGCGCGGTCCGAGATTGATGCCGCGGAGCAGGACGATCTGCCGGCCCAAGGCGCTAGATCGTCTTGAACTGCTCGAACGGTTGCCTGCAGGTCGCGCAGTAACGCAGTGACCTGCACGGCGTCGGGCCGAAGATGTTCTCGAGCCCGGTGTCCGTGGAACCGCAATACGGGCAGCGGTGGGCGTTGCTCTGCAGCTGGACGAGCGTCGGCGCGGCTGCCTCTCGTGGCGCCGGCGGGGCGAATCCCGACGCTCGCAGCTTCTCTCGTCCTTCGGGTGTGATCCGGTCGGTCGACCACGAGTCGTCCAGGCACACGTTGATCTGCGGCTCGGCGCCGAGCGCGCGGATCCGGTCGGCCATGGCGTCGCGCATCACCTCGAGCGCCGGACAGCCGAGGAACGTCGGCGTGAAGTCGACGCGAACCCGTCCGTCGTCCACGTTCACGGTTCGCACGACGCCGAGTTCGACGAGCGAGATCACGGGGATCTCCGGATCCGGGATCTCGGCGAGCGCCTCCCAGACCTGAGCTTCCGTCACCATTTCGTGCCTGCCGGCTGCGAGCGCCGCACCATCGTCATCTCTTCCCACAGCTCCGGCAGCTCCGACGTGTGCTCCCCGCGGAGCTCCGAATCGAGCAAGACGGCGGTTTGAGGTCGCAGCTCGTCGAGGGCGGCGGTGAAGCGAGGCTCGCCCTGCAGGCGGTCGAACCACATCTGCGCGTGCATCCGGTGATACGCCTCCTCGCGGTCGATCTTCGCGGCGAGGCCTGCGATTTCGGAATCGTCTGACTGCTTCAGGCGCTCGAGCCTGATCGCGTCGGCTTCTTCGTACAGATAGTGCCGCGCGATCGTCTGGCCCCAGTCGAGGAGCCGCAGCTCGACGATTGGTGCGCAGCGGTACTCGTCGGGAGCGCGGTCGAAGGCGAGCGCGTCCGCGGTCGTGCCGCGCTCGCGTGCGACCAGCTGGTAGAGAGCGCGCGCGTGACCGATCTCGTTCTGCGCGATCGACGAGAAGGCGACGTCTTCTTCCAGCAGGGGCGCGATCCCGGTCCACTCGGAGTCGCGCCAGCCGAGGATCAGCTCGTCGTCAGCTATCTCTAACAGGGTGTTTTGTACTTTCTCGTCCATGTCCACGAGCGAAGCGAAGTCCTAACCCTCACCCGCGGAAAGTGCGTCAGCACTTTTCGCGGAGACTGCTCGGTCACGTGCCTCCTTCAGCTTCTCCTTGAGCGGATAGCCGTCGACGCGGTGGTAGTTGCGGTTCAGCTCGTCGACGAACTCGTGAATCTCCATCACGGCGGAGCGAGGGACGATCCAGAGCGCGGTCGACTCGCCTCGCCGCCCGTACTGCTCGCGCGCGTAGACGTCCGCGAAGTGGTCGTCGGCGGCTTCGACCGACCCCGCGTGCTGAAGAGGCTGGCCCTTGCGTTCCTGACGGAAGACTTCGTAGATCACATCAAGCTGCCTCGGCGAGCACGACCTTGCGCACCCACGCCGAGTTTTCGCGCGCCATCCGTCTGAGGTCGAGCCGATCCTGTGACCTGGGGCCGTGTCCGGTCACGACGCTCTTCAGCTCGTCCCAGTCGGGCTCGCTGTACTCCCACGCGTCGTCCTCGTTCTTGCGCAGCTTCGCGTCGGGGACGGTGAGCCCGAGCTCCCAGATCTGCGGGACGTACCCGTCGAGGAACTGCTGACGCGCCTCCTCGTTCCCCTGCGACTTGATCCGCCAGACGTACATCGGATCCTCTTCCTTCGCGATCGGGTTGCCATGGAACTGCATCAGCGGTCCCCACCAGCGGTTGAGCGCTTCCTGCACGAGCTCGCGCTGGTCGTCGGTGCCGTTCATCAGCGTCAGGATCACGTCCCGGCCGTGGAGGATGTGGAACGACTCCTCCCAGCAGATCTTCTTCATGATCCGCGCGTACGGCGCGTAGGAGCATTTGAGCAACGCCTTCTGGGAGATGATCGCAGCCGCGTCGACGAGCCATGCGATCACGCCGACGTCGCCCCACGTCTTCGTGGGGTAGTGGAAGACGTTGTGGAACTTCGACTTGCCCGAAATCAGATCGTCGAGGCATTGCTCGCGCGGCTTGCCGAGATCCTCGACCACGCGGTAGATCAGCTGCGAGTGGCCGACCTCGTCCTGCACCTTCGCGGTCAGCGCGAGCTTTCGTTGGAGCGTCGGCGCGCGGAGAATCCATTCGCGCTCGGGGAGGACGCCCATCAGCTCCGAGTTGCCGTGCATCTCGATGAACTTGATGAGCTTGGCCCGGTAGTCGTCGGGCAGCTCGTCCGTCGCCTCCACCTGGCCGCCTGACTGGACGTACTCGAGGAATTCTGTCTCGCTCATGGCCTCCCTACCTAACGATCGTTAGGGTCTATTGAAGCATGTCCACCCGGAAGTCGGAGCTAACCCGCCAGGCGGCCCGGCTCTTCGCCGAGAAGGGCTACCACGGCACCTCGATCGGTGACCTCGCGGAGGCGATGGGCGTCCAGAAGGGGTCGCTCTACGCGCACATCGACTCCAAGGCCGACCTGCTCTGGGAGGTGGCCCGCGACGGGGCGGCAGCTTTCCATGCCGGGTTGGACACGGTGCCCGACGAGCTCACTGCGAACGAGAAGATCCGGCTCGCGCTCCGCGCGCATCTGGGCGTGATCGGCGAGCAACTCGAGGTCGCGACGGTATTCATCCGCGAGTGGCGCTACCTCGAAGGGGATCGTCGCGACGAGTTCGTCGCCGAGCGGCGGCGTTACGAGGATCGGTTCCGCGCGCTCTTCCGCGAGGGACGCGAGCTCGGCGAGCTGCGCACCGATCTCGACGACGCAACGGCGACGCTGCTCGCGCTCTCGGCCGCGAACTGGGCGTACACCTGGCTGCGACCGGGCGCCGACACGGTCGAGCTCGCCGATCGCTTCTACGCGTTCCTTCTGGACGGCATGCGTGGCTACGCCACTCCCTGAGAAGATTCGATACGTGGGCTTGGCTCTATGAAGCGGGCAGTCCTGATCGTGAATCCCCGGGCGACCCGGGTCACCGAAGAGGGCATCTCGGCCGTCGAGCGCGCTCTGATGGGTGCGGCGTACCTGCGGACCGTGCGGACGGAGCGCCCCCGGCATGCGGTCGAGCTCGCGCGTGAGGCAGCAGATGCCGACGCGCTGATCGTCTTCTCGGGCGACGGCAGCTTCAACGAGGTGCTGAACGGAGTCGAGCGGAGCGATCAGCCGCTCGGCTTCGTTCCCGGTGGCGGCACGAGCGTGCTGCCGCGCGCACTGGGGCTGCCGCGCGACCCTGTGGCAGCGGCCGAGCGGCTGGCGGATGCGCTCCTCGAAGACAGGACAAGGACTATCTCGACCGGCCGTGTCAACGGGCGTCGCTTCGGTTTCGGGGCGGGCATCGGGATCGACGCGGAGGCGGTGCGCAGGATCGACGGGCGCGGCCGTACGTCGGAGGGTGAACGCCCGGGCGACCTCGCCTTCCTGGGGACCTTCGCGCGCCTGCTGCTCGAGCGGCGCGGCCGGCTCGAGCCGGTGTTGGACGTCGAGGGCTACGGCCGCGCGGCGTTCGTGCTCGTCGCCAACGTCAACCCCTACAGCTTCCTCAAGGCTGTGGCGATCAAGGCCAGCCCGGAGGCGGTCTTCGAAGCAGGGCTGGACTTCCTCGCGCCCGTCTCGTTGACGCCGAGGACACTGCCGCCACTCCTGCTGGCCCTGGCGACCGGTCGTCCCGCGCGGAACGCACTACGGGGTCACGATCTCGACCGGATCGCCGTGCGCAGCGACCGCCCTCTTCCGTTGCAGGCGGACGGCGAGGATCTGGGAGACGTGACCGAGGCGGTCTTCGAGGCCGAGCGCGGCTCGGTCACGGTGCTCGTCTAAATACACTTCTGCCCGATGGCCCAGGTTCTTCCGGCCGAGCGCGACTTGCGGCGCGTGATCGGCGACGTGGATGGTGCCGGCGACCGGCAGGTCGAAGGACTAGGGGAACAGGAGCTGCTCGAGCTCTTCCGCTCCATGGTCCGGCTGCGGACGTACGACGAGCGTTCGGTCGTCTACCACAGCCAAGGACGCATCGGGACGTACGCGATCTTCTGGAACCACGAGGCGATGCAGGCAGGCGCGTTCCACGCGCTCGCCGAGGATGACTGGATCTTCCCGTCGTACCGGGAGTCGGCGATCGGGCTGCTGCGCGGCATGCCTCCGGCGACCGTGCTGTCGTGGTGGCGTGGTCATCCGGCCGGCTGGTGGAACCCCGACGACTATCGCGTGGCGTCGATCTGCGTCCCGATCGGCACGCACATCCCGCATGCGGCGGGTCTTGCGTGGGGGAAGAAGCTGAAGGGCGAGCGCGCCGCGGCGATCGTCTTCTTCGGCGACGGGGCCACTTCGGAGGGTGCGTTTCACGAGGGTGCCAACTTCGCCGGCGTGACGCGCGCACCGCTCGTCCTGTTCTGCAGCAACAACGGTTGGGCCATCTCGACGCCGGTCGAGGAGCAGACGCGGGCCCAGGCGCTCGCGGACAAGGCGGTCGGCTACGGAATGCCCGGGGTGCGTGTCGACGGCACGGACGTGCTCGCCTGTTTCGAGGCGACACGCGAGGCGGTTGCGCGGGGGCGCAACGGCGAAGGTCCGACGTTGATCGAGGCCGTCTCGTACCGCGTCGCCCCACACGCGACCGCCGACGATCCCAGCGCGTACATCGACCTCGAGCGGGTCGAGGAAGCGCGGAGGCGCGAGTGTGTCGGGCGCTTCGAGGGGTACCTGCGCCGTGCGGGGATTCTGCACGACGATCTCGCCGCGTCGATCCGGGCGGAGGCAGTGGAGGCGATGCGCGAGGCGATCAAGGCGGCGGAGGCCGAGCCGGCCGCGGACGTCGAGCTGCTCTTTGCGAATGCGTACGTCGACCCTCCTGCGTCGTTTGGCTCGGATCTGGACGAGCTGCGAGGCACTCTTGCCTGAGCGGTCGATCGTCGAAGCGATCAACGACTGCCTGCACGTCGAGTTGGAGCGCGACTCCTCCGTGATGGTGCTGGGCGAGGATGTCGGTCGTTCCGGTGGTGTCTTCCGCGCGACCGCTGGTTTGCGTGACCGCTTCGGGCCCGACCGTTGCTTCGACACACCACTTGCGGAGGCAGGCATTCTGGGCACCGCCGTCGGGCTCTGCATGGCCGGCTGGCGCCCCGTGTGCGAGATGCAGTACGACGCCTTCTCCTATCCATGTCTCGACCAGTTGATCAACCATGTCGGGCGCTACCGCTGGCGGACCGGCGGAAAGATGGAGTTTCCGCTTGTCGTGCGCATGCCGTACGGGGGCGGCGTGCGTGCCCCCGAGCTGCACGACGATTCGCCAGAGACGTACTACGTTCATACGCCGGGCGTGAAAGTCGCGATTCCATCGACTCCCGCGGACGCAAAGGGGATCCTCGCCGCGGCGATTCGCGATCCCGATCCCGTCGTCGTGCTCGAGCCGAAGCTGCACTACCGGACAAGCAAGGGCGACGTCCCGGACGGTGAGCACGTCGTTCCGCTCGGGAAGGCGCGACTCGCGCGCGACGGAGACGAGCTGACGCTGGTCGCCTATGGGTCGATGGTCGCCGTGTGCGAGTCGGCTGCCGACGCTCTCGACGACGTTTCGGTCGAGATCCTGGACATCCGCTCGCTCAAGCCGCTCGACGAGGACGCGCTGCTTGCTTCGGCGGCGAAGACGGGACGGGTGGTGATCGTGCAGGAGGCGCCGCGCACGTGCGGCTTCGCCGCGGAGCTGGCGGCGATCCTCGCGGAGAAGGCGATCCTGGATCTGCGCGGCCCGGTGTTGCGTGTGACGGGTTACGACGTTCCGTATCCGTACTGGCAAATCGAGGATGCGTACATGCCGTCGCCGGAGCGAGTCCTCGCAGCCGCGCGCCGCCTGCTCGAGTTCTAGCGCGAGGGCGAGCTCGCGTTGTCCCGAACGCCACGTCTCGGCGAGCCATGGTGGGGACAGGCCCCGGCGTGGCCAGCCGAGACTAGGGTCCGGGAGGCATGTCCAAGAGGCAGGCGAATGAGCGTTTGCGGCTGTGGCTGGAGCGGAGCGGCGCCGGATTTCGGTTGCGCGACGCGGCGACCGGTGAGCTCGTGCGCGGCGAGGATCCGCGCATCCGCGTGATCAAGGTCGCCGGCGTTTCGTACAGGATCGACGCATTCCAGGACGATGCATTCACTCCGGGCCGGCGGCTCGCCCTCGTGCCCGAGCCCGACAACGAGCACGATCCCAATGCGATCGGCATCTGGGACGAACATCGCCGCGTGCAGGCCGGTTACGTCCCGGCAGAGATCGCGCGTGAGCTCGAGGCCGAGGAATGGCAGGCCGTCTCGCTGTGGGAGTTCCTCGAGGACGGCAGCCGCGGCGGACTACGCGTGCTGGTCGCGCCTCGCGACGCCTGGATCGGTCTTCCTCGTACATGACCCACGAGATTCCACTCGAGCGGCGCACGCTGCACGGCCACTTCTCGCGTGACCTGACGCCGATCCTGACGATCCAGAGCGGCGAGACGGTCGCCTTCTCGTGTCTCGACTCGGCTTGGAACGTCGCGCCCGGACAGAAGTTCGAGCCGCGCGAGGAGGAGCTCGACCAGGGGCACGCACTCGTGGGTCCGATCGAGGTTCGCGGAGCGCGTGCCGGCCAAACGCTCGCGGTCCGGATCGACGAGGTGCGTGTCGGGTCGTTCGGCGCCACGATCGCGGGCGGCTGGTCGACGCCGCTCAACGATCGCCTTGGCATGAGCGAGGGAGAGACACGCGTTGTCCAGTGGAGCCTCGACGCGGATGCGGGAGTCGGCAGCGATCTGCAGGGACGCGCGGTCGAGCTACGACCGTTTCCCGGCGTGCTGGGCATGCCTCCGCCCGAGCCCGGCACGCACCCGACCGCTCCGCCCCGCCGCTGGGGCGGCAACATCGACTGCAAGGAGCTTGTCGCGGGCACCACCCTGTTGCTGCCGATTCCGGTCGACGGCGCACTTTTCTCGGCCGGAGACGGCCACGCGCGACAGGGCGACGGTGAGGTCTCCCAGACTGCGATCGAGTGTCCCCTCGACCGGCTCGAGCTCACACTCTCGATCGCTGACCGTCCCGAGCTCGAGACACCGATCGCCTGGACGCCGGAGGCCTGGCTGACGTTCGGCTTCGACGAGGATCTCGACGAGGCTGCTGCCCTTGCCACCGATGCGATGCTCGAGCTGATGCGGCGTGAGCTCGAGATCGATCGCGTCGACGCGCTTGCGCTCGCGAGCGTCGTCGTCGACCTGCGTGTCACGCAACTCGTCAACGGCGTCAGAGGTGTGCACGCCGTCCTCCGCCACGACTCCATCAGAATGTGACCATGGCCTACGAGTTCAAGCTGCCAGACCTCGGCGAAGGATTGACGGAAGGCGAGATCGGACGCTGGCTCGTCTCCGAGGGTCAGGAGATCGCGGAAGACGATCCCCTCGTCGAGATTCAGACCGACAAGACGACGGTCGAGATCCCCTCGCCCGCCGCAGGGACGGTGACCAGCATCCTCGTCGAAGAAGGAAAGGTCGTCCCGGTGGGGACCGTGCTCGTCGTCATCGGCGGCGAGCCTGACGGCGGCCCTTCCCGCGGCGCAACCGCTTCCGCGCCGCCGAAGCCGTCAGCGAGAGGGCGAGCGACGCCACTTGTCCGCAGGATCGCGCAGGAGCTCGGCGTCGATCTCGAGTCCTTGACGGGCACGGGCCCGCAAGGACGCGTCACCGAAGACGACGTGCGCGCTGCTGCCGGAAGCCCGAGCGAGGGCAGGCGGGAGCCGCTGCGCGGCGTGCGCCGCGTCATCGCCGAGCACATGGCGCGCGCGCACCGCGAAGTCCCTGCCGTCACCTGGGTCGAGGAATGCGATTTCTCCGGGCTCGATCTCAAGTTGCTCGTCCCGACCGTGCTCAAGGCGGCAGCGGAATCGCTACGCGAGTTTCCCGAGCTGAATGCCCGGTTCGAGCGCGACACGATCGTCTTCATCGACCGTTACGACCTCGGTGTTGCGGTGCAGACCGAAGACGGGCTGGTCGTCCCGGTCGTCCGCGATTGCGATACGCAGTCGCTCGAAGCGTTGAGCGCGGAGGTCAAGAGGCTCGCAGAGAGCGCGCGCGACGGAACTCTCAAGCCGGAAGAGCTTCGCGGCTCGACGTTCACGGTGACGAGCGCCGGCAAGCTCGGCGGCCTGTTGCAGACGCCGATCGTCAATCACCCCGAGGTCGCCATTCTCAGCATCGGTCGCATCGGACCGAGGCCGGTCGTGCGAGACGACGAAGTCGTCGCGGCGCAGATCGGCTACGTGTCCGTCACGTTCGACCATCGCGTCGTCGACGGCGCCCGCGCGGCCGAATTCGGGCTCGCGGTCATCAACAGGCTCGAACGGCAATAGCAGGGCGCCCGGCCTCAGAGCCAGGCGCCCTCCCTCGACCTCAGTTGTGCGGGTCGTCCTCGTTCAACTGCGCGCGGATCTCTCCTCCGGGCCACCTGTCCGTGTGCAGGTTCGCGTACGCCTTGCCGGCGCCGATCGCCCGCACCAGCTCGCCGTACTCGCCGGTGTCGATGCCCTGCGTCCGCGCCGCCGCCGTCGCGGGAATCGCCGGTGACACGTCAGCGGCCGTAATGGTTCCGCCGATCGTTCCGGATTGCGGGCAGGCCTGCGTCCCGGCCGGCCCGTTCCCGAGATTCGTGCACAGGAACACGGAGATGCCGCCGTTGACGCTGCGCTGCCCGAAGTGGATATGCGACTGCTGGACGGCTCCTTCGAGCCCGCTGTAGCTGAGCTGCCAGGCGATCGAAGTTCCGTTCGTGCTGACGTCGGCCGTGAAGTCAGCCGTGCCGGTCGACGACACCGAAGGCACTTCCTGGTATCCGCTCATCGTCGCCCTGAGATGGTTGAATCCGGCACCCGATCCGCCGGCCAGTGCGAACGCGGCGATGCCGAGTGCAGTGACGCCGACCGCGAGGGTCGCGAGTACTCCCCTTCTTCTCATCCCCCTTGCCCTCCTTGCCTGCCCCGATCACGAGGGCGCCCGGGCACCGGGGCAGTGGCACCCGGGCGTCACGGGACCTACGGAGACAGCCGGCGACCGGTTTGCCGCTACACGGCCCCAGCGGCGAGATGGCGGGCGAGCATGTCCTCGATCCTGGGAGCGCTCGCGCGCCCCTCGATCCTGTCGACGACGCATTTGCCCCTCACGAGCACGAGCGTGGGCACGGCCGCCACGCGGAAGCGCTCGGCGAGCTCGGGTTGCTCCCGGACGTCGACGCGCATCACGCGGAGCCGGCTTCGCTCCTTCCGGGCGAGGTGCGCGAGGAGGCTCTCCATGCGCCGCGCCGGGCCCGAACGTTCCGACCAGAAGAAGACGAGCAGCGGCATGGCGTCGTCTCTCACTTGCTTGTCCTCCTGGGCCTGAGTGCGGGGGAAAGGGCTCTCTTTCTTTCCCGGCAGGCGGGCCGCGCAAACTACACTCGGTTACCGATGGGAAGCTGGTATTGGATCGGCGTCTGCGCAGGGCTCGGCGCCGCGGTCGGCGTGCTGCTGGCGGGATTTCTGCTCGGAACGCGAGCGGCGCTGATCGCTGCTCTCATAGTCGCTGCAGGGGCCGGTGTCGCCATCGGCCTCGCCCTCGGCCAGTGGGACGAGGCCGTGGGCGGCGGTGTCGGCGGTGCGCTCGGTTCCCTCGGCGCGGCGCAACTGGTTTCGGGGGCGCTCCGTCGCGGCGGCTCCCGGTTCGGCACGGCGATCTTCATCGCCCTCGCCGCGGCGGTGTTCGCGGCCGTCGCCTGGATTCCGGTTGCCGGGTATTTGGAGGCGACGCTCCTGCCGGCGCTCGCCCTGCGCCTGCGCGGCCGCGCCGGCGAGCGGTACGCCGGATTGCGATCGCTTGCAAAAGACTAAGTCCCTCATCCTGATCGTCATCGACGGGCTGACGCCGTCGACGTTCGAGGCAGCCGTCGGTGACGACCGCACCCCGGCCCTTTCGTTTCTCGCCGAGCAGGGGTCCTATTCTCGCGCGATCTCGACGTTCCCCTCCCTGACGCCCGTCTGTCTCTCCTCGCTGGCGACCGGTGCGCACCCAGACGTCCATCGCATCCCGCACCTCGTCTGGTACGACCGCGAGCGAGCACGGCTCGTCGAGTACGGCTCCTCGTTCGGGGCGGTGCGCGCCGCGGGCATGACGCGCTCGCTCGTCGACACGATCATCAACATGAATCGGCTTCACCTCGGCACGGAGGCGGTCACCGTCTACGAAGCGCTCGAAGACGCAGGACTGACCGCGGCGGCGATCAACATCACCTGCTACCGCGGGCGCACGCCACACCTGCCAACGCTTCCGGGGCTGACGTTC
This sequence comes from Actinomycetota bacterium, assembly GCA_039648845.1. Classification (GTDB taxonomy): domain Bacteria; phylum Actinomycetota; class Thermoleophilia; order Gaiellales; family Gaiellaceae; genus 3-1-20CM-4-69-9. The sequence continues at coordinate 2,111 of JBBWZE010000072.1, read as the reverse complement.
CCGGCTTACGGGCCGAAGCGTTTCTTCTTCTACAACCTGTTCGAGTCAGATCCGACCGGCGCGCCCCTTGCGGTCTTCGGACGGTCGCACGGCTCCATCGACGGCTACGCGGCAGCTGTGGGCCGCTGGCTCGTCACGCGTGACGGCTTCGACTTCCTCGTCTACTACCTGCCGGACTACGACTTCGCCTCGCATGCACACGGGCCTGACGAGGCGTTCGAGGCCTTGACGCGCAGCGACGCCGCAATCGGCGCTCTCCTCGACGCCGCCGGCGGACCGGATGAGTTCCTCGAGCGCTACGCGGTAGTCCTCTGCTCCGACCATGGTCAGACGCACGTCGACCGGCATGTTCGCCTCGAGGCGCCGTTCGCAGACCTCGACGACGTGCTCGTCACCGCGTCCAACCGGGCCGGGATGGTCTACCGGCTCGGCGGAGCCGCGCCGGATGCACGGGCGCTCGCGCAGCGGCTCGACGAGCAGGAGTCCGCAGAGACGGTCCTGTTCCGCGAAGGGGCGGACGCGATTGCGCGTCGCGAAGGAGAGGAACTGCGCTTCGTCCCGGATGTGGGTGGGTGGAACACGACCGGGGACGAGGGCTTGCTCGGGTATCCGGACGGTTTGGAGCGAGCCTGGGCGGCGCTCAACAATCCGAACGCCGGTGAGGTGATCGTCTCCGCCACGCCGGGATTCGAGTTCGCGGATCTCGCCGGCCGCCATCACTCCGGCGGGGGAAGTCACGGCTCCTTGCGGCGCGGGGACTCGGAGGTCCCGATGCTGACGATCGGAATCGACGCGCAACCGCGGTCCATCGTCGAGATCGCCCCCGCAGCCCTTCGGCATTTCGGCGTGGCGCCTCCCGCCTATGCCCGTACGCTCACGCGTGCCGCCTGATTCCGCTGCCGAGCGCAGGAGCCGGATGGTCGACGCGCAGCTACGCGGCAGGGACGTTGTCGACGAGCGCGTGCTCGCCGCGATGGAACGAGTCCCACGTGAGCTCTTCGTCCCCGAGAAGCTGCGCGACCGTGCCTACGACGACGCTGCTCTGCCGATCGGTGGCGGCCAGACGATTTCGCAGCCGTACATGGTCGCGCGCATCTGCGAGGCGCTCGCTCTGACCGGGACAGAACGGGTTCTCGATGTCGGCACGGGTTCCGGCTACCAGGCAGCAGTGCTGGCCGAGCTCGCCGCGGAGGTTGACACGATCGAGCGCATCCCCGAGCTCGCCGAGCGTGCGCGCGCGAACCTCGAAGCCGCGGGCTACGGGCGCGTCAGTGTCCACGTCGGCGACGGCTCGCGCGGCCTTCCCGAACGCGCGCCCTTCGACGCGATCGCGGTCGCGGCTGCGGCGCCTGAGCTGCCGCGCACGCTCTACGACCAGCTCGAGCCACGCGGGCGTCTCGTCGTGCCGGTCGGCCGGCGCGGGATGCAGCGTCTGGAAGTGATCGTCCGCAGCCCGGAAGGCCCCGCCGTCCTGCGCTCCGTGCCGTGTCGCTTCGTCCCTCTCCTGGGCGAAGAGGGGTTCTGAGGTGTTGCGTCCGGTCGGTCCGGGCACGATGGCGGCTGGATGATTGAGAGAACGGGAGACGAGCTGCTGGCGCTGCCCGTCCGGTTGCACGGGATCCAGCTGGGGCGACCTGTCGACCTGCTCCTCGATCGCGACGCTCAACGGGCAGTAGGGCTCGACGTCCTCTGCGGCGACGAGGTGCACCGCTTTCTTCCTCTGCCGACGGCAACCATCGGCAGCGGGGAGATCCGGATCCTGTCGCCGCTCGTTCTGCTCGAGGAGCGCGAGCTGGACTTCTACCGGTCTCGAACGGTCGCCCTGAGCCATCTGCGGGGCGGCGTGGTCGAGCGGAACGGCCGGCCTCTCGGGCCGTTGCGGGACGTCGTACTGGCCGAGGATGGGCGGGTGGCCGCGGCGATCGTCGCCGAAGACCGCATCCCCTTCGATGTCGGGCTGAGGTTCGCTCCCAGACGCCGCTCAGCGGCTTAACAGCTAGTTTCTCCAGCCGCATGGACGAGCGGGACGCAGCCGTCGCTCTGGGTTTGCGCGCCCGCGCCACCCAAGCCCTGCGCCAGCGAAGCAACTGGGAGGAGCTCGCGAAATTCTG
>JBBWZE010000068.1:0-13297 GCA_039648845.1 Actinomycetota bacterium | reverse complement strand
TCGCGGCCGCATACGGCCGGGGCCTCACCGGCATCGGGTCTGCACACCGGCTCGACGTCGCGAGCGTGACCTCGCAGATCTATCTCGCCCGCATCGCAACGGCGCAGCGCACTGCGGCGGCCCGGCTGCTCCGGGCAATCCCGACGGCGCGAATCGGCCGGCGCTACCAGGTGGTGCTCGACGGATTCGTCGTCACGCTGCCGGTGACGAGTCTTCCCAGCCTCGCCCGCCTCGGGTTCGTGCGGAAGGTCTACCCGAGCGTCCGCTACCACCTCGCCACCGACACGAGCCCGTCCGTCATCGGAGCGACCGAGCTGCAGACGCTCACGGGCGTGAAAGGCGACGGGATCAAGATCGGCATCGTCGACGACGGCGTCGACAGCACCAATCCGTTCCTGAATCCAGCCGGTTATTCCTATCCGGCCGGCTTCCCGAAGGGCGGACGCAAGTGGACGACGCCGAAGGTGATCGTTGCGCGAGCCTTTCCCGGACCCGATTCGGGCCGGTCGGGCCGATTGCCGATCGACCGACAGGCTTCGTTCCACGCGACCCATGTGGCGGGCATCGCCGCCGGTGACGCGGGAACGTGCTCTCCCGGAGGCAGTGACCACCCGCCGACGTGCGGGCTCTCCGGCGTCGCGCCGCGCGCGTGGATCGGCAATTACCGGGTCTTCAACGTCCCGACGCCGATCGGACACATCGCCAACACGCCCGAGATCGCCGCTGCATTCGAGTTCGCCGTGCGCGACGGCATGGACGTGATCAACTTCTCCGGCGGCGGCGCCGAGACCGAGCCCGCGAACGACGCATTGATCGACGTCATTCGGAACGTGACGGCTGCCGGCGTCGTGCCGGTCATCTCGGCAGGCAACGATCGCGACCAGTTCGGCATGGGCTCGGTCGGCTCGCCGGGATCGGCTCCCGAGGCGATCACCGTCGCGGCGGTCTCGAACACGCACGTCTTCGCGCCCACGCTCTCGGTGCGCACGGCCGGAGCGCCAGGCGACCTGCGGAGCATCGCCATGGTGGGCGCCGCCGGAGGCCGTTTCCCAGGTTCGTTTGGCATCACCGGCCACCGATTGATCGACGTCGGCGCGCTCACCGGAAACGACGGGAAGAGCCTTGACCGCCGTCTCTGCGGTCCCGACGACGACACGAACAATCCCGACAAGTCCCAGCTGCGCGCCGGATCGCTCGACGGCGACATCGCCTTCGCCTCTCGCGGGCACTGCACGTTCGTCTCCAAAGCCCTTCGTGCTGCGCGGGCAGGGGCGATCGCGCTCGTGCTCGTCGACAATCGTGCCGGCGGCCCGGACGGAATTCCGATCGAGCTGCCGGTGCCGGCTGGAATGATCTCCGACCTCGACGGCGCGCGTCTCCGCGCCTATCTCGCCGGGACGGGCGGTGCCGCTGCAGTCACGATCGGCAACGCGGTTCAGCGTGTCGAGACGGGCCGCAGCGGCGTCGTCACGAGCTTCTCCTCTGGCGGACCGACCGCGTTCGAGCATCTGCTCAAACCGGATGTGTCCGCTCCCGGAGGTCAGATCCTCTCGTCCACCCTGCCCGAATTCACCGGCGGCTCGCCTTTCGCCGTCTTCGACGGCACCAGCATGGCCGCACCCCACGTTTCGGGCGCCGCCGCGCTACTGCTTCAGCTTCACCGCGGCTGGTCGCCGCAGCAGGTCAAGTCTGCTCTCGTCTCGACCGCAGGCGCAGCCTGGGACGACACCGCGCGCACCCGGGAGGCCGCAGTCACGCTCGAGGGCGGAGGCCTGGTCGACCTGCCGCGTGCGGCACGGCCCCTCGTGCTGACCGAGCCGGCCACGCTCTCGTTCCAGGATCTCGACGTGAACCACGCGGGCGACAGCAGAGCGCTGCTCCTACGCGTCACGGATGCCGGCGGCGGCGCGGGGGCCTGGGACGTCCAGCTTGTGCCGCAGCAGACATCCGCCGGGGCGTCGCTCGACGTGCCGCCCGCCCTCGTCATCCCGCCCGGAGGCGAAGCAGACCTCGCCGCGGTGGCGCGGGGCAGTGCAGACGCGGCAGCAGGTGAGGACTACGGGCTCATCGTGCTGCGGCGCGGCGAGGTCACGCACAGGATTCCATACGAATTCTTCGTCGGTAGGCCCAGGCTCGGCCTGCTGCAGGCCAAGCGGCTCGAACGCTTCCAGCTCGGCGACACCGTGAAAGGACCGAACCGTGTCTCTGCGTACTGCTGTCCCTCCGAGCCGTTCGGTCCTCCGCCTGACTACGTCGGCCCGCCGATGAACGAGACAGGTTCGGAAACGCTCTACGTCACGAGCATCAACCGGCCCGTAGCCAACGTCGGCGTCGCGATCGAGGCGTCGAGCGCAGGGTCGAGTGTCGACCCGTGGTTCCTCGGCTCTCCCAACGAGCGCGACGTGCAGGGATACGCGGGAACACCGGTCAACGTCAACGAGTTGATGTCCGACTTCAGCTTCGACATCGGCGCAGCCGGAGCGTCGTTTCCGAAGATCCAGCGCTTCTACGTCTCGGTCGATTCGGGCTCGGACGACTTCACGCACCGCCCCCTCCCCGGCACTTACGTGCTCCGCTCGTGGGTCAACGACGTCCGCCCGCCGCGAGTCCGACTGCTGACCAAGCGCGTCGCCGCCGGACGTCCGACGATCGTCGCGCGGGTGACCGACAAGAGCGCCGGCGTCGATCCGGTGTCGCTGGTGATCGCGTACCGAGGCGTGCTCGTCGGTGCGGTGCTGTACGACCCGACCACCGGGATTGCCGTCTTCCCTCTGCCGCAGCAGGCGTCGAAGATCCCGACAGGACACACCCGCGCAGTCATCAGCGCCGCCGACTACCAGGAGTCGAAGAACGTCAACTCGGTGGGCTCGGACATCCTGCCCAATACGGCGTTCAGGCAGGTGGGAATCACGGGTGTCTCCGGGCCGGCACTCACCTGGGTCACGCCGGTCGAGAACGAGTGCGTCGCGCAGACGGCCGCGCTGGTGACCGTCGCGAGCTCGACGAAGCGAGTGCGATCGGTGCGCTTCTTCGTCGACGGGAAGCAGATCCAGATAGACCGGGAAGGGGCGGCCGACGTCTTCTCGGGCACATGGGCCACGCGGCTCGTTCGGGACGGAAGGCACGAGCTGCGAGCCATCGCGACGGATGCCGCCGGCCGCACGTTCGCTGCGACGCGGCACGTAAAGGTCTGCCGGTAGATCACGACCGGGTAGCCGTCGTCACGGGTGCCTCGAGCGGGATCGGCGAGGCGATCGCCCGCGCGCTGGCCGGTGAAGGCTTCCGCTTGGTGCTGCTCGCCCGCCGCGAGGACCGGCTGCGCGCGCTCGCCGAGGAACTCGCGGGCGAATATGAAGTGTGCGACGTCGGTCGTCGCGAAGATGTCCAACGTGTAGCGGCGTCTGTGCTGGGACGTCATGAGCAGATTCGCTTGCTTGTGAACAATGCAGGCATCCCGGGGCGGGCCGGGTTCGCCACGATCGAGCTCGACCGGCTGGAGGAGGTACTGCGCGTGAACTACCTGGGGGCGGTGTGGTCACTGCGCGCGTTCCTGCCGGGGCTTGAAGCCGCGAGACGCTCCGACGTCGTCAACATCGTCTCGGTCGCGGGCACGGTCGCCTTCGCTCCGTCTGGCCCATACTCGGCCTCCAAGCACGCGGAGCTCGCCTTCTCCCGCTCGACCGCCGCGGAGTTGCGCGGGCGAGGCATCCACGTGCACACCGTCAACCCGGGCTTCGTGGAGACGGAAGGATTCCCGCAGGCGTCGGCACTGCGCAGCGCGCTCCTGCGTCGACTTGTCGTCGGCCCGGAACACGTGGCGCAACACGTCCTCAAGGTCCTCGAGCGCGACAAGCGAGAGACGTTCGTGCCGCGGTGGTACCGAGCGGCGGCGATCGCGCAGGCACTCGCGCCCGGGCTCGTCGCGAGGCTTTCCTCACGCGGTGGCTACCGCGGCGGTTCCTAGTGGTTTGGCCGGTAACGTTGCCCGGTTCCTGGGTCGTGAGCACCAAGCCAGAGGCCCGGCGAACGTTGCCGGTCAGACCACTAGGGTTTGCGGAGGAGGTACCAGCCGCTCTCGGCCACGTAGGCTTTGGGCCCTCCGGGAGACAGTTGCCTTGCACGTTCCCGTGCGTCGCCCTCGCAGCCGGCGAGATCGAGGTAGTAGTCGAGCTCACGGCGGTGCGTCTGGAAACGCGCGCGGATCAGGACGAGCCCGTTGGCCTCGAACAACTGCCGAAGGTCGACGTCGGGCAGCGTCCGGGTATGTGAAGGATCGCGCGCCCGCTCGAAGCGGTCGAGCTCGAATGCAGCCAGCGGATCCACCGGCGCAATCTGGTCGTCGACGAAGACGTGTCCGCCGGGCACGGTGACGCGCGCGAGCTCGGCAATGGCCGGCTCCGGATGCGCGATGTGATGCAGCGTGCGCCGCGTGCAGGCGAGATCGAACGAGCCGATCTCGAACGGAAGCTTCGTCGCGTCCCCCTCGACGAAGCTGACGTTCGCCGGAGCCTCTTTGCGGGCCCGCTCGAGCAGCTCGGGGACGATGTCGACACCGACGACCTCGCGGACGAGGGGCGCCAGTGCCAGTGCAAGCGTGCCCGCGCCGGTCCCGCTGTCGATCGCCCGCTCGTCTCCGCTCGGAACGACGAAGGTGCGCAGCTGCTCGCGCACCGTTTCGATCTGCTGCCGGGCGTGATCAGCGACGCGCTCGGCCGTTGCGCCGAAGCGCGTACGCACATCGTCGATGTTCGAGCTCGACTCAGGCATCGATCACCGTGCGGCGCGCGCGTAGTGGTCCGCTCTCGATTCCGCACACGACCTCATAGTTGATCGTGTCCGCCAGGCGGGCGTGCGCCTCCGCGAGCACGCCGTGCCCGAGCAGGGCGACCGGAGCGCCAACCGGCAGTTCCCGGTCGAGCTCAACAGCGAAGGAATCCATCGACACCGTCCCGACCACCCGCCGCAGCTCGCCTGCGACCCTTACCTCGGTACCGACAAGGTCGCGCCGGAAGCCGTCCCCGTAGCCGACCGGGACGATCCCGATCCACGTGGGAGCGGTGGCGACGAAACGCCGGCCGTAGCCGGAGCTCTGGCCGGCCTCGAGCCGCTTCACCTGCGCCAGCGCTGTCTGCCACGAAAGGACCGGCTCGAGCCCGTCCTCCTGGGGATCGGTGTTGAAGGGCGAGAGACCGTAGATCGCGATTCCGCAACGGGCTGCGTCGAAGTGCGACTCCGGCAGCCGCAACACGGCCGCGCTGTTCGCCGCATGTCGCGCGAGGTGCCTGTACTGCTCGGTCGCGGAGCGGAACCGCTCGAGCTGCGCCCGGGCAAAACCGGCGTCGCTGTCGGCCGTCGCCAGGTGAGTCATCAACCCGACGACCTCGGTCGGCGGCGCGGGGAGCTCTGAGAGCCCATAGCGGCCCATGCCGGTGTCGAGCTTCAGGTGCACGGGCACGCCTTCGGGAATCTCGCCGTCGGCGATCGCGAGCTCGAGCCCGGCGGCGCGGGCCTGCGAGACCTCCCGGTTCGAGGCGGCCGGGCCCATGACGATGATCCGCTCGGTGCGGTACTCGTCCCGCAGGCTGAGGCCTTCGGGGATGGTCGCGACGCAGAGTGCCGTCGCGCCCGCGCCGAGCGCCGCGCCTGCGACGTCGGTCGCGCCGTGTCCGTAACCGTCGGCTTTGACCACAGCCCAGAGCTGGGAACCGTCGAGCGCGCGCAAGAGCGTGCGCACGTTGCGTCGCAAGGCGCCGAGGTCGATGTTGATCTCTGAACGGTGCAATGACTAGCCGAGTGCTAGGGGGAGGGAGTCGATCACGTCGGAGGCGACGAGGCCGACCTGGTGCGGCGCAAGCTCGGCGGCGCGGCCGTGGGCGACAGCCCCGGCGGCCGCGGCGACGCTCGCCTCCATTCCTTTTGACAGGAAGGCTGCGATCACACCGGTGAGCACGTCGCCGGTTCCCGCAGTCGCCAACGCAGGCGTCCCCGCGTCGCACACCAGCACCCCTTTCCCGGGTGCGCCTACGAGCGTGCCGGGGCCTTTGAGCAACACGACGCACCCGTAGCGGTCGACCGCGCGTCGCACCGCGTCGAGCCGGTGTGCGTCCACCCAGCTCGAATCCTCCCCGAGCAGGCGCCCGAGCTCGCCTGAATGAGGAGTGAGCACCCGCGCAGCGGGCCAATCGGCAGCTTCGAGCTCGAAGAGTGCATCCGCATCGACGACCGCGGGCAGCTCCAGGTCCGCGAGCAGCCGACGTGCCAGCGCATGCTCCTCGTCGCCGCGGCCCAGTCCAGGCCCGACGGCGAAAGCCGATGCGCGCTTCGCGAGCTCGTCGAGCCGTTCGCGCGGCGCCTTCACCGCCTCGACCAACAGGGTCTCGACGACCGGGAGTGACTGTGCCGGCACCGCGACCGCGACGTAGCCCGCATCGGCGCGGAACGCGGCTTCGGCAGCCAGGCAGACCGCGCCCGTCATCCCCGGCGAGCCGCCGACGACCAGCACGGATCCCGCGGTGTACTTCGTGTCGCCCCCGCTCCTGCGCGGAACGAGCCGAAGGATCGCATCGGTCACGAGACGATGTTCAGTTTCTGCATGCTCGAGGCCGATGTCGGCGACCTCGACCTCGCCGGCGTGGAAGCGGCCCGGGGCGACGACGAGCCCAACCTTGCGTCCGTGCATCGTCACGGTCGCTTCGGCGCGAACGGCGGCGCCCGGAACCTCGCCCGTCGACGCGTCGACGCCCGAAGGGATGTCCACCGACAGGACCGGAACACCCGCGCCGTTGATGCGGTCGATCAGGCCGGCCGCATCCTGGCGCGGCTCGCCGCGAAAGCCGGTGCCGAAGAGGGCGTCGATGATGACTTCGGGGTCGCCTGCGAGCTCCATGCTCGTCTCACGCCCGGAATCCGCGAGGGCGCGTAGGGCAATCCTCCCGTCGCCCCCGTTCGCGCCCCTGCCGCATACCGCTGCGATCCGGTGCGCGTCCGGATACCTGCGCAGGACGGCGTCAGCCACCGCGCGGCCAGCCCGTTCCATCAGTGTCTCGACGTCATGGCCCTGCTCGGCGATGCGCATCTCGTCCGCCGTGTAGAGCGGCTCGAACATCAGCCCTTGTCGATGACCGCGACCGCGTTCGCCAATTCGCGCGAGTGCGTCATTGACAGGTCGATGGAACCGGCGCCCACGCGCTCGGCCCACGCCGCGATCCGCCCGCTCAGGCGCACGGACGGCTTCGGCCGGCCCGCGATCTCGATGTCCCGCCACGCGAACGCGCGCGCGACTCCGAACCCGAGCGCCTTTCCGACTGCCTCCTTGCCGGCGAACCTGCCGGCATAGCTCTGAGCCGGGTTCGCCCGCGAGTCGCAGTACGCGCGCTCCGCCTCGGTGAAGCACCGCTCCCGGAATCCGGGATAGCGCTCGAGCGCGCGGCGTACGCGCTCGATCTCGATCAGGTCGACACCGACTGTCATAGGGTCACAGGTGGTCCTCGAGCCAGTCAGGTAGCTGGGCGATCGACGAGATGATCCCGTCCGGCCGGGCACGGCTCGCCTCGACTGCGTCGGGCCTGAACTTTCCCGTGCGGACGAGGACGGACTTCATGCCGTGCGCCACGGCGCCGCCGATGTCGGCCTCGATGTCGTCTCCGACCATCCAAGTGAGAGCCGGCTCCGCGTCTAGGGCCTTCAACGCGGCTTCGAAGTAGGGAGTCGAAGGCTTACCGAGGACGATCGCATCGGTTTCCGCTGCGTACTCGAGCCCGGCGACGAAAACGCCGGCGTCGAGGAGCGGCCCGTTCTTCGTCTGCCACCACCGGTTCTTGTGGAGCGAGTAGAGCTGCGCGCCGGCCTCCAGCTCGTGGAAGGCGCGGGCCAGGTTCATGTAGCTGAAGACGAGATTCGTCTCTGGGGTCTCGTCGGCGCCACCGATGAGGACGGCCTCAGCGTCCTCGCCGACCAGCTCGATCCCCTCGAGCTCGCCCACGATCGCGTGCATCGTGAGCGCGAGCACTCGGCGGCCGGCCAGCATCTGCGCCGCCGCCCGCGGCGTGGTCTGCAGCTCTTCGTCGTCGAGCTCGATTCCCATGGCGCGCAGCTCCTCCGCCAGGGTTGCGCGCGCGCGCGTCGTGCTGTTGGTGACGAAGCGGATTCTGTGCCCGTCGGCACGAAGTCGTCGGACGGCGTCGGCCCCCCCGGCGATGGGTTCGCCCGACACGTGGAAGACACCGTCGACGTCCAGCAGAATTGCGGCCATGGAGGGCGAGTCTATTCGCGTGACCCGTTCCGTCGTTCTGCCGCTTGCCGAGGTGCAGCTCCGTTTCTCGCGCTCGAGCGGGCCCGGCGGGCAGCACGCACAGAAGTCCGAAACGCGCGTCGAGGCGATCTTCGACGTGGAGGCGTCGAACGCGCTCACGGACACCCAGAAGCGCCGTGTCATCTCCCGGGCAGGGCCCGTGCTGCGCGCCCTCGCACAGGACGAGCGGAGCCAGGCCCGGAACCGTGAGCTTGCCGTCGAGCGGCTGGTGGAACAGCTCCGCCGGGCGCTCCGGGTGGAGCGCCGACGGGTGCCGACCAAGCCGACCGAGGCGTCCCGCCGCCGCCGGCTCGAGGACAAGCAACGTCGGTCCCGCACAAAGGGGCTGAGGCGAAAGAACACGGACGACTGACGCCGACCCGTATCCGCCCGGGCCCGACCCGCGTTTATTCTTTGAAAATAATGGCGCCGATCTCCGTCACCCTAGCTAGGCGGGATCCACCGGCTGCCGTGGTCGCCCTCGTCGGGGAGCACGACGCCTACTCCGCTGAGCGGCTCGAAAGCGAACTCGCCGGCCTCCTCGAGGAGGGTCTGCGCATCGTCATCGACCTGCGCGACGCCTCGTTCATCGACTCGACGACGTTGAGCGTCCTTCTGGTCGGGCGCCACCGCGCCGAGCGATCGGCTCTCGGCTTTGCGCTCCTCCTGCACGATCGGACGTACACGCAGGTCCATCAGATCCTCGATCTGACAGGCCTCGGCCCGACGTTCGCGATCTTCGGCAAGCTCGACGATGCGCTCGCGGCTGTTCGGGCGGGCCGCGTCGCCGGACGCCCGGTCCGAGCCGCGTAGCACGCACCGTCCGACCCTCCCCGTAGCTTCCATCCGCGATGGATCACGAGCCGCTCCGGCGTGGCCTCGCCGAGTTCGTCGGCACCTTTGCGTTTGTCTTCGTCGGCGCCGGGTCGACCCTCACCATCGCAAAGGCACTGGCGCCCGCGATCGTCAACGCGCAGGCGCTCGACGTCTACAGCGGTCTGACGCTCGTCGGCGTCGCCCTCGCCAACGGGCTCGCGATCGCTGTCATGGTCTCTGCCGTCGGACACATCTCGGGCGGTCATCTCAACCCCGCCGTCACGCTCGGCTTTCTCGTGACGCGCCGCATCGCGCCGTCTCTGGCAGTCGTCTACTGGGGCATGCAGTTCGCCGCGGCCGCGGCCGCAGCTGCGTTGCTGCGCTGGCTCTATCCCGAGAGCGCACGGCGGCTGACGAACCTCGGCGCTCCAGGCCTCACGAGCGGCGTCAGCGTCTGGCAAGGGCTCGTGATCGAGCTGGTGCTGACGTTCTTCCTCGTCTGGGTGGTCTTCGCCACCGCAGCCGATCCGGGCGGCGCCTTCAAGTCGATAGCCGGGCTGGCAATCGGGCTGACCGTCACGATCGACGTCTTGATGGGCGGCCCGATGACGGGCGCCGCAATGAACCCGGCCCGCGCCTTCGGGCCTGAGCTCCTCTCACGCCACTGGAGCGACGCCTGGGTCTGGTACGCCGGCCCGTTCGTCGGCGGCGCACTGGCCGCGCTCGCCTACGACACGCTCTACCTGCGGCCGCTGAGACCGCTGTCGCCGGTCGGCCCACCCGATTCGGGCGTGGTCGAGCCGCGTCCGGGCGATACCGCCGTCTCCTAGCGCACAGGATTGCTACAACGCGGCGGTGCCGAAGCCGCTTGCCGCTGTGCCCGAACTCGAGGCCGAGCTCGACGACCTGTACGCCTTGCTCCCGGCAGACTTCATCCCTGCGCGCAACGACCTCGCGCAGCGGCTGAAGCAGGCAGGCCAGGTTGAGGCTGCGGCACGCGTCAAGCAGCTGCGTAAGCCGACTGTCGCGCTGTGGGCCGTCAACCAGCTTGCGCGCCGCCACCCTGACGAGGTTCGAGCGCTCCTTGATGCAGGAAGCCGGCTACGAGCTGCACAGCAGGCGGCCCTCCGCGGTGAAAGTCAGGAACTGCGAGCGGCTACGGCCGACGAACGCAACCTTCTGCGCAACCTGACGCAGCGAGGCGAAGAGCTTCTGCAGGAGGTCGGACATTCCGCCGACCCGAAGCGGATCGCGGGGACGCTCCGCGCGGCGGCCGTCGACCCAGCCGGGCGGGGGCTGCTCGAACAGGGCCGGCTGAGCGAGGAGCTCGAGGCAACCGGCTTCGGCGCTCTCGCGGGAATGGAGATCCGGTCCGAACCGAAACCGGAGGCCGCGCCGCCGAAGGCGCCTTCGGCGGCAGTGCAACGCCGACGACAGGAGCGTCTCCGCAAGCTGCGGGAGGGTGTCACGAAGGCGAAGCGAGAAGCTGCGAAGGCAGAGCGGGCCGCAACCCGCGCCGAATCGAATCTGGCCGACGCACGCCAAAGAGCGGCTGAGGCGAACGAGTTGGTGAGACGCGCCGAAGTCGAGTTGGAGCAGGCCGAGACTTAGCTACTCGACCGTGACCGTCTTCGCCAGATTGCGCGGCTGGTCGACGTTCAGCCCGCGCAATCGCGCAATGCGGTAGGCGAGCAGCTGGAGCGGCAGCACGGCGAGCACCGCCTGCAGGAAGGCGGGCGTCCGCGGGATGTAGATGACGTCGTCAGCATGATGCTGGATGTCCTCGTTCCCGTCGGTCGCGATCGCGATCACCTGCGCCCCGCGCGCCCTCACCTCCTGGATGTTCGAAACGACCTTGTCGTACACCACCTTCTGATCGATGGCGATGCAGACGACGGGCGTATCGGAGTCGAGGAGGGCGATCGGGCCGTGCTTCATCTCGCCGGCCGAGTACGCCTCGGTCGGAATGTAGGAGATCTCCTTCAGCTTCAGCGCGCCCTCGAGCGCGACCGGGAGCCCGATGTGCCGCCCGAGGTAGAGGAAGAACGGCTTGTTGTAGTGGCGCTGCGCGATCTCCTCGATCGGATGGTCGGCGTCGAGGAACTGCTCCATCTTCTCGGGGAGGTCGAAGAGCTCCTCGAGGATGTACTCGATCTCTTCGGCAGGCAGCGTGCGCCGGATCTGCGCCAGCTTCAGCGCGATCAGCGACAGCAGGGCTACCTGTGCCGTGAACGTCTTGGTCGCGGCGACACTGATCTCAAGCCCGGCGCGCGTGTAGAGGACCGCGTCGACCTCACGCGTGATCTGTGTTCCGAGCTGATTCGTGATCGCGAGCGTCCGAGCGCCCTGCTCACGAGCGAGGCGCATGGCCGCGATCGTGTCGGCGGTCTCGCCGGACTGCGTGATCCCGATCACCAGCGTGTCCTTCGAGAGCACCGGGTTGCGGTAGCGCCACTCGCTCGCGATGTCCGGCTCGACGGGGATGCGTGCCCACTCCTCGACGATGTATCGCCCCGTGACGGCAGCGTGGTAGGCGGTGCCGCAGGCGACGATCACGATCCGGCGCAGGTTCTGGATCTCCAACTCGTTGAGACCAATCCCTTCCAGCACGAGTTTCCCGCGGCGCGCACGGTCGCCGATCGTTTCGCGAACCGCCTCGGGCTGCTCGTAGATCTCCTTGAGCATGAACGTCTCGTAGCCGCCCTTGACGGCGCTCTCGTCGTCCCAGTCGATTGGCTCGACTTCCTTGTGCTCGACCTCGCCCTCGTCTGTGAAGAACCGTGCGCCCGCTGGGGTGATCGCAACGACTTCGCCGTCCTCGATCAGTTGCACCTTGCGCGTCTCGCGGAGGAAGGCCGCAATCGACGAGGCCAGGAACATCTCGCCGTCCCCGACCCCGACGACCAGCGGGCATTGCCGGCGCGTGCCGACGAGGAGGTCGGGCTGGTCGTAATGGATCACGACGAAGGCGAAGTGGCCTTCCAGCAGAAGCGAGGCGGCTTGCACGGCACGCACGAGATCGCCGTCGTAGTTCTGCTCGACGAGGTGCACGACGACTTCCGCATCGGTATCGGATGTGAAGCGATGACCCTCTGCTTCGAGCGACTCCTTGAGTTCGCGGTAGTTCTCGACGATTCCGTTCAGCACGATCGCAAGCCGACCGTCCTCACAACCCGTCAGCGGGTGTGCGTTCTGCTCGTTGACGGCGCCGTGCGTCGCCCAGCGCGTGTGACCGAGGCCGTGGTTCGACTTGGACCCGTTCGGGCCCGCGGCATCTTTCAGAAACTGAAGGTTTCCGACCGCGCGCACGTACTCGAGACTGCCGTTCTCGCGCAGCGCGATGCCGGCCGAGTCGTAGCCGCGGTACTCGAGGCGCTCGAGGCCGTGGAGCAATAGTTCCTTTGCAGCACGGCTACCGACGTACCCGATGATCCCGCACACCCGAAACTCCTCTCAGTTGCCGCCTCGTGCCTTCAGAGGTGGATCGAAATGCTCCAGATTCGCGGTTTTTCCGAAAACGGGCTCTCGAAAACGGCAAAAGCCCGACTGAGCGATCCGTCCCTTTCGCCGAGACGGTCAGCCGAGCTCTCGTCGCACGAGAGCCGCGATCTTACCACAGAGGGTTTCGGCCTCCGGGCCGGTTTCCGCCTCGGCCAGCACCCGGATGAGCGGCTCTGTGCCGGACGGCCGGACGAGCACCCGGCCGCGGTCTCCGAGCTCGGCGTTGATCCGCGCGACCTCCTCTTCGATCGCGGGATTGAGCCGCTTGTGTGCCTCGAATGAGACGTTCTCCTTCGCCTGCGGGAAGCGCGGCATGACTGCGGCGACCTCCGCGAGTGGACGGCTGTGCAATGCGTTGCAAAGCAGAAGCGCGGCCACCAGACCATCTCCGGTCACGTGCCCGTCCAGCCAGATCAGGTGCCCGGATTGCTCGCCGCCGAGAATACCTCCTTCCCTGCGCAATGCCTCGAGCACGTAACGGTCGCCGACATCGGTCGTGACGACGCGGATCCCGTTCTCGGCCATCAGGCGATGCAGGCCCATGTTCGCCATTACGGTCACCGCGACCAGGTCGACATCGCGGTCGAGCGCGAGCACCGAGACGATTTGATCGCCATCGACGATGTCGCCGTTCCCGTCGACCGCGAGCATGCGGTCGCCGTCACCGTCGAAGGCGACACCGAGGTCGAG
>JBBWZE010000049.1:0-2555 GCA_039648845.1 Actinomycetota bacterium | reverse complement strand
CTTCCGCTGCTGCTGGCGCATCAGATCCAGCACGCCACCGTGGTCTGCACCCCACTGCACCTCTACCGCGCCCGCTGGTTCTTCCGGCGCTTGTACGCGGCACAGGGAATCCGAACCAGCTTCGAAGTCCCCCGCATCCTTCCGACACCATCCGCGTTCATCTGGGAGCTCGGCGCCCTGACGGTGCGCTCGCGTCAGCTGCGCGCAGCCGAGGAAGAGCTGGAACAAGGACGGCGGCGGCCATGAGCGACACGGTGGTCTTCATTCCGGCGTGGAACGAAGAGGGCAACCTCCCGGACGTTCTCGACGACCTCGGGCGCGAACTGCCGGACGCGGACGTGCTGGTGGTGGACGACGGTTCGACCGATCGTACCGCCGAGATCGCGCGCGGACGGGGAGCAGAAGTCCTTTCGCTGGGTACCAACCGCGGATTGCCGATCGGGATCGCCGCCGGCTATCGCTGGGCCCTCGATCATGGCTACGCGTATTGCGGCCGAGTCGATGCCGACGGGCAGCACCCGCCGTCCGAACTGGGGCGGCTGCTCGCAATCGTGCGCGCGGGCGACTGCGACGTCGCGGTCGGTTCGCGCTTCGTCTCGGGTGACGGCTACGAGCCCTACCGCTACCTGCCGAGCCCGGCTCGCCAGTTGGGCACGGCCCTGCTTCGGCGTGGCATGAGGCTCGCGCTGCAGCGACCGTTCGGGGACGCGACGAGCGGTCTCTATGCGGTCAATGCAAAGGCACTGCCGGTGCTCGCCGAGCCGTTCCGCACGGAGGCGCCCGAGGTCGAAGCCCTTCTCCGGCTGAGCGACGCCGGCCTGCGCGTGGAGGAAGTGCCTGTGAGGATGGAAGCACGGGCGGGCGGCGTCTCGAAGCTCCGGGGACGGAAGGCCGTCAAGGTGACCGCCACGGTGATCGGCACCCTGGTCGCCGCCCGACTTCTCAGGGCGCGGCGATCAGACTGACCCGCTGCGTGCCCCCGCCCGCTGCCGGGCGGGGGCACGGTAATGAGCTACGCGAAACGGAGAGCAGGCCTGGCCGCCCGCCTCGCGGCCTTGGCGGCGAAACCGGGGAGAGCCAGCAAGATCAGCACCAGCACCAGCAGCGTGAAGTAGAAGTGCTTCCTCCTCATCAGACTGCAGGAACGGCCGGTGCAGTGACTTCAGGCGCGTACGTCGGGCCGTAGCCGAGAGCTCGTCCGAGCGGAGCGGCCATTGCAAGACCTGCTTTCTGCAACCACGCCGGCGGCTGCGGCAGCCGCACCGTCTCGAAGTGCGCCCGGGCGATCACGGCCAGACGCAACGGATTCGGCATGCCCTTCCGATTCGTCTTGCCGTCCTCGGCGAGCGCGAACATCGTCTCGAGAAGCGACTCGAACTGGAGCGCGGGTCGTACCTCGCAGACGAAGCGCACCTCGTCCTCACCGGCGTTCCAGAAGCGATGCGGCGTACCTGGTTCGACAACGGCGACCTCGCCGCGCCCAAGCGTGAGTTTTTCCTTGCCGGTCTTGAGGCCGAGCGTCCCGTCGATCACCGCGAAGCGCTCGCTTTGCGAGGGATGGACATGCGTTGCCGCGACGAACCCATCCGGCTGAACCGTGCACTCGATCACGACCGCCTCGCCATTCGTGTCGGCCGATGTGGCATGGAACGTAATGCGCTCCCCGGTTACGGGGTTGTGGATCGTGTTTCCCGTGCTGATCATCTCGAGCCTCCTTCGTAGTGTCGATTGACACTGCGAAGGCTAGGTCCGCAGAGGCTGAGTTTCGTCGGCGCCGGGAACGATCTCGCGTCGTCGCCCGGCGGATTTTCAGAACGCCGCCGTCGTCCTTTCGGATGAGCCCGTCTACGCCTCGTCGCCGCCGGCGAGGCCGCACTCGTACGCGAGCACGACCGCTTGCACCCGATCGCGCACATCGAGTTTCGTCAAAAGGTGCGCCACGTGCGTCTTCACAGTCGTGTCGCTGACGAAAAGCTCTTTTGCGATCTCGGCGTTCGAAAGTCCGCGTGCGACGAGCTTCAGCACCTCGAGCTCGCGCGCCGTTAGCTCCGCGAGCTCGGCAGGGACCGTCCGAACCGACTGTGGCGGCCGGCGGACGAACTCCTCGATGACTCGTCGTGTGATCGACGGTGCCAGCAGCGCGTCCCCCTGCGCTACCGCACGGATACCGGCCACGAGCTGCTCGGGCGGAACATCCTTGAGCAGAAACCCGCTGGCGCCGGCCCTGAGCGCGTCGTAGACGTACTCGTCCATGTCGAAGGTCGTCAGCATCACGACCTTCGTGTCCACGCCGTCGGCTGCTAGCAGGCGGCGCGTCGCTTCGATTCCGTCGACCTGCGGCATGCGGACGTCCATGAGAACGACATCCGGTTTCAGACGGAGCGCCTCCGCGACGGCGTCCGCGCCGTCCGCAGCCTCGCCGGCCACTTCGATGTCCTCTTCGGCATCGAGGATCATGCGAAAGCCGGCACGCACGAGCGCCTGGTCGTCGACGATGAGGACACTCAGAGTCATGACGTGAGCGGCAACTTTGCCCGTAGCTGATACCCGCCACC
>JBBWZE010000043.1:0-14149 GCA_039648845.1 Actinomycetota bacterium | reverse complement strand
AGCACTCCGCGCACGTCCTCCACCGCAGCGCGGCAGAGGGCGAGCCACTCAGTCAAGTGGGTGGAACAGCAGGCCGGACGTGAGCTTGGGATAGAAGTACGTGCTCTTCTGCGGCATCGTCTCGCCGCGGCGCGCAACCGCCCAGACGTCCTCGATGCGGGTGGGACGAAGCAGAAACGCTGCTTCGGCGTCACCACGGTCGACCGTTGCAACGGCGTCGGCACGCTGCGGGGTATAGGTCACGCCCTCAGGTGCGATCTGCTCGACGATCTCGG
Source organism: Actinomycetota bacterium (assembly GCA_039648845.1). Taxonomy (GTDB): domain Bacteria; phylum Actinomycetota; class Thermoleophilia; order Gaiellales; family Gaiellaceae; genus 3-1-20CM-4-69-9. The sequence goes on along the minus strand of JBBWZE010000043.1, from coordinate 13,874 downwards.
CGTCGAGACCGTCGCCGCTCAGCAGCTCGTACTTCCCGTCGCGGTAGAGGACGACCCCGGGCAGCTCGTCCCCCGGCTCGTCGATCGGAGCGCCGTGCGCACCGTTCACGTGTGCGGCCATTCGATGGGTCGGAAAGATCGTCAGCCCTTCCTGTTTCGTGGGCACGAGGACGACCATCAGGTAGGGCGAGCCGCCCTCCTGCGCGTACGCGAGCGCGGTCTCGTAGCGGTGGTGGCCGTCCGCAATCAGGAGCTCTGTCCTCTCGAAGCTCGGAGCGTCGGCGACACGCCAGAGCTTGTCCCCACCGCTCTGGAGATCGGGCTCACCCGCGGGCGGCTGGAGCGGATCCCCCTCGTAGAGCAGGAAAATCGGCTCGAGCTGCGTGCGAGTGGCGCGGAGCAGCCGGAGCCGCCCCTCCTTCGGCCCGCTGTGGGTGCGCTCGTGCGGGAGGACGACACCGTTTTCGTAGGGCTCCGCTCGCAGCGATGCGACCAACCCCGTTCTCGTGCGGGAGACACCGTCCGGACCGATGTAATCCTGCGAGAGGAGCCAGTAGCCGGACTTCGTCTCCCTCGTGAGCACGCCCTCTTGGCGCCAGGCGGCAATGTCACGGCCCGCCTGCTCCTCGTCGTCTGGAAGCGTCAGGTGGACGACGTTGTAGGGGCTACGCGCCAGGTATTCCTCGCGCTGCCCGGGCGAGAGCACGTCGTACGGCGGGGCGACCAGCCGCTCGAGCGGGCCTGCCTTCGACTCGTCGTAGCGCTCCGCGCGGAACGGCTTGACCATTGCCATTTGCGCCGACCCTAGCATCCGGGTTCGGACCTAGACTTGCGCCGTGAGCGCAATCGCCGAGCTGTCCGAAGAGCGGGTCGTCGAGGGCGTCTACGCGGTCGCGCGCAAGCAGCGGCTGCGCACGAAGGGCGGCGCCCCGTACCTCGCGCTCGAGCTCGTTGATCCGAGCGGCCGCATCGATGCACGTGTCTGGCACGACGTCGAGTTGCTCGACGCGCGTTTCGCGGAGGGCGACGCCGTGCGCGTGCTCGGCCGCGTCGAGAAGTTCCGAAATCGGTTACAGGTCGACGTGCGGACGCTCGAAGCGGCACCGGAAGCCGATCCGGCCGAGTTCGCGCCGGCGATGCGTCGTGACGCCGACGAGCTGGACGGCTTCCTGGAGTTCCTTGCAGGCGAGATCTCGCACGACGGCCTCGCGGGCGTCGTGAGGCGATTCTTCTCCGACGACGTTTTGCGGGCCTCCCTGCGTCGGTTGCCTGCTTCGGAAACGCATCACTCGTACGCGGGCGGCTTGCTCGAGCACATAGTTGGTGTGGCGACGATGTGTCGCGAGACGGCGCAGCTGCATCCGCGGCTTCGTTCGGATCTGCTGCTCGCGGCGGCGCTCTTGCATGACATCGGTCGCGTCGCCGAGTTGACCTCGGGGCCGACGTTCCGGCAGACCGATGAAGGCCGCCTCCTCGGGCACGTCCATCTGGGGTTGCGCATGGTCGAGGAGCGAAGTACCGGGATGCAGCCCGACGCGCGCGCAGAGCTGTTGCATGCAATCGCCTGTCATCACGACGCGCGGGCGGCGCGCACCGCCGAGGCGTCAGTGCTCTACCACGCGAACCAGCTCGACGCGGTCGCCGCAACGCGCCCGATCGACAACTAGTTAGCGTCGCCTCGTGAGATCGATCGCGCTTGCGCTGGGCGCCAGCCTGACCTGGGGTTTTGCGGACTTCTTCGGCCCGCTGAAGGGACGAACGCTCGGGGCCCTCCGTGTGCTCGTCTACGTGCAGCTCGGAGGGCTCGTCGCGATCGCGCTGATCGTTGCGATTCGAGGCAAGGGGCCTGCCGACCTCGCTGCGCTGTTCGCGATCCCGGCGGCGATCTCGGGCACGCTCGGTCTCTACGCCTACTACCGGGGGATGGCGGTCGGTGCGATGAGCATCGTGGCGCCGATCGCCGGGATCTCCGCCGCGGTACCGGTCATCTTCGGGATCGCGACCGGGGACCGTCCGTCGCTCTGGCAGTGGCTTGGGATCGCCGGGGCGCTCGGGGGTGTCTTCCTGGCGTCACGAGAGCCAGGCTCGGGCGGCCGAGTGGCCGCCGGCGTCGGCCTCGCGTTGCTCGCTGCGATTGGATTCGGCGGCTACTTCCCTCCGATGCACGAAGCGGGGAATGCCGACTTCTGGTGGGCGTCGCTCTTCTTCCGCATGACTTCCGCGTCGGTCATTCTCGCGGCGGTCGCGATCCGGCGCCCGTCACTTGCCGTGGAACCGATCCAGGTGCCCTTGCTGGCATTGATCGGGATCGGCGACATGCTCGGCAATCTCCTCTTCGCGGCAGCGTCGACGAGCGGGCTCGTCAGCATCACCTCGGTGCTGGCGTCGCTCTATCCGATCGTGACGGTCGTGCTGGCCCGACTGGTCCTCAAGGAACGAGTCGCGCGATCGCAGGAGGCGGGAATCGCATTGACGCTCGCCGGCGTGGCGCTCATCTCGGCCGGCTAGTAGATCGGCGCCGGAACTTCCTTAGACGCGTGAAGCGAGCGCGGCGAAGGTCTCTACGCGTTCGCGAGGGCTGCCGCCCGCTTCAGCCATCTCCAAGGCGATCATGCCGGCGAACGCAGCGCACCAATCCAGGAGGCGACTAACGTCGGCTCCGATTGCCGGAGCCAACTGCTCGGCGCGGGCCGCGATCGTCTCGAAATCATCGGCCCGCCAGAACACCAGGTCGATTGCATCAAAGACAGGGTCGCCCAGGCAGGGCGCCGGGTCGATCGCGACTAGGCCACGCTCCTCGCCGCCGTCGAGGACATTCACTGGTGTGAGGTCGCCGTGAAGGAGAACCGTCGGAGCTGCATCAGCAGCGAGTCGCATGGCCAAATGACGTCCGTGCGCGTACAGCTCGGGTGGGATCAGCTCGGCGAGGTCGGGCCTCCGTTCGTAGTTCTTCATGCCGGAGTCGAAGAGATAAGCGATGTGATCAGCGACCGGCCGATAGAGCGGATGAGGCACGCCATCCTCATGCAGAGATGTCAGGAGGGCGACAAGGCTCTCCAATCTCGGGTAGGCCGCCGATTCGTCGAGCGGTGTCCCCGGCTCGACCGCCTCGATCAGAAGCGCGCCGACACTCTCGTCGACCGCGAGCATGGCGGGAACATGAATCGTCTTCCAGCTTGCGAGAGCGGCCGCCTCATGCGCGACCCGCTCGCGCTCGGGACTCGCCTTCAGCACGGCCGGACGACCATCCGCTGTTCGGCAGCGGATGACGACGGACATGCTCCCGCGCTGGATGAGCGTGCCCCACTCGATGCCCCAGCGCCGAGCAAGATCACTCAGGACGAAGGGCAGCTCGTCGAACCACGCGTCGATTGCGCCCCCGAACCGTCGCCCGAGACGCCGACGCAATTCGTCATCAAGTTCGGGGATGCTGGACCCGGCCATCGCCTGACGAGTATGGCCCGGCACCCGTCTACTGGGTGGCCGATTTCGCAGAAGCCTCCTGGTCGCGGCCGGTACCTCAGCGAGCTGTTCCCGTGGTCCTTTCGGGCATCCTGGGCGAATGGAGCGCGAACTCGCAATCCGGCTTCGCGGCGTCGTCAAGCGCTACGGGCGGATCGCGGCCGTGGACGGGCTGGACCTGGACGTCCCGACGGGCACCTGCGTAGGGTTGCTGGGGCCCAACGGGGCGGGGAAGTCGACGACGATGCGCCTGCTCACGGCTCAATCGATCGCCGACGAAGGTGAGCTCGAGGTCCTCGGCTTCCGTCTTCCCGACGAGTCGAAGATGGCACGGGCGCAGTGCGGCGTCACGCCCCAGCTCGACAACCTCGACACCACCCTCACCGTCGAGCAGAACCTGCTCGTCTTCGCCCACCTCTACCGGATCGGACGATCCGACCGGCGCGCCGCGATCGAGCAGGCGCTCGAGATGGCGAAGCTCGTCGACCGGCGGGACTCGCGCGTCGACAAGCTCTCCGGAGGAATGCGGCGACGCCTGTTGATCGCGAGGGCGCTCGTCCATCGACCGCGGCTGGTGCTCCTCGACGAGCCGACCGTCGGACTCGATCCACAGGTGCGGCAGGAGCTCTGGGCGCTGATCGACGCGCTCCGGTCGGAGGGTACGACGATCCTGATGTCGACCCACTACATCGAGGAGGCGCAACGCCTCGCCGACACGGTGCTGATCATGTCGCACGGCAAGTCGGTGGCGGCGGGCACGCCTGCGAGGCTCGTGGCCGAGCATGCCGGGCGAGACGTGATCGAGGTGTACGGACCGCCGGCACGACTTGCAGAGGTCGAGGCCGAGGCGGGAGCCTCAGGACTGCGAACGCGGCGCACAGGGACGAGCGTCTCGATCCTCGGCGTCGACGGCAGCAACGGTTTCGCGATCGCCGGCGACCGGCGCGCGGCCAACCTCGAGGATGTGTTCGTCCTGCTCACCGGCGAGGAGATCGCCTGATGGCGATGCCGGCCACACCGCCAGGCGCGCGCCTGGGCCGGCTCGAACGCCCCGCGCTCACCGGCGTGCTCGTCCGAGAAGTCGTGAACTACTCCTCGTACTGGAAGTCGAGCACGTTCTCGTCCACGGTCGAGCCGACGATCTACCTGCTGGCGTTCGGCTTCGGTTTCGGCTCGCTCGTCAGCCGGATCGGCGGGTACGACTACGTCGACTTCGTGGGGACGGGGACGGTCGCGACTGCGGTGCTGTTCTCGAGTGCTTTCCCGGCGATGTTCGGGACGTTCGTCAAGTACCAGTTCCAGCGCACGTACGACGCGATCCTCGCGGCGCCGGTCGACACGGAAGAGCTCGTGTCGGCAGAGGCGCTCTGGATCGCCACCAGATCCGGCGTCTACGGCTGCGTCCCGATGCTCGTCGCGATGGTCTTCGGACTCGACCCGTCGTGGGGGATGCTCACTGTGCCGGTGATCGGCTGGGTCGCCGGCTTCGGCTGGGCGTGCTTCGGAATCGCCGTAGCCGGCTTCGCCAAGTCGATCGAGAACTTCAACTACATCGTCAGTGCCGTGCTCACGCCGCTCTTCCTGCTGGCCGGGTCCTTCTTTCCACTCGACCAGCTCCCTCGGTGGGCGCGGGTGCTCGCGAACGTCAATCCGCTGCATCACTGCGTCGTGCTCGTCCGGCATGCAGTGTTCGGCTTCGAGGGCTGGGAGGATGCAGCCCGGCTGGGCGCAATCATCCTCTTTGGGCTGATCGTCTGGCGGATCGCGATCCGCGCGATGACGCAGAAGCTCGTCGACTAGCCCTATCGCGGGACGGCGGACCCGGATCTCAGCGGGCCGGACATGCCGACGGTGAACAGATTTCAGCCGGGTAGTCGGAACGCTTTCGTCACACATTTCGGGTCTGACCCCAAAGTGTTCGTTGCGGACGTGGCTTCGTGTGCCGAAAGCGAAACGGTTCGGTGACGGCTCTCGCGATCCGTCACGGGGTCGTGACAGAGTCGGCACAGTTTTTGGGTCTGACCCCACGAGTGTCGCTTGCGGACACGGAGTTCGTGCCGGAAGAGAAACGTTGTCGTACCGAGTTAGAGAGGAAGCTCGGCTACGCGACGCTCGATCTCGTCACGGATCCTCCGGACGGTCTCGGAATCCTGTCCGGCAGGATCTTGGAGGTCCCAATCGATGTAGCGCTTGCCTGGGATGACGGGGCACGCATCTCCGCAGCCCATCGTCACGACGATGTCGGCCCACTCGGCGTCGGCCGTGTCGAGTTGCTTCGGCACGCGGCCGGCGAGTTCGGGCATGAGCTCGGCGACTTCGGGATGCACGTGCCTCGCCGGAGTCGTGCCCGCCGAGCGTGCGTTGCCACCACGCCGCTCGTAGAGCGCCCGCGCAATCTGAGAACGACCGGCGTTCTGCTTGCAGACGAAGAGGACGTTCATGCGCCGAGCGCTCCGCGCAGCGCGGTGATCGCCTCCGGCACGAGGCGGTAGTAGGCCCAGGTCCCGCGCCGCGACGATTCCACGAGGCCGGCGTCGCGCAGGATCTTCAGGTGGTGCGAGATCGTGGGCTGTGAAAGGTCGAACGTCTCCGTGAGGTTGCATACGCAGACCTCGTCAGCGGCCGAGAGGCAGTTGATGATGGCAACGCGGGTCGGGTCGGCGAGCGCCTTGAACTGCGCCGCAAGCTCACCACGCTCGGACACGGTCAGGGGCTCGGTCTCCGGGCCACAGCAGATCGGGGGGAGGGTGGCGATTGACTTCATCGACGCTTTTCAATATATAACATCGACGGATGTCGATGAAAGGAGGCGAGATGGCCGGCTGCTGCGATTGCCCGCCCGACTGTTGTCCCGACGGGTGTTAGTGGCTAGACGTTGAAGCGAACGTTCAGGACGTCTCCGTCCTGAACCACGTACGTCTTGCCCTCGAGACGCTGGAGGCCGCTTCGCGCGGCCTCCGCGTGTGAACCGGCCTTCACGAGGTCGTCCCACCGGATCACCTCGACGCGGATGAAGCCGCGAGCGATGTCGGTATGGATCGTCTCGGCGGCCTCGAGCGCCGTCCGCCCGCGCCGCAGCGACCACGCACGAGTCTCTTTTTCGCCGGCGGTGAAGAAGCTGATGAGCCCGAGCTCGTCGCTGAGTCGCCGCACCACCTCCTCGAGCGCCGACGCACCTTCGCGAAACGCGGACGCCTCGTCCCCAGGCATTTCCGCGAGCTCGGCTTCGAGCTTCAAGTCGATGCCGGGCCCGTTCTCGACCGCGAGCAGCGGTTTCGTCGTGAGCGGCTCTAGCCCGGACGGCAATTCTCCCGACCAGTCGGCGAGCGTTCCGCCGGCGTCCACGTGCGCCAGGATCCGTTCGAGCTCGGCCACCTCCTGCTTCAGCTTCTGTTCCCCCGACTTCGCCTGCTTCGTGACCCGCTCGAGCCGGCGCTCGACATGATCCCGGTCGGCGACCAAGAGCTCGAGCCGCAGCGTCTCCAGGTCGTCGGCGGGAACCCGTGTGCCCGAGAATCCATCGAGGACGACGAGCAATGCGTCTACCTGGCGGAGATTCCCGAGCAGCTCGGGCCCCGTGCCACGCACCTCGACGACTCGAATCGCGGCGGGCGTGACCTTGCGTGGATGGATCACGTCCGCGATCTGTGCGAGCCGGGGATCGGGAATGCCCGCCATCCCAACGTCGCCGGTCGCGCGAGCGCCCGTGAGCGCATTGAAGAGCGTCGACTTGCCGGAGCTCGGCAGCCCGACGATCCCGACCTCGAGGGCCATCTACGGCTCCGTGCTGCCCGAGATCTGCTTCTGCAACGAGACGAGCGCGCGGTGCTGAAGCGACTTCACCGCACCGTCGGTCTTGTCGAGAATCGTCGCCACGTCCGCGTTGGGCAGGTTGAAGACGAACTTGAGCGTCAACACCTGCTGTTGCTCCGTCGACAGCCCTTCGATCAGCTCGAGCATGCTTTGCCGCCCGATCGCCTGCAACGCGGCAGCCTCCGCCGAGGGCTCGGACTCGCCCTCCGGCTCCGGCACCTCTTCCTCGGGCTGCCAGCGGCGGCTCGCCCGGAAGTGATCCATGGCGAGGTTGTGGGCAATGCGGAAGAGCCACGCAGAAAACGGGGCCGACTGCCACCTGAAACGCTTGATCGACTCCAGCATCTTCAGAAACGTCTGCGTCGTCAGATCCTCGGCGTCGTGCCTGTTGCCGACGCTCATGTGCAGATAGCTGTAGATCCGGTCGAAGTGGATCAGGTAAAGCTCTTCGAGCGCTGCCCGGTCACCCTTCTGGCCACGCTCGACCAGGCGCCGGATGTGGGCAGTCGAGTCCTTGGCAGGGCGCGCAACAGCCTGCGTGGCTTCGTCGGCCATCAGCACTGCACTGCCCGGGTCGGTTGGGCTTGTAACCCGCAGGGCCGCCCTCAAGCGACGGCCGAGCCGAACCCCACGCGGCTTTCGCGCGCGAATCTCTTCACGTAGACGACCCGCTGAAGGGCAATCGTGTAACGGCCGTCCTCCGCCTCGAGTGCGAGAGCGGCCCCGCCCGTGCCTGCGCGGAGCTCAGCGGAACCGAGCGCCTGTTCGAGCGCGTCGGCGCCGGCCAGCGTGACGAGGGCACCCATGATCTGGCCGCCGTCGAACGCGATCTCGATCCGTACCCGCTCCGTCTCAGCCACCTGAAACCACCTCCGAGAGAACGCCGTGGACGGAATCGGGGTGGACGAACGCGACCTCGAGCCCGAACAGGCCCGGCCGAGGGCGCTCGTCGATCAGATCTGCGCCCGCGCGCGCGAGCTCCGCAAGCGCCGTATCGAGATCGTTCACCTCGTAGGCGACATGGTGCATCCCGGGCCCTCGCTTCGCGAGGAAGCGACCAACCGGCGTGTCTTCGCCAAGCGGCTCGAGCAACTCGACCCGACTCTCGCCGAGGCGCACCGAGGCGGCGCGGACACCCTGATCTTCGACCGTCGCGCGGTGCTCGACCAGCGCCCCGAACAACCGCTCGTAGGTCTGGAGCGCCGAGTCGAGGTCCTCGACCGCGACCCCGAGATGGTGGATGCCCCGCGCTTGCACGCGAGCGATGCTATCCGCTGACTAGGCCTGGACCGGCAGGGAGATCACGGCGCGAGGCGTGCCGACGGTTTCGGATGCGCGTGACTCGGGCTCGACGTCCGTCAGGAGGAGCAACACCTCTTCACGCATCAGAGTCTCCTTCTCGAGCAGCGCCTGGGCCAGGCGGTCGAGCGACGAGCGGTGCTTCTCGATCAAGCGAACCGCTTCGGTATAGGCGCCGTCCGTCAGGTGAGCCTGCTCGCTGTCTCGTACCCGCTTCGTCTCTTCGGAAAGCGCGTAGTTGTCCGCGCGCAGCGTGCGCGACGTCACCATGTCCGACATCCCCCACTCGAAGACCATGGCGCGTGCGATCTCCGTCACCTTCTCCAGATCGGTCGCCGCGCCGTTCGTGACTCGCCCGAAGACGACCTGCTCGGCCGCACGACCTGCGAGCGCGATCTTCAGGATGTCGATCAGCTCCTCCTTCGACTCCAGGTAGCGATCCTCGTTCGGCAAATGGAGGGTGTAGCCGAGCGCGGTCCCGCGCGACACGATGGTCACCTTCTGGAGGTGGCCGACCTCTCCCATCAGGTGCGACATGAGCGCATGGCCCGCTTCGTGGTAGGCGAGGATGCGACGCTCCTTGTCGGTCAGGACCTTCTTCTGCTGGAGGCCGGCGACGACACGCTCGAGCGCATTGTCGAAGTCAAGAGCCGAAACGTACTTCGCATCCCGGCGCCCGGCGAGGATCGCCGCTTCGTTCGCGATGTTGGCGAGGTCGGCCCCCGTCAGACCCGACGTCTGACGCGCGATCAGATCGAGTTGCACGTCCGAGGAGAGCGGCTTCGTCCGGGTGTGGACCTGCAGGATCGCCTCTCGGCCCTTACGGTCCGGCGGCGCGACGAGCAACTGCCGATCGAAACGGCCGGGTCGCAGCAATGCCGGGTCGAGATCCTGCAGCCGGTTCGATGCGCCCATGACGACGACCTGATCGCTCGACGCGAAGCCGTCGAGCTCGACGAGCAGCTGGTTGAGCGTCTGGTCTTGTTCGCGGTTGAAGCTGTTGCCGCTGCGAGCGGTACCGACGGCGTCAAGCTCGTCGATGAAGATGATTGCGGGTGCGTGCTTTCGCGCTTCGGCAAAGAGCTTCCGGATGCGAGCCGCCCCGAGGCCCGCGAACATCTCGACGAACGCCGATGCACTCTGCGCGTAGAACTTCGCACCGGACTCGTTGGCGGCTGCGCGCGCAAGAAGGGTCTTTCCCGTTCCCGGCGGGCCGTACAGCAACACTCCTTTCGGCACGACGGCACCAAGCTCGTGGAAGCGTTTCGGGTCGCGGAGAAACTCCACGATCTCGAGCAACTCGGCCTTCGCCTCGTCGGCTCCGGCGATGTCACTCCAGTCGATCGCCGTCCGCGGGTCGACGATGACCTCCGCCGGCTTCACGCGAGGCATCAGCTGCAGCATGCGCCAGAAGATGTAGAGCAGCACGCAGTAGAACGACAGGCCCAACAGTGGCCACCAATTGACCACGAAGTCCCTGAGCGCGACCATGTAGCTGTGTAGATCCACCCCCGGCATCCCTTTCTCATCATCTCCAGGGAAGGCGCCCCGTCAACTGCGCCCCCCTAGAAGTTGGCGGCGATTACCTCAGCGGTGGTGAATTCGACCCCCTGCTCACGCCAGGAGGTCGTGGAGATCGCCACGCGATCGTCGTCCAGCCCCCGGGCCGCGTCCTCGACGAAACGCACCTTGAGCCCTCGAGCGAGGAAGCCTCGGATCGCAGCATCGTCACAGACATCCGTTGCGACGCCGAACACCACGATCTCGTCGGGGCCGAGGCGTTCGAGCAGTCGTTCGGCGTGCGGGTTCGTGAAGACGTCGAAGCTCTTCTTGAGCAGCAGAAACTCGCGGCCCTCGAGGTAGCGGTCTGCGACCGGCTCGAGCGCGAGGGGCACCGGGTCTTCCTGGTCGGTTTCGGGAATCTTGCGCGCACCGCGTGTTCCGCGCAGGCAGTGCGGCGGATACGTCGTGACCAGGTCGGGTTCTGGAGAGATCTCCGCATCGGTGAGCTCGTGGTCGTCGGCGGAGGCGACGTGCACGATCCCCGCCGCGCGTGCGGCGTCGACAAGGCGCTTCATCGCGGGCACGGCCTCCTCGGCGCCAGGGACGTACAGCTTCCCGCCGGGGAGCATGAAGTCGAACTGCGTGTCGACGTCCCAGAGAATGGTCACGCGACGAGCTCGAGCCGCTGGCTCGGGTTGTATCTCCGTCCGACCTTCGCGGACGGCCGTCCGTCTGTGAGGACGATGTCCGCGGTGAAGTCGTTCGAGCCGCGAATGAGCGACGAGCCGACGCCGTACGCGTCGACCGGCACACCCCTCTCCTCGAACCCCTCGATCTGGCCGATCGTGAACCCGCCCGACACGACGATCCTGACGTGCTCGAAACCGTCGCTGTCGAGCGCATCTCGCACTTTCCGCACGAGCCTTTCGTTCACGCCTGTCGGCTTGAAGTCACCCATCTCCTCCCACAGTGAACGGTCGACGAGCATCTCCGACGTGTCGAGGCGGACACCCCAGAGCTTCGGCCCGAGCGTCCGGGCAACGTCGAGCGCGGTCTGCACGGAGTTGTTCTCGAAATCGACCAGCACTGTGATGTTGACGTCGTCCGATGCCCATTCCGCGAACTTCGTCGCCGCAAGAACCGTGTTACCGCCGTACGACGCGATCAGTGAGTGCGGCACCGTTCCGATCCCGCGGCCGCCCCACCAGGAAGCCTGCTCGTCGGTCGTGACGCCGATCGGCGCACCGACGACGCGACCGGCGACGTGCGCGGCATAACCATCCCCCGTCTGCACGCGATGGTGGTCGTGCCGTGCGGGCATGAAGATGATCGGCTTGCCGTTGGCGGCTTCGAGCACCTGCACGACGTTCGTGGTGATCAGTGTGCGACGCGCGAGGACGCCGAGGTATGCAGTCTCGAGGTGGGCGAAGAGCGTGTAGTCGCCCTCGATCGTCATCACGGTCTCCCAAGGAGCTACCCGGTCTCCGTCGTAGAGCGCGTGCACGGTGAGCTCGTCCCAATCGTGCGAGCAGAGCTTGAGGATCGCGATCGCCTCGTCCATGCCACCGAGGCATGCGTCCTTCTTCTGGAAGATCTGCATCACGACGCGCGGATGCCGCCCGTCCTGCAACAGTGTCGCTCGCGCGTGATTGAAGTACGCGTCGGCGTAGTAGCCCTCCCGCATCTTCTCGACCGGCAGGTCGAAGACCTCGGGCGGAAGACGCTCACGGGTCCGCTCCTGCAGCGACGACACGGTTAGTGCTGTTCGAGCTCGAGGCAGGCGGCAAGTGCGGCCTCGGCGACCTCGATCTGCTCCGGCGTCGGATCCTCGGTGGCCAGCCGATGCTGGAGCTCGTGGCCGGGCTTGGCGAGCGCGTGGGCAAAGCGGTTCTCGGGGTTGCGCACCATCCAGCCGAAGATCTCGGTCGAGGCGGCCAGCGCCACGAGTTGCGCACCGAGTCTCGCGGGCCCGCGGAGGTGCGCGGGCGCGCGCGCCGCCAGGGTGTTGCCGATCACAGTGGTCACGACCAGAGGGCCGATCAGGTGGGATCCGCACCGGTTGTGCTCCTTCGCCGCGCGGTTCCCCTGCTCGTACGAGCCAATCGAGATGTGCTCTGCCCCGTGGTAGGCGGCGACGTCGGACCCGCGCAGCGCGAGTGCGGCAGGCGCGACCGAGAGCAGACCGCTGACGAGCTCCTGGGCCGCCGGGCCGACGGAGCGCGAGCTGCGCAGTACCTTCAGAAACGTGGCTGTGCCGAGCATCGCAGCGAGGACCGCAGGACGCTGGAACGGCAACTTCGCCTCGGGGAGTGCGCGCTTGATCTCAGGGATGATCGCCATCGCATCCAGTAGGCGCACTGGGCCACGAAGCAGCGGGCTCTCGACCTTGCTCGCCCGGAGCCACTTGCGCTGCGCGGCGACCTTCAACCGCCCGTCCTCCGTCCGGATCGCGCAGGCCCAGGACTTGGGGCCGTGGACGAGCACGCCATTGGCGAGGGCCATCCCGCCGAGTCGGATCTTGTCATCGCTCATTTGGATCGAGGTTATCGACCCAGAGTCGAATTCCGCAAGCCGGGAACGTTGCCGGTCAGACCACTAGCTCGACATCGACTGCGCTGCGTGCCTCAGAAAGCTCACGCCGAGCTCCAGGTCCTCCACCGGAATCCGCTCGTCGGCCGAATGGATCAAGCGCGCCGCCAACTCGGCGGACATGGCGCGCGACGGAAAGAAGCCGTAGGCGACCGTGCCGAAGGCCTGGCGAAACCAGTGGCTGTCCGTGAACCCGGCCACACAGATCGGCGCCGGCCTCGCCTCCGGCTCGACCTCATCGATCCAGGTCGCTACGGCATCCCACAGCGGCGTCTCGATTGGAGATCGCGTTCCGCCGTGTGCCTCGAGGGACTCCAGCTCGTAATCACCGTCGCCGAGCAGAGAGCGCACTATCGCGTGCTGCTCCGCCGGTGTCGTCTCCGGCAGGAGACGCGAGTCGACGATGACGTCGCAGATGGCCGGAATGACGTTTCGCTTTTTCGAGGCGCTGATCATCGTCGGGGCCAAGGTCAGGGAGAGCAACGGCTCGACCATCTCCGCGAAGAACTCTCCGATCGCTCGGGCCTGTTCAATCGCATCCTGCGGGGACGCGGGCCGCTCCCCGGTGACCGCTTCGAGCAGCGCCTCCACCTCCGGCGCGAGGTGTTGCTCGGGCACGTAGTCGCCGAGCGCGGTGATCAGGGGGGCCGCTTTGACGAGCGCGTTGTCCGCGATTCCCGGCATCGAGGCGTGCCCGCTGCGGCCGCGGACGCGAAGACGGAACGGCGCGCTCATCTTTTCGGCGACCGAGCACATGTAGAACGGCTTGCCCCCGAGCTCGAGCCGCTCTCCGGACCCCTCGTTGATCAGGTAGTCGCAACGAACCGCATCGGGATGCGTCTTGCACAGCCACTGCGCCCCGAAGCCGGCCCCAACCTCCTCGTCGGCCGTCGCCGCGAAGATCAGGTCGCCCGCCGGCTCGAAACCCTCCCGCGCCAGCGAGGCGAGCGCAACTGCACTGGCGGCGACCTGCCCCTTCATGTCGAGCGCACCACGACCCCACACCTCGCCGTCGCGCAACTCACCGCCGAACGGATCCGCGCTCCACTCGGCCGCGTCGGCGAGCACCACGTCGGTGTGTGAGAGGAAGAGCAACGTCGGCCCATCGCCGCGACCTCGCAGACGTGCAACGAGGTTGGCACGCTCGGGCACGCGCGCATACAGCTCCACCTCGGCGCCGTTCTGCTCCAGGTACTCGCGGAGAAGCT
>JBBWZE010000037.1:0-6944 GCA_039648845.1 Actinomycetota bacterium | reverse complement strand
GGGCGGTCAGCAGTTCCGAGAGCTCCAGCGCCGCTCCTCGATGAACTCAAGCACCCGCGCGGCCCTGGTAGAGCGTGTTAGTTATTTGTCAAGGGCATCAGAAATTCCCGGTAGCGGGGATGCGGGTGCGCCGTTAATCGGCGATTCTGAGTGAGTGACACTGAGATGCCTCATCGTGGATGACAGCGAGCTGTTTCTCGAAGGCGCGAGCGAGCTTCTGGAACGAGAAGGGGTGGATGTCGTCGGCGTCGCGGCGAATAGCGCCGAGGCGCTGCTGCTGGTCGAACGGCTTGGGCCGGACGTGACGCTGGTCGACATCGACCTGGGAGGGGAGAGCGGTTTCGATCTCGCACTGCAGCTCAGTCGCAACGGAGGAGCTAGGTCGAACGTCATTCTGATCTCGACCCATGCCGAGCGGGACCTCGCTCAACTGATCGAAGCCAGCCCGGCGCTTGGGTTCGTGTCCAAGGCCCGCTTCTCGGCAAGAGCAATCTTCGACATCGTGGAGCGTGCCGACGGCTCTTAAGCGGTAGCTCGCCCGCGATTGCGCTTCAGAAAAGTGACGACGGCGAGCACGCGCCGGTGGTCGTCCTTCGTTTCCGGCAGCTGAAGCTTGGCCAGGATGTGGCGGACGTGCTTCTCGACGGTTCCTTCGGCGAGCCAGAGCTCCGCGGCGATCCCGGCGTTGGAGCGGCCTTCCGCCATGAGAGCAAGAACCTCCTGCTCTCGCGCCGTGAGCGCCGTGAGCGGATCTTCCGCCCGACGGACGGTCACGAGCGTCTGCACGAGACCCGGGTCGACCACCGAACCGCCGGCGCTAATCCGTCCGAGCGTCCCAATGAACTCGTCCACGTCGATGACTCGGCTCTTCAGCAAGTAGCCGATCCGTTGGCCGGTGGAGAGGAGCTCCATCGCGTGCTCGATCTCTACGTGCGCCGAGAGGACGAGGATGCCGGTGTCGGGGAACTCCTCGCGGATCGTGCGTGCCGCGTCGAGACCCTCTGTGGTGTGGGTCGGAGGCATCCGGATATCGACGATCACGAGCTGCGGCTCATGCTTGCGGACGAGCTCGAGAAGCTCGGTAGCGTCGCCGGCCCGACCCACGACCTGAAAGTCGGATCGCTCCAGCAGGCTCGCGAGGCCTTCGCGCAGAAGGACGTCGTCGTCCGCCACCACTATCCGCGTCCGGCTCATTGCGATCCTCACAACATTAGTGAGTTCTCGTCCAGGCGAACAGCGCCGAGGCTGCATCCGTAGGAGACGGCTAGCGGGTATCTCAAGATCCCCCCCAGCCGGGCGGCAATAGGAGTACTGGTCGGCTAGCCGCCGAGACCCTTGCCGGGCAATCTTCATCGGGTTACGAACGCCCCCCGACTCTGACGAAAGGGAGCCTCGCGATGACAGTCGAAGCGACACACGAAAGTTGGCGGACGGAGCTTGCGGCACGCGAGAGCAACGGGGTTTCGGTGCGGCTGTTCTGGAGCCGATCGACGAATCTGCTCACGGTCACCGTGTCTGACGCCAAGAACGGCGACTATTTCGAGCTCGTTCTCGAAGGACACGAGCGGCCTCTGGACGTTTTCCACCATCCGTATGCGCATGCCGCGGCGAGAGGCGTCGAGTTCCTGCCCTTCAGATCCGGGGCGGAGGTCGCAGTCGATGCGTAGCTCCGAAGGGCTCTTCTGCCTGGCCTGCGGCTCGAAGATGGCAGGTCCTTTGCAGAGGACGGCATCGCTGCGGTGCCACGACTGTCGCGAGGCCGGCGAGCCGATTTCGTTCGAGCTCGCTCTTCGGGCTCGGGCAATGACTTTGCGGCCAGTGGTAGCGGACATTCGTACCGGCGAGCCTCCTGCCGGGCGCACAGCGGCCTGATGCAGGGCACCGGGATGAGTGAGGCGCTCCCTTCTCCTTCCAACGTCATCGAGTTTCCAGGGTGGCGACTGAGGACTGACCGCACCTCTGAGCTGGAAGTTCAGCGCGCCGTATCAGAGGAACGCCTGCGCATCGCCAGGGAGTTGCACGACGTCGTCGCTTCCAGCTTCGCCACAATCAGCGTTCAAGCGGGCGTAGCCGTTCACGTTCTGGATCAACAGTCCGCCGATGCCGTCGAGGCACTCGAGGCGATCAAATCGGCAAGCAAGGAGGCTCTGGGCGAGCTGCGGACGATCCTGGGCATGCTGCGCACCGTCGACGACGATGCGGCTCGGCCATCCGCTCCCGGACTGGGGCGCCTGGACGCACTCGCAGCGAACACGACCGCCGCGGGCGTGCCGACGCAGGTGCGGTTCGAGGGCCGGCCTCGTCCGGTCCCGGCGGCGGTCGATCTGACCGCCTTTCGAATCGTGCAGGAGTCACTCGCCAACGTGCTGAGGCACGCGGGTCCTGCCTCTGCGGTCGTCACAATCACCTATGAGCGCGACCGGTTGACCATCGAGGTCGCGGATGACGGGCGCGGCGCCGCGCGTAGTAGCTGCGAGCCGTCCGAAGGATCGGGGAACGGGATCGCCGGCATGGGCGAGCGGGCGCTCGCACTCGGCGGTCAGTTCGAGGCCGATGCGCGACCTGAGGGCGGCTTTCGCGTGCGCGCCATCCTGCCCGTGCTCGGCCGATCGTGATCCGAGTGCTGCTCGTCGACGACCAGGCGCTCTTGCGCGCCGGACTGCGCATCCTGCTCGACGGTGAGGACGACATTGTCGTCGTCGGTGAGGCTGCCGACGGCGGAGAGGCCGCGGAGCTCGCGCGTGGGACGAAGCCGGATGTTGTCCTGATGGACATCAGCATGCCCGGCATCGACGGTTTGGCAGCGACCCGGAAGGTCCTCGCGGACAAGCGATCGGCCGACGCCAAGGTTCTCATACTCACCACGTTCGAGAGCGATGAGAACATCTTCGAGGCGCTCCGCGCAGGAGCGAGTGGATTTCTGGTCAAGGACACGGACCCTGCCGAATTGCTCCGCGCGGTCCGCGTAATCGCGCGAGGAGATGCTCTCCTATCGCCGAACGCGACGCGTCGACTGATCGGCGAGTTCACCTCTCGCCCGAAGCGCTGCGAAGCGACCGCCGAACAGCTCGATTGGTTGACGGAACGCGAGCGGGAAGTGATGGCACTGGTCGCTGCCGGGCTCAGCAACGACGAGATCGCCGAGGAGCTCGTGATCAGCGGGGCGACAGCCAAGACGCATGTCAGCCGCGCAATGCGCAAGCTCCACGCGCACGACCGAGCGCAGCTGGTGGTATTCGCGTACGCGTCGGGGCTCGTCGCTCCCGGTCCCGCAGCAACGGCAGGAGTGGGGAGGTCCGGTCAGTGAGCGCGCAACCAGCCCAGACGGCGACGGCACGACGGCCGGCGCTCCGCGCGATCGCCGGCGGGTGCGATGACGGCTGGGCGGGCGCGGCCGACCGCGAGATGATCGAGGCCACTGCCGCCGCGGTTGGCCTGTTCTCGGCGAAGTGGAAGGTCGATCTGCTTTTCCTGCTCGCCGCAGGCGTTCGTCGCCACGGCCGGCTCCACGACCACCTGCTCGTCTCGAAAAAGGTCCTGAGCGACGCACTCAAGTCGCTCGAGCGGGACGGCCTCGTTCGCCGCCAGGTCTTCGCCGAGACTCCGGTCCGCGTCGAGTATTCGCTGACGCCGCTCGGCCGGTCTCTCACCGGCCCTCTGTTCGAGCTCTGGGAATGGGCGAGCGAGCATTTCGAGTCCGTGCTTGCGGCGCGAAGGGAATGTGACTTGCGGAATGGCGGCGCGACCGACGCCCCGGACGAGCTTCCGCGCTTCTCCGCCGCCTTCCAGGTTCGTAGGGAAATCGCCTCATAGCGAAGGGATAACGGGCAGGCCGTGCCGTACGACGCGCAAACCCCGCTGCTCGGGGTCGTCGCTCGCCATGCCGACGACTGTCCCGACAAGCACGGTGGAGCGTGCACTTGCGGGCCGCTCGGCTATTGCGGGGGCGTCTGGGACTGGCAGGCGGGCTCGTGGGTGTCGAGTCCGCTTGTCCAAACTGCCGTGGAGGCGCGGGGATGGCAGCGTGCCTTCAACGCGCACGAGGAAAACGATGACAGCCCTTCCCTCGCAAGCAGCAGAGCAGACGGAGAAGCCGATCGATTCGAGCAGCTCGTCTGGTGGGCCTTCTGCTACGTCGGGCTCGGATTCTTCGGGGTCGCGCTAGCGCTATTCACGGCGCACCTCGGTGGCTGACGGAACACTCGTCGGATGCTCGAGTGTCCCGTCAGCTCGGATGGGACGCCTAGCCTGCCGGCGCGGGCGGCCAGAACTGGTTGAGCGTCCGCTGCGTCTTGACGTCCTGGAGCTCCGCAGCTCGAAGCACTTTGCCAACGCCGGCCGAGACGGGCCCTTTCTCCATCCCGTTGAGCTGCTGGATCTCGTCGGCGAGCAGCGGGGTCGCTTGCGGCATGACACTTCCCCAGCCGGCCACGACCGGGGTTCCACCCGCGCGGGCGTTACGAGCGGGAGCAGGTTTGTCCTTCGAGTGGAAGTACGCGATCGCGGCGTCGCGAGCGTTGAGCGCGGTGAAGATGGTCGTGCTCAGGCTCGAGAGCAGCGCGGTGTTGGCGCCATCGGTCAAGCCAATCGCCGTCGCCGCGACGTCGTGCTGCAGACCGACCACCGCGAGACCCGTGGCGTACTGGTCCGCGTAGGGCGAGGCTCCGGGGATTGCCCCTCCGCTCGCTCGACCGACAGCACTGTCCCCCGCGACCGGCGGCGGCGCGGTGTCGATGACGTACTTCGCGCCGGTCCACGCCTTGCGAAGCTGGGTCCGCGCGACAGAGAGCTGGGCGACCGCCTTGTCGGCTTGGGCCGTGTCGACGAACTCGACGGCCCGCTGCAGTGCAGCCTCCGTCCGCACGAGGCGGACATTGACGATCGATGGATAGAGGGGCGGGCCGGCGTCGCCCCCGGCGATGTGAGCGGGCGGGGCGGTGGCAGCGGCCGCAGGTATGACACCGACAAGACCAATTGCCACGGCGGCCGCCGCGAGGACTCTGAAAGAACGCATTGCGACGTCTCCTTTCGATGCAGGTTGGTGTGTCCAACGTAGGCCGCTGACGAGCAGGGGTCAGGCACCAGGCCCCCAACGGGTGAGCGGGCGGTTCCCATGACGAGTCGTCGCAGCCGGTTAGCTGCAGAGAGATGGAGGCGCGAGCGATGAGACGAGCGCTGGTGGTGGCGTTGGGAATTCTCGGTGTGGTTTGGCTGTTCGCTGCGAGTGCAGGCTTTCGTCCCGAAACGGTCGGTGCAGCGGAGCCGCCCGACCAGTTGCTTCCCGACCTGGACCAGGAGACGCCGACGCAACTCACTGTCACGGCGGTCGGATCAGGAAGCGCGCGCACCTACTTGCTCGGGTTCCGGTCTGCGGTCCGGAACCTCGGCAACGGGCCGCTGATTCTCGACGGCGCTCGTCCCGACACCAGTACTCCATACATGACGGTCGACCAGGTCATCGAGCGCGGCGCCGCGCCCGAAGAGGTGATTCCGGACGTCGGCCGCATGATGTATGTCGCCTCTCCGGACCACCAGCACTGGCATTACCTTCAATTCGATCGTTACGAGCTCCAGAGTTACGAGCTGCGCCGCGCCAAGGGCAGTCGCGCGCTCCTGCGTGACCGGAAGACCGGCTTCTGCCTCGGCGACCGCTACCGGGTGACCACTCGTTTCGTGCCCAAAGCCGCACCGCAAAAGGTCTACCGCAGTCGCTGCGGGTTGTCGGAGACGCAGCTCCTGCAGCTGCGAGAAGGCATCTCGGTTGGCTACGGCGACGACTACACCGCGTTTCTGGAAGGACAGGATCTCCCACTGAGCGGGCTCGCCGGCGGCCGATACGTGCTCGTCCACCGGGTCAACCGCGACAGACAGCTTCGTGAACTGTCGTACGCGAACAACGCGGCCTCTGTCCTGTTCGACCTGCGCTGGCGACAGGGCGTGCCCTACATTCGTGTGCTCCGCACCTGTCCGGACACCGACCGCTGCGGGCGCCGTCCCCTCCGAAGCGCTTCCGCCGGTACGCATCGGGCTGACGTCGCCGCTCACACTGCGTCGAATGTCATCGCTCGCAGGACTCAGCCCTTCATTCCCGACGACGAGGGCCTGATTTCGCAGGCCGGCGGCTGGGGCGAGCTTCAGTGGAACTTCACGGGATCATTCGGGGTCGACGCGCCAGACGCCTGGACCAACCTGATCGAGGCGGGCCGGCCGGGAGGGGCAGGCGTGATCGTCGCCGTCCTCGACACCGGGATCGCCTACGCCGACCAACCGCCGTACCGCCGCTCGCCTGACCTCGATGCTGCGACGTTCGTCCCCGGATACGACTTCGTGGACAAAGACGCGTACCCCTTCGACCTCAACGGGCACGGCACGCATGTCGCTTCGACGATTGCCGAGCAGACCAACAACGGGTACGGCCTGACCGGCCTTGCCTACGGCGTTCGGATCTTGCCCGTACGCGTGCTCGACGGCTCCGGGAACGGGTACCCGGCCACGATCGCGCGCGGGATCAGGTTCGCCGCCAATCACCGCGCGAAGGTGATCAACCTCAGCTTCAACTTCGGCCCCGGGGTCAAGGCCGAGCAGATTCCACAGATCATCCGCGCGATCGATTACGCGGAAAAGCGCGGGAGTCTCGTCGCCGCGGCAGCAGGCAACGGCGGCATCGGCGAGGTCGCCTACCCGGCGCGGGTCCCGCGTGTCGTCGCGGTGGGCGGTACCACGGAGAACGGCTGTCTCTCGAGCTTCTCGAACTTCGGGAGTGGTATCGATCTCGTCGCCCCTGGCGGAGGGAGCGATGCCTATCTGACCGATGACGCCAACTGCCTCGGCGGCCGGGTGGGCAGGCCGATCTATCAGACCACGTTCCTGGGGGGACGCGTAGCGGACTTCGGAACGGCCGTGGACTTCACCGGCACGTCGATGGCGACGGCTCATGTCTCCGC
>JBBWZE010000307.1:0-2558 GCA_039648845.1 Actinomycetota bacterium | reverse complement strand
TCGACGAGACACTCGCCCAGCTCGGCCGCGTGGACATCCTCTGCTCGAACGCCGGCGTGCTCGACGACTACGCCGACGCCCTCACCGCCGACGAGGAGTCGTGGGACCACGTCTTCGGCGTCAACCTCAAGGCCGCCTGGCTCACTTCGCGCGCCGTGCTCCCCGGAATGCTCGAGCGCGGATCCGGCTGCATCGTCATAACCGCGTCGGTCGCGGGCCTGATCGGCGGTGGCGGTGGCGTGGCGTACACCGCGTCGAAGCACGGAGTGATCGGCCTGATGCGCCAGCTCTCCTACGACTACGCGGCCAAGGGCGTGAAAGTCAACGCGATCTGCCCCGGAGTGGTGCAGACGGGCATGACCCAGCCGCTGTTCGACGACAAGGAATCGGTGATGTACGAGTTCATCCCGGCGATTCCGAGCGCCTCATGGGCCCAGCCGCTCGAGATCGCCAAGCTCGCCGCCATGATCGCGTCCGACGACGTGCCGTTCATGCACGGCTCCTGCGTCGTCGCGGACGGCGGCTGGACTATGAAGTAGCTACCCGGGGCACGAGCGGGCGGTGTTGCCGCCCTCCACCACGAGCGATGCGCCGTTCACGTGGCCGGCCTCGTCCGAAGAGAAAGCGAAAAAGAGAGGCGCGCCCGGCAGGATTCGAACCTGCGACTTCTGCCTCCGGAGTACGATTTGTAGGAGCCGCTAAGAGCCGCAATTCGCTCTAGAAAGCGGATTCCGGCTCGTTATTCTTTGGTCGGTTAGGCCCGTATCGGCCCATTCTGGTCGCAATTCGGTCGCAAAAACGCGATCGCGCTCCTCTGGCGGACGGCTGTTTTCACGCGATTGCAGAAGTGCGAATGATGAAATCGCGTTTTCATGTTCATCCGCCCTGGGGCCGCCCCTTCACGCAGACCGCGGGGACCGGGCGCAGGTCCTCGACCAGCACCCTGTCGACGGAGAATCCGCCCTCGCGTAGCCGGTCGGCCAGCTCGTTCCCGAGGCCCTGGGCTCGCTCCGGCGCGAAGTGGCGCGCGTCCCAGAAGACGTAGACGGCCCCATCCCGGGCGAGGTGGTCGCGGACTGCACCGAGTGCCGCCTCCGGCTGCTGCCAGAAGGGAGCGACATTGAAGGCGAAGACCTTGTCGAAGCGCCGATCGCCGAGCTCCGCGTCCTCCAGCGCGATGGCCTCAAGCACAGCCCTGCCCGCGTCGACGTGCTCGCGATTCCTCCGCGCGGCCATCTCGATCATCTTGGGCGAGCGGTCGATCGCGGTGATCGTTCCCGTTGTCAGCCTCTCGCAGACCAGGGAGACCGCGACGCCGTGGCCGCAGCCGACCTCGAGCAGGCGGTCGGCCGGGCGGACCTCCAGAGTGTCGACCGCCCAGACGGACCGCTCCGATGCCTTGCCCGGCTCGATCACGGGTGCGCTGCGAAGACGTGGCCGACGCCTCCGCCGCTGAAGACGGTGGTACTCATCGGTTCGATGGTGAGCGGTGCGGTGAAGAGCCGCTCGCCCGCGCCCAGAACGACCGGATGGACAACAAGGCGGTACTCGTCGATCAACCCGGTCTCGACCCAGCGATCGGGCAAACCGTGCCCCTCCTTGGGCGAGCAGGTATCCGCCGGAGCGCTCCTGCTTGAGCCGTGTGATGGCGTCGGCCAGTTTGCGGGAGAGGTCGATCTGCGCGACCGTGGGGCCGCGTTGGCGGCCGAGGCGTGGTGCGTTGGTAGCGGTCGCGGTAGAGGGGGTGCTTGCAGGCGTTCAGGGCGGCCTCGAAGAGCGCCCAGCGCAGGTAGCGGGGCCCGTGCTTTGAGATCGGCCCGCAGCGGTCGGTCTGGCCGGACTGGAGCACGCGTGGGCAGAGGCCGGTGTAGCCGCAGAGCTTCGCCGGCGACGCGAAGCGCTCGATGTCACCGATCTCGGAGGCGATCGTGTAGGCGTTGATCCAACCGAGGCCGGGCGCCGTGACGAGCAACGGCACGTAGCGGTGGTCGGCGCCCTGCCGCTTGAGCTCGACCGTCAAGGAAGCGATCTGCAGCTCGAGGTCGTCGATCAGCTCGAGGCTGGCGTCGACGTTCCTGCGCCACGGGTCGGGGACCTGCAGGCGGTCGAGCAGCTCGCGGCCGGCGAGCCCGAACAGATCCGACACCGGGCACGGGTGGCCGAACGTGATCAGCGTCGCGTGGATGCGGTTCTTCAGCGTCGTGCGGTGCCGGACCAGATGCAGGCGGAAGCGCGCGAGCTCGCGCTCCCGCCGGACCGACGGGTCGGGCAGCCAGATCGCCGGCACCAGATCGCGCCACGACAGCTCGGCCAGCACGCGCGCGTCGATCCTGTCGGTCTTGCACGCCGGCGGCGCCAGACCCTTGACCTTCTTGGCGTCGGCGACAGCACCTCCCAGCCGGCCTCCTCGAGCGTGTCGTGCACGAACCGCGCGCCGTTCATCGACTCGATCACGGCGCGCACCCGCTGCCCGCCGGCGTCGCGACAGGCCGCGCAATCCGTCGGCATCCGCCGGCGCCGCGAACTCCGCGATCGGCTCGCCATCGCCCGACAGCAGG
>JBBWZE010000262.1:0-14336 GCA_039648845.1 Actinomycetota bacterium | reverse complement strand
CCTTGTAGGCCATGAAAAGCTTGTACGAGGTGATGCCCTGGTCGGAGAGCGACGCGAGCTCCTCCAGCGTCCCGCCCTCCCGGAGATCCGTGACCGCCATGTGGTAGCCCATGTCGATCACCTGCTTCCCGTTCGCCTTGCTCCGCCAGTCGGCGATCGCTTCGCCGAACGTGGAGCCGGGGGGTTGGATGATGAAGTCGACGTGGCACGTCGTGCCGCCGAAGGCCGCGGCGGTCTGCCCCGACTCGACGTCGTCGATCGTCGTCGTCCCGCCGAACGGCATGTCGAGGTGGGTATGGGGGTCGACGCAGCCGGGAAGCACGTACTTCCCGGCCGCATCGATCACTCGCTCGGCCTGGACATCGAGTGATTCGCCGATCAGGGAGATCCGCTCGTCTTCGACATAGATGTCGCCGACGTAGTCGTCCGCGGCCGTGATGATGCGGCCGCCTTTGATCAATACGGACATTTACGGATCTCCTCTCGGCCTCGTTTCTACTTCCCGGCCTCGGTGACCTTGACCTTGGCCTTCTTCCACTTTTTGCCGTATACGTCGACACCCTGCGCTTTCAGCTGCGCGACGGCGGCCTTGGCGAGGTCGACGCGGTACGCGCCAGACGGCGCCTTGTTGATCACCTTGAACTGCTGTGCGATCTTCGCCGTCCGGCTGAACGCGCTAGGAGAGGTGATCCCGATACCGAGCTTGCTCGGCCAGATCAGAGCGTTGATCTCGTTCATCATCCACCGCTGGTGGCCGCCCCCGAGCGTGGACCCGTTCTTCAGGACGATGTTGACGCAGGCATTCGCATGGTCACGGCAGTAGATCCAACCCTTGAAAGAAGCCGCGAGGAACTTCTTCGCAGTGGCTTGGTTCTTCTTGTCCTTGATCCAGTCGTCGCGGACGAAGATCTCGTCCTCGAGCATCGACGTCCCTGCGCCCTTACCAGCGTTCTCCATGCTGATCACGTTCAGATCGGAGAGCTGGTAGAGCTTCCCCGTCTTCGAGTTCTTCGTCTCGAGGACCTGAGCGAGCTCGTTGTAGGTCATCGCCGCGGCCGCGTCCACGTCACGGTTGAGGAACAGGTCCATGTTGAACGGCTGGTTGACGATCGTGACGTCGCTCTTGCTCGTCGGATCCATGCCGTTCTTGACAAGCGCCGCGTAAAGCTCGTTCTCGTTACCGCAGCACCAGACGCCTACCTTCTTGCCTCTCATCTTTCCGATCGTCGTGATGCCGCTGTCCCTCCAGGTGAGCTCGGTCATGCCGCTTCTCGAGAACAGCTGCGCGATCTGCGTGATCTTCTTGCCGCCGTCGCGGAACGAGAGCAAGCTCGGCACCCAGTCGATGCCAAACTCCGCCTGCTTTCCGAGCACGACCTGCTCGGGCGTGATGGTCGGGCCACCGACCTTGAGATTCACGTCGAGCCCGGCCTGCGAGTAGTACCCCTTTGCCTTCGCCGCGTAGAACCCGGCGAACTGCGCCTGCGTGACCCACTTGAGCTGCAGGGTCACCTTGGTCGCTTTCGAGCTCGTTGCCAACTCGGTTCGAGCGGCTGCCCCGGCCGCCACGACCAAGCATGCGAGCACTGCGATTCCCACGACCCACCTGTGCTTCATCCGTTTCCTCCTCTAGTCCGACGTTCCGCCATTCTCTCCTAGTAGAGGCCTGATGTCATTCCGTATGGAAAGCCCTCGCGGAGGGGTGCCAGCTCGTGGTCAATCGCTCGGCCAGGGCCACCACGGCGTAGAACACGATCCCAAGGAGGCTGGCCATCACGATTCCGGCCCACGCGTCGGTGAAGTTGCCATAGGACGAATCGTTGAGAATCTTCACACCGAGCGCCTCGATGGGCCCGCCGAAATACTCACCGACGATTGCGCCGATCATGGAGAGGACGGTCGCGACCTTCAATCCCGTGAACATGTGCGGGAGCGCATTTGGAATCCGTACTCGCCTGAAGAGCGAGAGCCGTCCCGCTGCGTACGACTGCATCAGCTCGATCGACGACGGATGAACGGAGGTCAGGCCACGCAGCGTGTTGATCATCACCGGGAAGAAGCACAGCACAGCTGCGATTGCCATCTTCGAGAACGGATTCAGCAAGCCGAACCAGTTGTTCATGATCGGGGCGAACGCGATGATCGGGATTGCGTTGGCGGCGACCGCGTAGGGCATGAACGCCCCGGCGAGCGGCCGCCACGCGGCGAAGAGCAGCGCGACCAAGATGCCGAGGCCGGACCCCAGGGCATAACCGCCGAGCGCCTCCTTGAACGTGTAGATCCCCTGGCTCCACAGTGCGCTCTTCTGCGTCCAGAACGCATCGCCGATTGCGGTCGGTTTCGGCAGCAGGAACTCCTGGACGTGAAACGCCGTGACGAGCCCTTGCCAGGCCCCGATGCCGATCGCAAAGACGGCCACCGCCGGGAGCCAGTCGAGGGCCGTCCGGCCGATCCTCCGGCCGACCTTCCGTGGAACCGGCTGGACGATCGTGCTCACGACGCATCCTCCACCAGGGCGGGCTCCTGGGTCTCGCCGAGTGGGGCGCCGGCCGCAGCCAGCTGCTCGCGTACGCGTGTGACGAGCTCGAAGAAGCGCGGCTCCTCTCTCGTCGTGCTCGTGCGCGGTTGCGGCAGGTCGACGTCGACGACCCCTGCGACGCGTCCGGGTCGAGCCGACATGACGACCACACGCGTGGAGAGGAACACCGCTTCGGGAATCGAGTGCGTCACGAAGACGACCGTCGAGCCCGTTTCCTGCCAGATCCGCAGCAGCTCGGTATTGAGTCGCTCGCGGGTCATCTCATCGAGAGCGCCGAACGGCTCATCCATCAGGAGCAAGGTCGGTGAGAACGAGAGCGCGCGTGCGATCGACACGCGCTGCTGCATACCGCCGGAGAGCTGCCAGGGGTGATGGCTCTCGAATCCGGTGAGCTCAACGAGGTCCATCATTTCCTTGACCCGGGCGTTCCGGCGCCCGCGGTTCCAGTGCAAGAGCTCGAGAGGGAGCGAGATGTTCTTCGCCACCGTCCGCCAGTCGTAGAGGACGGCGTCCTGAAAGACGATGCCGTAGTCGTGGTCGCGTCGCGCGCGTTCCGCCGGCTTGCCATTGACCTGGACAGTCCCGGCAGTCGGTTTCGTCAGGTCGCCGATGATCCGCAACAGCGTCGACTTGCCGCAACCAGACGGCCCGATCAGGGAGACGAACTCGCCCGGCTCGACGTCGAGCTCGATCCCTTCGAGCGCGGTCACTCCCGCGTGGAACTGCTTCGAGATCCCCTTGAGCGAGACGGCGGTCATGCGACGTCGCGCCCCCGCGGGCCGCTCCCGCGGGAGAAGCGATTTTTCCTCCGCGAGCACCCCTTTTCAGGGATCGCTTCAGCCCTCGCGCCGCTGAGATCGCCGCATGCCCTGAGGAGGGGAAGCGGCGAAACCTCCCGGTTTCCCCCGTGCCGGTTCCCGACGTCGCATTTCACGCGACGTGCTCCGGTGCGCGTTTCAGGACGAGGCGTTCCAGGACGACAACGGCGAGGAAGAACGTGATGCCGAGCAGCGCGCAGGCGATGATCGTCGCCCAGAGATTTGCGGGCTGGGTCGAGTAGTACTGGTTGAAGTTCACGATCGCGTAACCGAGCCCGCCCTGGAGTGACGCCGGAGTCTCTCCGATGATGGCGCCGATGACGCTCGCCGTCGCCGAGATCTTCAGTGCCGAGAAGACGTAGGGCAGTGAGGCAGGCACACGGAGGCGCCAAAGAATCTTCCACCGCCCCGCCGCATACGAGCGCATGAGCTCGAGGGCGCGCGGATCCGGCGAGTGCAGGCCGCGAAGGGTGTTGATCGCGACGGGGAAGAACGTGAGATACGCCGCTATCACCGCGACTGCGACCCAAGGGTTGACGCCTTTCGTCCCGAGCCCAAGGACCACCATCGGCGCGATCGCGAGAATCGGCACGGTCTGGGACACGACGATGTACGGCAGGAAGCCACGGCGTAGCACGGTCGAATGTGCGAGGACGACCGCGAGCAGGAAGCCGATCACCGCACCGAGCGCAAAGCCTGCAAGCGCCTCCTTCCCGGTGAAGAGCGAGTAGTGCCAGAGGTAGTGCCGCAACGGCGGACCGTCCGGCTGCAGCGGCTGTCCGAATGCGTGCCAGATCTTGCTGACGTGAGGCATGTTCGTGTCGTTGACCCTGAACGGCCACGTCCATTGCCCACGTATGCCGAGCCAGCGGTAGCCCTCCCACAGTCCCCAGAGCGCGGCGAGGCCAACGGGTAGGAGCAGCGCGCGCCCCGCCGCGCGCCGCAGTGCACCGCTTGTCGAACGCTCGACAGCAATCGCCGACATCGAGCGATGCTTACCACACTCCCAGCAGGGAAAGTTAGAGTCGCCGGATGCCGCTGCAGCCCCGCCGGACCGTCGACGAGCTTCGCGAGCTCCAGGAGCTGACAGGTGACGAGAATGGCGCCCAGCGGGTGGCCTGGACGGAGACCTGGGAGCGCGCACGAGAATGGCTGCGGGAGAAGGTGGCGGGGACCGGGGCAGAGGAGACCGTCGACCCGGCGGGCAACCAGTGGTTCACGCTTCGCGGCGACGGCGACAAGGCCGTCCTGATCGGAGGACACATCGACTCCGTTCCAAACGGCGGCTGGCTTGACGGCGCTCTCAACGTGGTCGCGGGCATCGAGGTGCTGCGCCGGCTGGCGGAGGACGGAAAGCCGCCGGTCACCGTGCGCCTAGTCAACTGGGCCGACGAGGAGGGAGCGCGCTTCGGACGTTCGCTCTTCGGATCCTCGGCGGCGGCGGGATCGATGGCGGACCAGCAGGAGCTGCGAGCGCGGGAGGATGCCGCAGGAATTCGATTGCCCGACGCGCTGCGGGAGCACGGCGTCGACCTGGACTCGGCGCTTGCTGCGCGAAGCGAGCTGGAAGGTGCGGCCGCCTACCTGGAGCTGCACATCGAGCAGGGCCCGGTCCTCGAGTCGATGGGCTTGCCGCTCGGCGTCGTCCTCGGCACGTTTGGAGTCGAACGTCACCAGGTCACGTTTCGAGGGCAGGCTGCACACGCGGGCTCGACACCGATGGACAAGCGGCGTGACGCTCTTGGGGGTGCGGCGAGACTCGAGCTCGAGATCAGGGAGATCGCGAAGAGGACCGGTGACGGTGCCGTCTGCACGATGGGTGGTGTCGTTACGAAGCCGGGCATCGTCACCTCCGTCGTCGAGACCGCAGAGTGTCTGCTCGACCAGCGCCATCTGGACTCGGCGAAGCTTGCCACCATGCTCGGCGATGCGAAACGCGCATCGGAGCGGTTCGCGGGGGACGAGAACATCGAGGTCGACTGGGTGCGGATCTGGAACATCGAGCCGATCGTCTTCGACGAGGCGTTGATCCAGCTCGCCGAGGAGTCGATCGACGAGGTGGTCGGAACCTCCCATCGTCTGCCGAGCGGACCACTGCACGACGCTGCGGAGGTGGCCCGCGCAGGCATCCCGACCGTGATGCTCTTCGTTCAGTCCTTACGGGGTCTGTCGCACACGAGGCTCGAAGACACGAAGGAAGAGCATCTGGAGCTGGCCGTGCAGGCCCTTGACCGCCTCGCTTCGAAGACGATCGAGCGCGTCGCCGCCGGCTAGAAGACCGACAGCGGGTCACACCGCTGTGCGGTGCGTTTTCGCGGCGGTATGCTCGTCCCACTGCCACGCGACCGGGAGGATCGATGTTCAGTTTCGGCGTAACCGTTCTGCCGGACCCGCCCTACCAGCGGATGATCGAGCTGATGAAGGTGGCCGAGCAGCACGGGTTCGAGTACGCCTGGACCTACGACTCCCACATTCTCTGGGAGGAGTCCTACGCAACACTGCCACTGGCAGCTGCGCAGACGAGCAGGATCAAGCTCGGGCACTTCGTGACGAACCCCGGCATCCGCGATCCGACGATCACGGCGAGCTGGTACGCGACGATGCAGGACATCTCCGACGGCCGGATGGTGATGGGCATCGGTCGCGGTGATTCGTCGCGCCGCGTCGTCGGCCTGCAACCGGTGAAGGTGGCCGAGTTCGAGCGGCGGTGCGCGATGATCAAGGATCTGATGAACGGCCGCTCGGTCGACTGGAACGAGAAGGAGCTCGAGCTGGCGTGGGTGCGCGACGAGCTGCCGGACATCCCGATGTGGATCGCGGGTTACGGGCCGAAGGCGCTCGCGGTCGCGGGCCGGGTGGCCGACGGCGTGATCATCCAGTTGGCGGACCCGGTGATCATCCAGTGGATCATGGACACCGCGCGTCGCGCCGCCGAGGAGGCCGGCCGGGATCCGAGCCAGCTCAAGTGCATCGTCGGCGCGCCGAGTCACATTTCCGACGACATCGCGGACGCGCGCGAGCAGTCGCGCTGGTTTCCGGCGATGGTGTCGAACCACGTCATGGATCTGATCGAGCGCTACGGCGAGGACTCGGAGATTCCGCGCGACCTCACCGATTTCGTGAAGGCGCGTAAGTTCTACGACTACAAGGACCATTCGCGTGTGGGCGCCGCACACGGCGAGTTCGTCACCGACGAGATCGTCGACCGCTTCTGCGTGCTCGGCAGCGTGGCGGATGCGACCAAGAAGCTGAAGGAGCTGGAGTCGATCGGCGTCGATCAGTTCAACATCTACCTCATGACCCATGGCCAAGAGGAGACGCTGAACGCGTACGGGGACGAGATCATCCCGCAGTTCAGTAGCGTCGCAGCCTGAGGCTTCGGCGCGGCGACGGGCAAAGCTGTGTTTCGCGCGGCGGCGAGGTCGTTTCTGGTCACGGAGTCCATCTGCGCCTACCATGGCCCGCGGCACGGCGCCGTGGCCGAGTGGTTAGGCAGAGGCCTGCAAAGCCTCGTACAGCGGTTCGAATCCGCTCGGCGCCTCTCCACGTTTGCTTTGCAGGGCTTTTTCTTCGGCTTGAGCGGATACTTTTTCGCGGCGCCGCCGGACCTCGTCCATCGCCTCGACAGCTTCGGCAACGTCATCGAGCACCAGATGGACGTACGTGTCGCTTGTTGTGCGGATCGACGCGTGGCCGAGAGCCTTCTGGACGGCGGCCAAGTTTCCTGACGCTCGCGCGAGCTTCGTGGCGTATGAGTGACGCGACATGTGCGGCTTTCGGTAACGGACTTCAGCCCGTCGAACGCAGCGTTCCCACCAGCGCCAGAACGTCGAGTAAGCCATCGGCCGAGTCGGGTCGCTCCAGGTCGGTCCGTACGGCCCTGCTCCGGTCGGATAGAGGATGAAGTCCTGGCGCTGTGGTACCCGGTCTAGCTTCGGAATCGGCGTCAGCATGAACTCCTCGAACAAGCAGACCACTCTGCGTCGGATCGGGATGACACGGCTCTTGCCACCCTTGCCTCGACGGACGATCACCCACCGCTCGGTCAGGTCCACATCCTCGACCCGAAGCCCCCGTATTTCGGCAGCACGTGGACCGGCATCCAGCAGAAGCGCGACGCCAACCTTGTCGCGGATCGCCTGCTGGGCGGTGATCAACCGCTGCTCCTCGTCCTTCGAGAACACGTCTTGGACCTGCGGCGGCTCGCTCCTAGGATTCCGAACGCGTGCCATCGGATCGCTCGCAATTCGTCCCTCTTCATAAAGCCATCGTCAGAAGTCGCGGAGAGCTGCGGAAGCCCGCTTCCGAGACCTCTTCGGGAAGGAATCACGAACCTCCCGTAGCTCGTCGGTCGTCACCTCATGGACCGTGTGATTGGCGAGCATCGCGCACATTCGCGCCAAGTCGCGCTCGTACTGGTCGACGGTCCGCTCGGCGGCCCCAGCTTCGTTCTCCTTCCAGCTGAGATACGCCTTGACGGACGGCCCCAGACGTGTGTCCAGATTAGCGCTTGTCCCGCACCGGCTCCCGGAGCATCGTTTCCAGCTCCGCGAGCGTCAAGGTAACTGTCTCGATCAACCGTTCCCCCGCCGTTTCGGACATGCCCCCATGCATGTCTGTTACCAACACCATTTCGACCCTGAGAGCCCCCGTCTTTAATTAGGCGTATAGGCGGCACAAGACGTCCCGAAATAGGTTGGCGGTCCCTATCCGGCCGGAGCCCTCAGGTCGGCTCAGGCGACAGGACCCTCGCCCACGCCGCGGGCATCGGCCAGGGGGTCTTGTCGTTTACGCTGCGTGTTCCGCCAGCGCGCCCTTAAACCAGGAGTCATCACTCATGCCTAACACCGCTGCCGAGCCGATCCAGGTCGGGCCTCTAACCGTCCGTTTTCACGTCGACACAGACGAGTCCAGCGGCAGTGTAAGCGTCTTCGAGTGCGATGTCCCCGCTAACGCACGCATGCCCGCGCCGCACAGCCACGACGACTTCGATGAAACCGTCTTCGGGCTGGACGGCGTCACTACGTTTACCGTCGGAGGAGGGGGCACCGACCTGAACCCTGGCGAGGCGCTCTTCATACCTCGGCGCGTGATCCACGGATTCAGTAACGGCGGCGACGTTGACGCCCGTTTCCTCGCAGTCATCAGTCCGGGTCTGCTCGGTTCGGGCTACTTCCGGGATGTCGCCGACGTCCTTGCCAGCGATGGCCCGCCGGACGTCGAAATGATCGGCGAAGTCATGCGCCGTCATGGCCTGACTCCCGCACCACCCGCCTGACCGGCTCAACCGGTCCTGCCGGCCTGTCGCCCGGAAGGCGCGGAAGCGAGGGGGCCACAGCCAGGCGGCTGCACTACGTCCGCGCCCACGACCAGTGTTCGGGTGACATTCCCGAACACTGGCGCACCCGATGTTCCTAACGCTGCCGGTGGAGCAGCATGGACATGGGACCGTCAAGCGGACGTTGACGGTTTTTTATCTCCGGCGCTTGGAGACGATTGGTGTCATCCAACCACAGCGCTCGGCGCTCGATCGCGCTGCGGGTTTTGCTTTTCAGCGCAAGGGTGTAAGGATCGCCACATGCGGCGTCTCCTCTTGTTGGTCGGGATCGGTACTTGCTGCGTTGCTGCATTCGGATCGGCGAGCCGCGCAGCACCCGCCGCGACTGCAGATCTGGACATCGAGTTCATCACCGCCGGGCTTCCGTCGACCTTCGTGGCGAACACGCCGTTCAACCTGCAACTGAGCGTTGGCAACCGCGGACCCGACCCAACGCATTATCGCGTCCACATCCTGCTGCCGACGGGACTGCATCTTTCCAGCCCCGGAACCCTCAAATGCACCGGGACAACCGATCTCACCTGCGCCGATGACACCGCGCCCCTGGGCTACGCCAAAGACGTAAGCGCGTTGTTCGTCGCGGACGCTGTAGGGTCCTACACGCTCACGGCGCAACTCACCGAACTGACGGCGACGGATCCAAACCTGGCGAACAACCAGGCGTCGTTCACCTTGAACATCGTCGCCGCGACACCGACACCGCCGACGCCGCCCGCCCTTGTCGCTTCACGTCTTTCGATCAAGCCGACACGGCCGGTGGCCGGACATCCGGTCAGCGTGTCGTTTCGGATCACCGATTCGACGAGCGGGACATCCGTGAAGCCTTCGTCGGTGGCATGCACCGCCAACCTCGGCACACGAACAGCGCGGATCGTGAGTGGGGCTGCAGCCTGTGTCCTTCATTCGCCTGCGACTACTCACGGAAAGACTCTGCGTGGCACGCTGACGGCAAAGGCGAAGGGCGTCCGTCTGTCGAAACGGTTCTCGATTCACCTTCGGTAGGTAGCTGCGCAAACCCCCTAGGGCCGCTCGGCGTTAGCCAGACTCGGCGGTCGTTCGCCACCGTTGGCAGGAGGGGCCGCCAAGTCCCCGCTGATCCCGGTGCGACCGCGCTTGAAGTTGCATCAAGCGATGCTCTCGTGGCTAAGCGGGCTCAAGGGACATTCCTGAACACTGGCTCACGCAAGCGCCCTGTTACCGGGGTGGTGTACATGATCAAGTCGATGCCACTGCACCCGTACAATCGAGCTCAGAGGCGTCGATCAAGCGAACCCACTCGTCGATCACAGCTTGCCCGTCCATCACCCGCTGCAATCCTGTTTCGATTCCGCGAGTGGAGGACGCAGGTCACGCGACATCTGTGCGACCTCTCGGATCGAGAGATGCTCTGGCGCAATCGGCTGCCGAGTCGCTCCGGATCTAGCGGAGGCGTTCAATCGTCAAGCCGGTAGCTGGGGGAGCGAGCTACATCGCGCGGCGAAGACACAGGCTGCCCGAGCGACAGGTTTCAAGGGGAAACTTGCCACGCGTGTCTGGGAAAAGCAGAAGCGGGGGCTGGCTCACTTGCACGTGTCGCGTGCCCAGATCGGTGCGAACTCCGGACAGGTTCGAGCCGAGCAGCGCATCACGCCTTCCGAAATCAACCGTCCGCAACTGCAGCGGTGGTAGTAGCGACGACGCGGGGGGAGCGGGGCCGCGCCATGAGCCTGCCGGCTCATTCGGCGCGGTCCCGCTTCCTCCGGGGTCAGGCGCTCAACAGTCCGCTGAAGCTCCGCCGGCGGTTCGGGAGCCGCGGTGACGCTCACGCGAGTCCCTCCGGACGCGGAGGCTTGTGCGCAGAATCTAAGTCAGATTCATCGTCGTCAGAGTCGCAGCGATCCGAGCTCGCCCGCGAATCGTCGACGGACTCCTGAGAACGCGGGTTCGATTCCGGTCGTTTGCTGGGATTTGTGTCTTCGCGGCCTGAGGACTCTTCCAGCGGTTCGAATCCGCTCGGCGCCTCTCCGCCCGAAAGTCCGGCTCGGCCGCGCCGAGTCACGATGACTTTCGTGCGATCGTCTCGCGCAAGAGGGTCTCCTCTAGACCCATCGCCGGGCATGTTGTATGTTCGTGCGAATCGATGCAAGGAGGTTCTGATGGCCGACACGAAGCAGGTCGCGGCCGAAGCGCTCGAGGCGTTCAACGCTCACGATGCCGATGGGATGCGTGCGACGTACGCCGACGAAGTTGTGTTCGAGGCGCCCGGCGACGTTCGCACAGAGGGTGTCGAAGAAACGGTCGGCTATGCCATGGCATGGCTGAACGCATTCCCGGACGCCAAGCTCACCGTCCACGACGAGATCTTTGACGGCGAGTGGGGCGTGCAGCGATTTACGTTCAATGGGACGCATCAGGAGACGCTTAGTGGACCTGGTGGCGACATCCCTGCGACGAACCGCCCGCTCGCCGGTCGCGGTCTCCAGATGTTCCGCGTCCGGGACGGCAAGATCGTCGAGGAGCACCTCTACTTCGACCAGGTGCAGATGCTGACTCAGCTCGGGCTGATGCCCGAAGCGGCCGCGGCCGTCTAGAAGCGCGCGACGTCGACGCGCTGCACCGGTTAGAAGGACTGAGCACGGCCCGTCGCGACCCGGGCCGTGCTCCGGGCTCGTGATTGCGATGAATCTGCCAGTGGCCCTAACCGGTACCTGCGGTTCGAGGTCGCTCGGCGCCTTCCGCTCAGAGGCTCCGAGCTGGACAATCAGTCGGTGAGCGCGAACCTCGGAGCACAAACCTTTCCGCCGATGAGCGATCGTTGGGCCGCGATTCTGCGCGGTGAGTCCCCGCTGCGATTCGCCCAACGTGCCGGGCGGCGTGCATTCGCGATCGCGCCGGGGTCGACCCGGTGCAAGCTCTGCAACGCGCCGTTCACAGGAATCTCCGGCGCCGCGTTCCGGGTCTGCGGTTACGGCCAGTCACGAAAGAACCCGCAGCTCTGTGCCCGCTGCGTCGAATCCGCGCCCGAGGGAGGCGCCGTCGTCCCGCTGTCGGTCCTCTTCGCGGACGTGCGCGGCTACACATCTCTGACCGAGCGGCTCGGCACGATCGAGGCAACGGCGCTCGTCAACCGCTTCTACGACGCGGCGTCCAAGGCGTTTCTACCGCTCGAAGGGCTGCTCGGCCAGATCGCGGGAGATGAGGTCATGGTGCTCTTCGTCCCGGGTCTCGCCGGTCGCTCGTATCGAGCGAAAGCAGTCCAGGCGGGCATGTCCCTGCTGGACGGGGTCGGCTACGGGAAGACCGCGTCGAACTGGATCGACGTGGGAATCGGAATCGCGAGCGGGGAAGAATTCGTGGGGAACGTCGGGGGCGGTGGCTTCAAGGACTTCACTGCAATCGGGGATGTGACGAATACCGCAGCGAGGTTGACGTCCACCGCGCAGCCCGGGGAGATCGTCGTGGACGCCGCCACACACGCCGCGGTCGCGAACGACTACGCGTCAGCCGAGAGGGAACTCCTTTCCTTGAAGGGCAAGGGAGCTGCCGTCGAGGCTTTCCGGCTTCGGTTCGGCTAAGGCGTCGTCATCGTCATCGTGTTTCCTGTCTGCATGCGCATCGGCGAGTTCGAGGCTTCGCCTTTCATGACGACAGGAGCGAGTCCGGCTGCGACGATCGCTCCGATCCCGATGACTGCTGCAACCTGACGCACGCGTCGACGATTCGCACGCATGAAGACGAGCACGGCAAGAACGACGACGCCGACGTCGAACAGCGTGCTGATCCACCAGGGCCACCACCAGTCCCGAGCCACAGCCAACAGTATGAGGCTTTTGTAGCGAAATACCACGCTGAGGGATGATCAGCGTGTGCCGGTCAGTGGACGGTTCGGCGACTCCGAACCGCGTGCGAGGTCAGCTAGCGTCGCCGCGTGGCAGCAGCTCCTCTGCGGCGAAACCGCGACTTCATGCTGTTGCAGATCGGGCAGTTGCTGTCGCACACCGGCACCTCGACGACGTCGATCGCGTTCCCGCTGCTCGTTCTCGCAGTCACGCATTCGCCCGCCAAAGCCGGCGTCGTTGCATTCGCGCGAAGCGTTCCGTCGGTGCTCTTCGCGCTGCCGGCCGGGTTGGCGGCCGACCGCTGGAGCCGCAGGCGGCTGATGATCGCGGCGGACGCCGTGCGCGCGCTCGCGATCGGCAGCCTCGCCGCGACGATCTTGCTCGACCGGATCGTCTTCTGGGAAGTCGTGGCGGTTGCCTCCGTCGAGGGCACAGGCTCCGCCGTGTTCTTCGGAGCGCAGCCCGGGGCTCTGCGGGCCGTCGTGCCGGCACACCAGCTCCCGGCAGCCGCGGCCACGGAGACAGGCCGGCAGGCGGTAGTGCGGCTCGCGGGACCGCCCCTCGGCGGCGCGCTCTTCGGGCTCGCTCGCGCTCTCCCGTTCCTCGTCGACGCGCTCTCGTACGCGTTTTCGACCGTCTCGCTACTCGCGATGCGAACACCGTTCCAGGAGGAACGCGAGCCTCACCGCGTGTCGCTGCGCTCGCGGCTCGCCGAAGGCTTTGGCTTCGTATGGAGTCGGCCGTTCCTGCGCACGTGCGCGTTGCTCTTCGGGCTCGCGAACTTCATCGGACCGGGTGTGCTGTTCGCCATAGTCGTCATCGGCAAGCAGCAAGGACTGTCCGGGGGCGAGGTCGGAGCGCTCATCGCAGTCTTCGGCGCTTGCTTGTTAGTCGGTTCGCTCCTGTCGCCGCTCGTGCGCCGCCTGCTCCCGATCCGGGTCGTGCTTGTGCTCGAGCTCTGGACGTGGCTCGGCTGCGCGCTCTTTCTCGTCTGGCCGAACGTCTACGTGCTGACCGCTGGCATCCTGCCTACGGCTCTCGCGATTCCGTCCACCGACTCGGTCGTCCACGGCTACCGGATCGCGATGACGCCCGACCGGCTGCTCGGCCGCGCAGAGTCCGTGCGGACCGTCATTGCCTTGCTGATCGCGCCGCTCGGTCCCCTCCTGGCCGGCGTGCTGCTCAGCACCGTCTCCGCTCGCGCGGCGATTGCTGTCTTCGCGGTAGCCGGTCTCGCGCTCGCGGTGTGGGGAACGCTGAGCCCATCGATCCGGTCGGCGCCGAGCCTCGACGAGCTCCACGGGCTTCCTTGAAGCTCCACTGTTCTTAGGCGGCAATCGCCTCGGGCGATTCCTCGACCGCGGCGAGGTCCTCAATCGTCGAGGCTCTTGACGCGCTGACTCGCATGACGATTTGCCAGGACACGACGGCGTAGGCGATGCCGGCGAGAGCGTCGAAGACATAGTGCTCGCCGGTGTAGACGATCGCGAACAGAACGCCGGCCAGCTGGAGCGTCTGGAGAGCGAACAGCCAGCGAGGCAACCGGTAGGTACGGATCACAAGCAGTCCGAGCATCGGCCAGGCCGCGTGCAGTGACGGCACTGCAGCGACGAGGTTGTACGTCCCAGGCTCGTCCTTGTGGGCGGCGAGCTCGGTGAAGCCGAGGTGGGGGAGTCCGTCTCGAATGATGTGGTGGACCGGTGGGAGAAGCCCAAGGTCGCCGGCCATCCACGGAGGCGCGGTCGGGAGAAGGAGAAACGTGATCTCGCCGAGGACCGTGACGATGAGAATGCCGAAGAAGAGATCCGTGAAGCCGCGCCCGT
>JBBWZE010000251.1:0-4676 GCA_039648845.1 Actinomycetota bacterium | reverse complement strand
TTCGAGAGCTGCAACTGCGATCCGATCTGTCCGTGCCGAATGGTCGACGGGATCAAGGGCGGGCGCTCGACCCACGGCATCTGCTTCGGGGCGCTTGCGTGGCTGGTCGAGGACGGACGCGTCGGAGATGTGGACGTCAGCGGCCTCGCTGCAGTTCTCGTCGTTCGCTACGACGACGACGAGCCCGGCTCGCCGTGGACGATCGTCCTCCACGTCGATGCCACAGGAGACGACCGGCAGCGCGCCGCGCTCGCCGACGTCTTCCTCGGCCGGCTCGGCGGCCCGAAGGTCGGCGTCCTGCCGTGGGTGCGTAAGGCGCGGCATCTCGTGCAGGTGCGCACCGACGCGATCGAGCTCATGCCGGACGGCGACGGTTACGTCTTGCGTGTGGGCGACGCCGTGCGTGCGCGCGCCACCCGGCCGGTGCCCGACGAATCGGATGTGCGCTGCGTGATCCCCGGCTACGAGGAGTCCGGCCGAGAGCTCGTCGCCGACGAATTGGTCGTGCGCGACGATCCGCTGAGCTGGGAGCTGACGAAGAATTGCGCATTCGCGAGCCGGTTCGCGTACGCGTCGGAGTGAGCCACCAGAGGTGGACTACGGGTCTTTTTGCACCTTCTAGCTGGCGGGCTCGTCGGCGCTGGCGTCAAGGAGATCGAGAAGGTGGGCAACAGCTGACGCCTCTGCTGTGAGGCGTTCTTGTTCTCCTGGCGCCACGACCGCCCCCGACTCGATCCTCCCTAACACCTCCTCGTACCACGCGAGGAACTCGCGGAGCTGCGGGCGGATCTCGGGTCTCACGTTTCGAGGCACTCCCTCATTCAGCGACTAGCTCCGACCGCGGACACGGCTCAATCTCGCCCGCAGTGTCGAATCCATACTTGCTGGGATTCGATCGTCGGCATCGCTCGTCTCTGGCCGCGTTTGCTCCTGCAGCGTTTTCGCGTTCCACAAATCGACGTGCAGGCGCTCGATCTCTTCGATCAGCAACAGAATCGCCTTTCCGGTCGCGCGAAGATCGTGATTGCCGTCGGCATGAAGACCTGTGCCCCAGGCACGAAGTTGCTCGATCTTTCCTTCGTCCAGTCGATCGCTCAAGGCCGGTCAATTCACCAAGGGCTGGCCCCGCAGTCAAACTCCGTCGCCTTAGGCTCCTCGCCTCGCGCGCACTGCGCGTTGGTGGTTTGCGGGCTTCGGGCCGGGACTGAATGCAGGGCCAGTTCAGACATGTTACGCCGTTTTGGACGTCGGAACGGCTTACGTTTTCTTCCCAGTCCCCAACCATCTGCTGAGCTTCTCCATGAAATTCGCCAGGATCTCTAGCGGCGCGGACGCCCTCCCCGCGACTGCGTCGACGCGGATCAAGCTCGGAAATCTGCCACGCGGAAACCCCTTCCGTAGTACGCAGACCTCGGAGGTCATCCCATCGGGATTAGACCCTGACTTGGCAGTCCATACGGAACGCGGTAACTTCGAGGAAGAGGGCAGGGAGTCGGCAGCCCGAGGGGGGATGCCCGACTTCTTCTTCGAATCAAGGGGAGAGGTTCATATGCAGGTCACTGGCACTCAGATCCCGAGTAAGGGAGATCTGGTCGAGCAACTCCGAATGGGTGTTAGCCGCGTGGGTGTCGTCTGGTACGCCGACCAGATTCAGGTTCTCGTGAAGTGGCAAGACGGCAAATCGAGCAGTCTGCGCCGCGGCCGCGATCAGTTCTCGATCCGGACGGCCGCCGCCGAAGAGGCTCGAAGCTTGAATGGCTCGAAGCCAGGTGACTCACCCTCAGCGGAGGGGCAGCCTGGTGGGGAGCAGGTAGCTGAAGTAGAAAGGAGAGAGACAGATGTGGGGCACATGCGGCGGAATCGCGTTCACCGGGCTCGCGGCGCCGCTGTTTGAACGCGAGAACAGACGCCACCACCGCTCGGCACCCTCTTCGTCAGGCTTTACGAACACTCGACGATTCCTGTATGCACGAACATCTTGACTCTCGAATCGGCGTAAACTCGCGAGGCTTCATGGAGCAGTCAGACCAGAAAGTCTCACATCGGATCATCTGCGTTTCGCATCTGACAGGCGCTGAAGGCGAAGCCATCGCTCGGAGCGTCTCCGAGCGGCTTGGCTTTCGGTACCTAGACGAGGAGATCATCGAGACGGCTGCTGAGTGGGTCGAGCTCGATCCGTCGGTGGTCGGCGAGGTGGAGCGGCGCAAATCGCTCATGACCCGGATCACCGAGTCCATGAGGGGGCAGTCACTGCCGGCTCGACCGGACGCGTCGGGACAAAGCCGGAGTGGAGCTGCCGCCCTGAGGGTGATGCCAGCCGACGAGGATCTGCGGATGCTAATCACGGACGCAATCCGAGAAGCGGCTCGAGAGGCCGACATCGTCATTGCCTCACACGCCGCGTCGATGGTGCTCGCCGACCGGAAAGATGCCTTGCGCGTTCTCGTCACTGCTTCGCAGAAGACCCGCGTTGGCAGGATCGCAGGCGCACGGAATCTCGACACACGGCAAGCGGAGAAGGTCCTAGCCGAAGAGGATGCTGCGCGAGCCAACTACGTGAAGCGTTTTCACGGTGTCGAACTAGAGTTGCCGATCCACTACGACCTCGTCGTCAACACCGACAGGCTCGCGGCGGAACGGGGTGCCGACGTCATCGTGCGCGCCGCCGAATAGGATTTCGTTACAGAAGTTCGTGTGCGGACCACATGGTTGACCGTGATGCGGACTACTTGCCCCCGTAGACGAAGTACAGCGTCAACGCGATCGCGAGCAGGATCACGAAGATCACGCCGAGGAAGAGCGCGATCCCGGTGATCGCGATCAACGGCGTCCGCGTGCTGACGCCCTCCTCGGCCTCGTGCTCGAGCGCCTTCGCCGTCTCGAGGGGGTGTTCGACCGCGTGCTCGACGGCGTGGATGACCTCCTTCGCCTTGTCGGGGGGATCGGTCATGGTCTTGTCCTTCCCACGATGGTGATTGGCTACTCACTGCACTATGACGTAGTCGTTGCAGGCAGCCAGGACGGCCGGGCCAACTCGCTCCCGCGCACGAATCTGACCACTGCCGCAATCGCGGAGACTCGCGGAAACGATCTAGGATTCAGCCGTGCCCGCCGCACTGCACTTCACCGGCAACGACGAGGCCGACGCACTGCTCGGCGAGGAGCCGCTGGCGCTGCTGATCGGCTTCGCCCTCGACCAGCAGGTGACCGTGCCAACGGCGTTCGTGGGGCCGCTCAAGCTGAAGCAGCGGCTCGGCACGCTCGACGCAAGAGAGATCGCACAGGCAGACCCGAGCTCCCTCGAGGCCATCTTCCGCGAGAAGCCGGCGATCCACCGCTTCCCCGGCTCCATGGCGAAGCGCGTACAGGAACTCGCAGCCGTGATCGACGACGAGTACGACGGGCGCGCGGAGCGAGTGTGGACCGGCGCCGCGGACGGCGACGACCTGCGGCGGCGCCTGGGCGCGCTTCCGGGGTTCGGAAAGATGAAGGTGACGTCACTCGGCGCCGTTCTCGCGAAACGCTTCGGCGTCGAGGCTGCGCAGGACCTCGTCCCGAACCATCCGACGCTCGGCGACGTCGACTCGCTCGAGGCGCTCGAGGACTACCAGGCGAAGAAACGGGCGCATAAGGCTGAGATGCGCGCGAAACAGTCCTGACGGTACGCCTCCGCGGTCGGGGCCTCCCGTGAAAGTCACCGCGGACGCCGCCCGGCGCTTTCTCGTCGCACGCCACCTGCTCGCGCCGGCACGCTCTCTCGACGGAGGACCCGACGCAGTTCTGGAAGTCTTCCGCCGTCTCGGGTCGGTCCAGTTCGACCCGCTGGCTGTCGCGGGCCGGAGCCACGACCTCGTGCTGCACGCGCGGGTCGCCGACTACGACCCCGGCTGGTGCGACCGGCTCTACGAACGCCGCGAGATCTTCGAGGCGTACAACAAGGGTCTCTCACTTGTACCGACGAGTGAATTCGCGTGGTTCCGCGGGACCTTGAGCCGTAACTCGCAGCGAATCCTCGCCGAGAACGGCGACGTGGCCGAGCGCGTGCTCGAGCGGATCCGCGCGGATGGCCCGCTGTCGGCGCTCGACTTCGAGCGCGAGCGCGGGACAACGACCGACTGGTTCGGGATGGCGACAAACGCCGTACGCGCTGTGCTCGAGGCGTATGCCGTCACGGGCGTGCTCGGCCTCGCGCGGCGCGACGGTAACCGCAGGTACTACGACCTGCTCGAACGGTTGCTACCTGCCGACGTGCTCGCCCGCAAACTCCCGCTGCAAGAACAACTCCGGCACAAGCTCCTGTCGCGGTACCGCGCGCACGGTCTGCTCGGTGTCGGCGGTGGCGGAGATATCTTCGGTGGTATCGGGCCCGCGAAGCCGGACGCGCGGTGGCCGGGGTACCCGGGGCGGAACGCTCTGCGCGAAGAGCTCCTCGAACGCGGAGACCTGGTTTCCGTCGAGGTTGAGGGCGTCCGCGGAAAACGCTTTGTCATCACTGAGGACGCCAGACTGCTGGAAGAGCCGCCGAACTCGGCGCCTTCCGTCGCATTCCTTTCCCCGTTCGATCCGATCGTCTGGGATCGCGGCCTCCTCGGGAGCCTGTTCGACTTCCACTACGTCTGGGAGCTCTTCCTCCCACCGGCCAAGCGCCGTTGGGGTTGGTACGTGCTGCCGATCGT
>JBBWZE010000239.1:0-6178 GCA_039648845.1 Actinomycetota bacterium | reverse complement strand
CGTTGAAGCTGCCGCAGAGCACGACCGGCTTGCCGCCCTTCGTGAGGTAGAGGTCGTAGTAGCCGCCCTCGGGCAGCTGGCGCAGGCCGGTCGCATGGAGGAGCATCGGCCAGTTGCCGCCCTCGTCAGCCTTGCCCAGCGCGAGTGTCCCTCGCGCGTTGCGATCGAGGTTCGTGCCGGCGAGCTTGACGACTCGTACCGGGTCGAGGGAAGTCGAGCTCGAGCTGGGGCCTGAGGACTGCCCGAGCACGAAGCCGAGCACCGCCGCCGTTGCGAGCGCGGCTGCAAGCAAGAGGACCCGCTGCTGCCCCGGCCTGCGCGGCCGGCGCTGCGATTCGTCGGGCCAGGGGACGGCGTCCAGCTCGGGCGACAGCTCGGGCGGAGGGCCGGCCTGGACGAGCAGCTGGTGCGCACGCCGCAGGCGCTCCCGCTCCTCCTCGGGCACGTCCTTGCCGACCAGATCGTCGAAGTCCGGCGCGCGGCTCATTGCAGCTCTCCTTCGAGGAGATCGGCCAGGCGGCTCAGCCCCGCGCGCGTTCGTGTCTTCACCGTGCCGAGCGGGATGCCGAGGAAATCGGCGATCTCGCTCTGTGAGAGCTCACCGTAATAAGCGAGCTCGATCACGTCGCGCTCGTTGCCGGACAGTCCCTCGAGGGCGCGATGCACACGCCAGGCCACGTAGGACGTCTCCGCACGTTCGGCCGGACCGGGCTCGACCGTCGGCGTATCCGGAACCTCGGCCGGCACCTCGGTGCGATTCCTGCTGCGATCGACGATCGCGTTGCGGGCGACGGTGTAGAGCCAGGGCGCGCCGGCGCCACGCTCGGGCCGGTACGTCTTCGCGGAACGCCAGATGGCCGCGAACGTCTCCTGCACGGCATCCTCCGCTCGCATCCGGTCACCGAGACGGCGCAGAGCGAGACCGAAGACGGGCCGCGCGTAGCGTTGATACAGCAGCTCGAAGGCGTCGGCGTCGCGCCGGGCGACACGTCGAATCAGGTCGCCGTCGGTCAGCCCGCGCTCCTGCAGCGGGCTCGTTCGGGTCGTTTCTCGGCTGCTGCCACGGGGCATGGCAGCGGGCAAGGCAATGCTGATGCCCATCTTCTCGGGGTTTCTACGGGATTTCACGTCTGTTGGATTGGAGCAGACCGGGGGGTTCCTCCACAACCACCAGCCATACCGAACGCTTAAAAACCCCTTACGAGCCCCGCACGTCTCAGGGAAAGAGAGAGGAAAGCCACCAGGGGGTTCCAGGATGCGCAGGTTCATTCCGATTGCCGTGGCAGGGATGGCACTGGTGCTGGCCACACCAGCGTCGACGGCGACGACCACGGTTCAGATCAAGAGCACGGGGTTCGCTCCGGCCGCCGTGACGATCAACCAGGACGACTCCGTCACCTGGACGAACACGGACACGCAGAATCACCAGGTCGTGGCGAACGGCGGCTCGTTCGCCTCGCCGATCCTGGCGAAAGGCAAGAGCTACAGCCACGTCTTTCGGAGCGGGGGGACGTTCCGCTACCACGACGGGCTCCATCCCAGCCTGAAGGGCAGCATTACGGTTCGGGGTGCAGCGCCGGTGGTGTCACTCGCGGTGTCCGCGCCTGTCGTGAAGTTCGGGACGCAGGTGACGCTCTCCGGTCTCGTCAACAACAAGCGGACCGGCGAGACGGTCACGATCGCGGCGTTGCCCTTCGGGCAGACCACGAAGC
The DNA here is from genome assembly GCA_039648845.1 of Actinomycetota bacterium. Lineage (GTDB taxonomy): Bacteria > Actinomycetota > Thermoleophilia > Gaiellales > Gaiellaceae > 3-1-20CM-4-69-9. The sequence continues at coordinate 4,466 of JBBWZE010000239.1, read as the reverse complement.
AGGTCGCGGCGACGCTCCAGACGACGAGTGGCGGTGCGTTCTCGTTCAGCGTCACACCTCAGCTCAACACGATGTACCAGGCGCAGTGGAAGGGGGCGGAAAGCTCGGTCGGCGTCCAGGTCCAGCCGACGATCAAGCTGCCGTTCGTGTCGCGGTCGGGCTACTTCCACTTCTACGTGACGGCGGGCCAGTCGTTCGCCGATCGGTTCGTCTACCTGCAGCGCTTTACGTTGGCGCGCACCTGGATCAACGTGCGCAAGCTGCGGCTAGGGCAGCAGTCCGGCCGGATCATGGGGATGAAGTTCGTCCGCTCGGTGATCCCGCGCGGGCGCTGGTCGATCCGGATCTACATGCCGGCGAGCGAGATGCCGGGCGGCTACATCGATTCGTGGAGCGGAACGCAGCCGGTAGTCAAGCGCTAGGACCTGCGAGAGCGCGGACTACTTGTCCGCGCTCTCCAGCCTCTGCTGAACGTTCTCCCAGTTGACGACGTTCCACCAGGCCTCGAGGTACTCGGGCCTGCGGTTTTGGTACTTCAGGTAGTAGGAGTGCTCCCACACGTCGATGCCGAGGAGCGGCACATCGGAGTTCGAGATCGGTGAGTCCTGGTTCGCGGTGGAGTAGACGGCGAGGCCGGTGCCGTCGTAGACCAGCCAGCTCCACCCCGAGCCGAAGCGTTTGACGCCGGTGTCGTTCAGGAGCTTCTTCAGCTCGTCCAGGCTGTCGAAGGTGTCGTTGATGGCACTCGCGAGCGAGCCGCTCGGCTCTCCGCCGCCGTCGGGGCTCATGATCTCCCAGAAGAGGCTGTGGTTGGCGTGGCCGCCGGCGTTGTTACGGACGGCGGTGCGAATCTCGTCCGGCAGGATCTCGAGGTTGGCGAGCACGTGCTCGACGGGCTGGTTCTCCCATTCGGTGCCCGCCAAGGCCTTGTTGGCGTTATCCACGTAAGCCTGGTGGTGCTTGTCGTGGTGGAGGTGCATCGTCTGCTCGTCGATATGCGGCTCGAGCGCGCCGTAGTCATACGGAAGAGGCGGGACCTCATACGGCATTGATAACTCCCTTCAGTGGCTTCTAGGCCGAGGATATGCTCCGCGCGCCGGTCTAGTCGAGGAGAGGGAGAGATGACGTCGCTCGCGTTCAAGTTCGAGGAGATCACCGCCCGTGAGCTCAAGCCGGAGCTCTATGAGCTCGACGGTATCTCGCGTGCCAGCATCGAGGCCCATTACAAGCTCTACGAGGGCTACGTAAACAAGCGGAACGAGATCCTCGCGAAGCTCGACGCCGTGGATCTCGCGAGCGCGAACCAGGTCTATTCGGACATTCGCGCGCTCAAGGTCGAGCTCAGCTTCGCGATCGGCGGGATCAAGAATCACGAGATCTACTTCGAGCACCTTGGGGGTGGCGGAGGTGACCCCACCGGCCTGATCGGCGACCTCATCGAGCGTGACTTCGGCTCGGTGCAGAACTGGCGCACCGACCTGAAGGCCACCGGAATGGCCGGCCGCGGCTGGGCTTGGACCGCGTACGACTGGGACGAGGGCCGCCTCTTCAACTACGTGGGCGACGCACAGAACACGTATCCGATCTGGAACGCGACGCCGCTGATCGCGCTCGACGTCTACGAGCACGCGTACTTCCTCGACTATCAGACCGATCGCGCTTCGTACATCGACGCGTTCTTCGACAACCTCGACTGGTCGACCGTCAACGACTGGGTCTCGAAGTACCAGATCCAGAAGTAACGCCAGATGACAACCGCGCTCCTTGTCGCTGCCGGCTACGTGCTCGGCTCGATGCCGTGGGGCTACTGGCTCCCCTGGCTCTTCAAGCACGACGACATCCGGCGCTGGGGAAGCGGCAACATCGGCGGTACGAACGTCTGGCGCGTCTACGGCTGGCGCCTCGGTTTGCCGGTCGTGCTGCTGGACACGCTCAAGGGGTTCGTGCCGGCGCTCATCGCGACGCTCATGGTCTCGCATCTCGCCGGCGTGCTCGCAGGCGCAGCGGCGATGCTCGGGCACTGGCGTCCGTTGTTCCTGCGCTGGCAGCGCGGCGGCAAGGTCGTGGCGACGTGCGGCGGCGCCTTTCTCGGCGTTGCACCGGTCGTCGGTGCCGTAGGCGCAGGTATCTGGATCATCGTCTTCCTCGTCTTCCGTTACGCCTCTCTGGCCTCGATCGTCGGGGCACTCTCGTTGCCGGTGACGGCTGTCCTCCTGGGCGAGCCCTGGCCGGTGATCGCCTTCGCGGCCGGCGCGGCCGCCGCGGTCCTCGTGCTCCACCGCGCGAACATCGCGCGCCTGCGAGCCGGCACGGAAAACCGCTTCCGCTTCAGGCGCCCAGCGAGCGTCTAGGGCGTGACCCAAAGGGCCGGGGTCAGACCCTTGCCTTTGAGGACGGCTCCGCCTAGGGCGTGACCCGAAGAGCTGGGGTCAGACCCTTGCCTTTGAGGACAGTTAGGAGGAGAGCCAGTCGCGTAGCTCGGTGTGCCGCGCTGCCCGCTCGCCGCCGCGGAGCTCGTTGCGCAGCTCTCCGACTGTTCCGTATCGCTCCGCCAGCACGTCGTGCGAATGGATCGTCTCGAAGTTGAGCTGGCGCGCGAGCACGAAGTCCTCGTCCTTCAGCTCCGGATAGCGCTCGAGCGTCGACTGGAGCGAGATCCGCACCGAGTCCTCGACGAAACGGGGCTGGAGATGGGCGTGCTCCACGACGAAAAGCTCGTCCGGCCGCTTGAGCAACTCGTAGATCGGGGAGCTCATGGAGCCTTCGACGATGCCCGCGAGCTCCTCCGCGTTGACGGTTCGGTCGCTGCCGATGTAGAGAGTGCCGCGGCCGCGCTGGTTGTGAGTCGCAAGCGGGACGAGCTCCAGGATCCGCTCGACGTCGAGCTCTTCGAACCCCGCCTCGGACAGTCGCTCCGACGCCTTGGTGCGCACGAGCCCCTGCGCGCACGGACACGCGTTGATCCCGGTTGCCTCGACGCCGACGATGCGACGCACGCGCGACTCGGTCGCCGCAGCGATCCCGACTATCGAGATCATCTCTTGTGTCAAAAGACCGGTCACGGGCGTCCGCCGCTCGAGGGGATACCGGGCCGCGATCCGCACCTCGGCGCGGCCCGCCCTCTGACGGCCGACGATGTGTCGCGCGATGTGCTCCGCCAGCTCCTCGACGAGGAAGGCCTCGCCGATCACCACCTCGTCGATCGCTTCCTCGAAGAGTTCGGGGAAGCGGGACATGTGCACGCCTTTCTGGCCAGGGTCGAGATCGACGAAGCAGTCGATTTCCGCGGAGATGAGCTTCTCCGCGCCGCCCCAGCTCAGGCGGATCGCCTTGGCTACGCCCTGGACCCCCGCCCTCGACAGGCCGAGCCGCACCTCTGGTGTCGAGGCCTGGAGATCGTCCAGGAGCTCGCGAGACTCCGTCATGTACGACAGGTTAGTGTCAGGTCGCTCAGTGGTGGATCCGGACGCCAGCTTCCCGCGGCTCGTCTCACTCGCCGCTCACGACCTGCGCACGCCGCTGGCGACGATTCACGGCTTCGCTCAGACGCTCGTGCGCATGGGCGATCTCGGCCAGCCCAAGCAGCGCTACCTGGAGATGATCGACATCGCTGCGCTTCAGCTTGCCGAGCTGCTCGACGAGCTCGGGGTCGCCGCACGGATCGAGAGTGGACGCTACGAGCCGGCACTGCAGCCCACCGACACGCTCGAGCTTGCGCGCGGCGCGGCCGAGCAGCTCGGGGAGGAGCGAGTCGTGATGTCAGGACGAGGCGCGGAAGTGCGGGTCGACGCCGAGGCGACGCAGCGGGGCATCTCGGCGCTCGCGCAAGCGGCGCTCCGTCACGGCGGGCTCGAGCAGGTCGAGCTACGAGTCAGCGGCGCGACTCTGGCGATTTCGCCCGTGACACCCTCATCAGGACCAGTCCTTCTCGCACAGGAGCTGCGAGATCTCGGGGCCGCCGTCGCGGTGACCGTCATCCGCGAGCTCGGCGGCTCGGTCGTGCTCGACGGCGACACACTCGTGGTCAAGCTCCCGGAGTGAACCGGGCCGCGCAGGTCAGTCTCCTGCGGTGGTTGCGCCGTCAGCTGCAACAGCCCACGCCCGGCCGCGAGCATCTCGAGGCGGCAGTCGAGAACAACGATCCTGCCGAGGTGCGGCGCCTGCTTTCCGACGTGCCTTTCACCGATGCACAACGTCGTCACGTCGAGGGGCTACTCGACGCGTGGGAGCAAGGCCGGCCTATTCGGTAGAGCCGTGCTCGAGCAGCAACTGCTCGACTCGCGCGTCGCCGTTCTGACGTGCGGCATCGATCGCGCGGAAACCGCCGCCCTGCGCGAGGTTTGGATCTGCCCCGTGCTCGAGCGCCAGCTGCACCAGCTCGTAGCGGGTTGCCTCGTCCGTCCCTTGGGCGGCGGCCGCCGCATGAATGGCCGCCGTCTGAATGTGCTCGTTCTTCGACAGCATGT
>JBBWZE010000199.1:0-13904 GCA_039648845.1 Actinomycetota bacterium | reverse complement strand
CCCGGGGGTGTGCCCGAGTGGCCAAAGGGAACGGGCTGTAAACCCGTCGGCTCAGCCTACGGAGGTTCGAATCCTCCCGCCCCCACTCCGCTGGGAAATCCGGCCGCTTCGCGGCCATGATGATTTCCCAGCGATCGGTTTCGATCCGTTGCCGCAGTGGACGCGGCGGGCAGAGCCCACCGCGTCGGCGATTCAGTTCGTTTCGGCTTCCCGCATGAAATCGCTGATCGCCGCGAGGTACTTGTCGGTTTCTTCGAGGACTGGTGTATGCGAGCTGTTTTCCAGGACGACCTCTCGGGCGCCCTTGATGCCGTTCACCAACGTGGCGGAGATCGGGTCCGTGCTCATGTCGTGGCGCCCGCGGATCACGAGCGTCGGGACCTCGATCTCGCCCAGACGATCGCGGACGTCCCACCCGCGTAGCGCTCCGGTGACGGTCCACTCGTTAGGCCCCTGCATCGCTCGGTAGACCTCGACCGCCTTGGCGGCGTTCATCTTCTCGAGCTCCGCGCGCGGCTTGGGCCCTCGATAGAAGTGACGATCGAAGTACGCCTCCATCGCCTGCTCGTACTCCGGATCGTCGTACGTTCCGGCGCGTTCGTGACGCTCGAAGACTTCCACCACCTCGGCAGGAAGTGCGTCGCGGAGCTTCCGTTGCTCGGCCGCCCATTGATCCACGCTCGCCAGCGTGGAGCTCAGGATGAGGCCGACGATCCCAGGGGCACCTGAGAGCACGTGCTCGAGCGCGAGCATCCCGCCCCAGGACGTGCCGAGCAGGTGGATCCGGTCGAGGCCGAGCTGCGACCGCACGGCATCTACCTCTGCTTTGAAAACCCCCACCGACCATTCGATGTCCCGAGGTCGGTCCGAGCCTCCACAGCCGACCTGGTCGTAGAGCACGACCGGCCGCTCGGCGGCGAGCCCTTCGAGCGGGGCGAAGTAGTGGTGCGTGGAGCCCGGCCCCCCATGCAACGCCAGGAGCGGCGTGGCCCCTGAGCCGAGGTCGCCCGCGAGTCGATACCAAGTGCGATAGCCGCGAAAGTCGACGTAACCCTCGGAAACAGCCGATCCCATGCCGGGCCACAGTATGCGGTCCGCGCCGGCGTGCGAAGCTGTAGAACGAAGACGCCAGGGACGATGCGCGCGATGGTCTTCACCGGTGCGGGGAGCCCTCTTCAGGAGGCGGAGATTCGAGCGCCTGACCCCGGACCCGGACAGGTGCGCCTGAATGTTCGGTCGTGCGCGGTCTGTCGAACCGATTTGCACATCGTCGATGGAGAGTTGTCCGATCCCGAGCTGCCGCTCGTCCTCGGTCATCAGATCGTGGGCTCCGTGAGCGGGGTTGGAGAGGATGCGTCGCGCTTTTCGGTCGGCGAGCGTGTCGGCGTGCCCTGGCTCGGGTGGACGGACGGCAGCTGTCGCTTTTGCCGCTCCGGACGCGAGAACCTCTGCGACCGAGCAAGGTTCACCGGCTACCAGATCGACGGCGGTTTTGCGGAGGAGACCGTGGCCGACGAGCGCTACTGCCTGCGACTGCCGGAGAGTTACTCCGATCTTCAGGTCTCGCCGCTTCTTTGCGCTGGGCTGATCGGCTACCGCGCATTGATGATGACGGGAGACGCCGAGTGCCTCGGCCTGTACGGATTCGGCGCTTCCGCCCACATCATTGCTCAGGTGGCGCGCTGGCAGGAGCGCCGCGTCTTTGCCTTTACTCGTCCCGGCGACGAGGAGGGCCAGCAGTTTGCACGCTCGCTCGGAGCCGAGTGGGCCGCCAGCTCAACCGAGAGGCCGCCGGAAGAGCTCGACGGCGCGATCATCTTCGCGCCGGTCGGCCAGCTCATTCCCGCAGCACTGGCGGCGGTCGCGAAGGGCGGAGTTGTCGTCTGCGCCGGAATCCACATGAGCGACATACCATCGTTCCCGTACGACCTGCTCTGGGGTGAGCGTGTCCTTCGCTCGGTCGCAAACCTCACGCGTCGGGACGGCGAGGAGTTCATGCAGCTCGCTCCGCAGGTGCCGGTTCGGACCCAGGTCCGTGAGTTTCGCCTTGAAGAGGCGAACGAGGCGCTTCAGCACCTCCGTGCCGGCGAACTACACGGTGCCGCCGTGCTGAAAATCGGCTGAATTGCCGCGGTGCTGGTCGGTCGGCTCGAGATACGCGCAGATCCGCGAGTCGTTCGGAAGCGGTGACGGGCCCACCTTCGTGACGAGGAAGGAAACCGCTTGCTCAGGCAACTCGACGCCGCGGCCAACGGACGGAGGAGGACCCTCCCGCTCGACGAGTACGTAGCCGCCTGGTGTCGAGATGAACAACAGGTGCCGTTCGGCAGTGCGCTGATCGCTTCGGCCCGGCTCCGGCGTCGGGTGATCCACCTCGCGCGCGATTGCGGGTGGCTCTTCGTCGGCGTCGGGCGACGACTCGTGCTCCGCGCCCCGGTTGGGGTCGTCCTGATCTGCGCGGCTCTCGCCTGAACCAACGTAGCTCTCGAGTCGGTCTCGCCAGTCATTCGAACGCGGATGTTCCTCGACAATCGCGGAGGTTCCGGGGGCCGAGATAGACGGCGTCACGGGCTCGGCGAGTGCATGTCCATCTACCGTAAGCACCACGGCCCGCTTGTCGGGAACGACCCTCGCCACAGATGTGACTGGCAACAGGCGCCGACGCCAGACGAAAACGCCCTCGTGACGGATCGCGATTCGGTCATTCCCGGCGCCGGTGACTTCGATGAATGCCCCGATGCGCGTCCCCTCTCGGTCGAAGACGGCGTACCCCTGCGCCGTTGCGAGCATTGCTCGAATCTGCGCCGGATCGCTCCCACTGGACATTCCGAGAAGCGTAATGCCCATGCGCCGACGATCTCGAGTCACCTAGCCCAGGGGTGCAGTCAGGCCCTTTTTGCTGGTGCGCCGCGTTCGGGTTCATCCGCTGTCCGCGCAATCGGCTACGCCGACCGTTCGCGGCGACAGCCGTGCGGAGGGCCTATTCCCATGGGGTGCTGACGCGAGTCTGATCTCCTGAAAAGCGGCTAACCTAGGCGGCTCGCCCTCTTAGCTCAGTTGGTAGAGCACCTCCATGGTAAGGAGGGGGTCGACGGTTCGAGTCCGTCAGAGGGCTTGCAAAATCCCCGCTCACGGGGATTTTTCGTTCAGATCGACTTGCTCTTGGCCCAGCGTGCGATGGGTATGGAGCCCTTTATGGAGCTTTCAAGCACGCGAGCCGACCTCTTCCGCGAAAGAGCGCTGCCGCTAGCGACTCATCCGGATTACCGATCCGGTTGCCGCTTCGGCGCACCTGGATCGACGAGCAGGACGCTCGTCCGCGGATCTACCGATTACACACGGCGATCGCGGCGACGACCGCGTCGCAGCTCGTCACTGTCCAGACGTTCTGCAGTGCGTAGTTGATCGATGCGTTGTGCCAGTCGGCGTTCATCGTCGAGCAGCAGTCCTCGGACACGAACATGAAGTAGCCCTCTGTCCGCGCCGGAGCGCGCGGTGTGCTCGATCGACATGTTCGTCCACGCGCCGGTGACGATGACTTGGTCGCGGTCGAGGCCGCGGAGCAGCGATTCGAGGATCGTGTCCTGCCAGCCGCTCATTCGCATCTTCTCGACGAGCAGGTCGCCGGACCGACGTTCGAGCCCCCGCACCGGCTCGGCGCCCCAGCTGCCCTTGACGAGGGCGCGGCTGTTCTGGACGCCCTCGAACAGCGGAGCGTTCAGCTTCAGCCCCTTCGCGCCATCCTCGACGACGTACCAGATGTGGATTACCGGGACGCCTGCCTTGCGGCAGGCGTCGGCGAGGCGCCGGCAGTTCTCGACAACGTTCTGCTCGGCCGCATGGTGGGGCGCTCCCGAGTCGGCAAACGCGCCACCCTCAGAGATCGCGTCGTTCTGCATGTCCTGGATGATCAGTGCCGCCCGGTCGCGGTCGATGCTGATGGTCTCGTTCGCGCGGATCATTGCTTCTTGCCGGGGTTCATCAGCCCCTTCGGATCGAACAGCGTCTTGATCCCGCGGTGCAGTTCGAGCTTCGTCGGCGCCCAGAAGCGCTCGAGTTGACCCGACTTCACGAGCCCAAGGCCGTGCTCGCCGGAGAGCGAACCGCCGAGCTCGACCGCGAGGTCGAAGAGCGCGACTGCGCCGGCCTCCGCCCGTCGGAGCTGATCCGGATCGCTTGTGTCGACGAGGAAGGTCGAGTGGAGATTCCCGTCGCCAGCGTGACCCCAGCTGCACGCCGGCAACCCGACCGCGTCCGCGATCGCGTGCGTCCGCTCGATTGCCTCGAGGAGGCGGTCGAGGGGGACGACGATGTCCTCGCTGACCTTGCCGCCGCGGACCGTGGTGACCGCGCCAGTCATCCCCTCGCGCCAGCGCCAGACCGCCGCCGCCCCGGACGCGTCGAGCGGCGCTACAGCGAGCCCGCCGCACTCCTCGACCACCGCCATTGCCTCGGCGCGCAGCGAGCGCGCCTCCACCGCCGGCCCGTCGGCCTCGCACAGCAGAGCGAAGGCCACCCGCTCCGCGACGTAGCCGTCGGCGAAGCCCGGCGGAGCGGCCGCGAGCGCGCCGTGATCGAGGTAGTCGAGGACGGCGACGGCTACACCGTTGCCGACCATCGCCTCGATCGCCTCGACGCCAGCAGCTGTGCTCGGGAAGAACCCGACAACGGGGTGGCGCGCCTCGGGGGCCGGGATGAACCTGACCCACGCGCACGTGATGACTCCCAGCGTCCCCTCGGAGCCGATGAGCACGTGCTTCAAGTCGTAGCCGGCGACGTCCTTCGTGATTGGCCCGCCGATGGTGATCACTTCGCCGGGCGGGACGACCGCCTCGAGCCCCGTGATCCAGGCGCCCGTCGTCCCGTACTTGAACGCGTGCGGGCCGCCGGCATTCGTGGCGATGTTGCCGCCGAGTTGCGACTGCTCACCGGCCCCCGGGTCTGGTGGGTAGAGGAGCCCGGTCTCGCGTGCTCGCCGCTGGAGCAGATGCGTGGTGACGCCCGCCTCGACCTCGGCCCGCCAGAGCTCCGGGTCGAACCGGCGGAATGCCGTCAGCTTTGCCAGGCTGAGAACGACTGAGCCCGCGAACGGCACTGCGCCGCCGGCGTACCCCGTGCCGCCCCCGCGCGGGACGACCGGCACCTCGTGCTCGTACGCCCAACGGATTACGGCCGCGACCTCCTCCGTCGAGCGTGGTTCGACGACCGCTGCGCACGAGCCGATCAGTAGCCGCGTCTCGGTTTCGTCCTTCACGTAGGCGTCGACCGGGCCGCGCACGACGCGGTCGTCGCCCACGATCGTCGCCAGCGCCTCGGCGATCGCGGTCACCCGACGACCGGGTTCGTGAGCTTGCCGATGCCCTCGACCTCGACGGTGTCACCGGGCAGCAGGGCGATGCGCGGGTCGCGGAAGTAACCAACACCGGGCGGCGTCCCCGTGAGGATCAGGTCTCCGGGTTCAAGCGTTATCACGGCCGAGGCAAACGCGATGAGTGTCGGGACGTCGAAGATCAGGTCGCGCGTGCTGCCGTCTTGCATCGCGGTGCCGTTTACGCGCTGGACGACGTGCAGGTCGTGCGGATCGGGGACCTCGCCGCGCGGCACGATCTGCGGGAGGACGGGGCAGAACGTGTCGAAGCCTTTGCTGCGGAACCACTGGCCGTCGCCGAACTTCAGGTCCCGCGCGCTGACGTCGTTGGCGACCGTGAACCTGAAGACGTGGTCCATCGCGTCCCCGCAGTCGACGTTGTGTGCTGTGGGCTCCGATCACGACGGCGAGCTCCGCCTCGCCGTCCACGTGCGCTGATGTCGGCGGCAAGACGATCGGTTCACCGGGACCGACGAGTGTGTTGGGGAACTTGCCGAACAGCAATGGCTCCGCCGGGACCGGCATCCCGCTCTCGACGGCGTGGTCGTAGTAGTTGAGCCCGACGCAGACGATCTTCCCGGGACAGTCGAGCGAGAAGAACGTCTGCCACGCCGGCGTGAGGGCGCTGTGCACGACGGCGTCAGACCGCTGTCATGCCGCCGTCAACAACGATGGCGGCACCGTTGAAGAAGCCTCCGCCCGGGCTGGCAATGAACGCGATCGTCGCCGCGATCTCCTCGGGTGTTCCCATCCGCCCGTCGAGCTGCCGGGCGGCCATACGCTCGCGACTCGCGGCCGGATCGCTTTCTCCGGCGATGATGCGGTCGATCCACTCGGTCTCGACGGTGCCCGGGCAAACGACGACGCAGCGGATTCCGAGCGACGCGTAGTCGGCGGCGACGGCGCGGGTCAAGCCGATCAACCCCGCTTTCGACGCGCAGTAGGCGGCGCGAGCCGTCATGCCCACGACGCCGGCGACGGACGCGACGTTGACGATCACGCCGGAGCCGGCGTCGAGCATCAGCGGCAAGATCGCGCGCGTCAACAAGAACGGTCCCGTCAGGTTGGTGCCGATGACGCGATTCCAATCCTGGTCGCTGGTATCGAGGACCGTTGCGGCGACCGCGATGCCTGCGACGTTGACGAGCAGGTCGGGGCTTCCCATCGACCCCAGCACCTCCCGCACGGTGACGCCGAGCTGGTGCGGGTCGCACACATCCGATTGGAACGCCTGCGCGACGCCCGAGGTGGACTCGATCGAGCGCACCGTCTCCTTCATGCCGGACGCGTCGATGTCGACGAGCGCGACGCCGTATCTGTCCCGTGCAAGGTGGAGCGCAGCGGCGCGGCCGATGCCCGATGCCGCGCCGGTAACGACGGCAGTCTTCATCGCAGCTCGGTCCAAGGGTCACCGGCGAAGGCGTTCGCAGACAACCCGGGAGTCGGTCGGTCGAGCTCAAAGACGGCGCCGGACGCCGGCCAGGCAGCGAGCTCACGCTCGGAGAGCCCGAATGCGGCTGTCGTGATGAACATCGTCGTGAGGTCAGGCCCGCCGAAGGTCAGGCTCGTGGGTCGAATTGCCGGAACCGCGATCGTTTTCCGCACTTGTCCGTTCCCGTCAAAGCCGACAACCTGTGCGCCGTCCCAGAAGGCGCACCACAATGTGTCTTCGCTGTCGATTTCGATGCCGTCCGGAATCCCGGGCAGATCCGTCGTGTCGACGAACAGGCCGCGATCTCCGAGGCGTCCCATTTCGTCGTCGAATCGGTATCGATAGATGGCGTTGTTTCGGGAGTCGACGAAGAACAGCCAACGCCGATCGGTCGACCACGTGATGCCGTTCGAACAGAGAAATCCTCGATCCATAGGTCGATACGAGAGATCGGGAGCGAGGAGATAAAGCTCCCCCACGGGATTCGTCTCACCGTCTTCCAGCGTGCCGACCCAGAAACGGCCGGATCGATCGACCGCGCCGTCGTTGAACCGGCACCCCGGCCCGGCGGGCGAGGCTGCGATGAGCTGCTTCGCCCCGGTCTCGACGTCGATCCAGTACCAGCCGCTTCGCAGCGCGCCGACGAGGGTGTCGGGCCGCGCCGTGAGCGCGAGACAGCCGACGTGCTCGCCGACCTCGATTCGCCGGCTGCGCGACGTAGCCCGCGTCAGAACGTGGATGACACCTTCCACGATGTCGACCCAGAACAACCGTCCGTCGCGGCTGTCCCAGATCGGGCCTTCGCCGAGCGACGACTTGCCGCAGCCGGCGAGCTCATTCACAAGACCGCCCCGACCCGCCAGGGGGAGATCTCCTCTGCGCCGAAGCCCAAGAGCTCCGATTTGCTCAGCGCACCCGACGCCATCTGCACGATCGCTTCTAGTAGTTGCGCTCCTCGTTCGAGCTGTGCTGCTCGCGTCGTCGCGCCGCCCGCGTCGAAGTCGATGTCGTCCGGCATTCGATCGTAAAGCTGTGTCGTGCTGCTGATCTTGAGGCTCGGGACCGGCCGCGAGCCGAAGACGGAACCCCGGCCGGTGGTGAAGGCAAGGACGTTCGCGCCACCGGCGACCATCCCGGTCGCGGAGACCGGGTCGTACCCCGGTGTGTCCATGAACGTCAGCCCGCGGCTGACGACCGGCGCCGCATAGTCGACGACGTCACTGAGCGGGGCGCTCCCTCCCTTCAGCACCGCCCCGAGCGATTTCTCCCAGATCGTCGTGATGCCCCCTTCCCGATTCCCCGCAGAAGGGTTGCTGTCCAGCTCGACGCCGTTCCGCGCGGCGTAGTCGAGCCACCAGGCGATCTTCTCGTCGATCCGAGCGCCGACCTCGGGAGTCACGGCCCGTCTTCGCAGCAGCTGCTCGGCGCCGAAGATCTCTGGCGTCTCGCCGAGAATCACACGTCCGCCCGCCGCGACGACAAGGTCGGAGGCGACGCCGAGCGTCGGGTTGGCGGTAATCGCCGACGCGGCATCGCTGCCCCCGCACTGCAGCCCGAGCACGAGCTCGCTCAGGGGCACCGGTCTGCGCTCCAGCTTCTCGAAAGACTCGGCGATCACGCCGATGCGGTCCACGATCGCAGCGACGGTCGCGTTGGTGCCGCCTAGCTCCTGGATACTCAGGTGCTCGACCTCGGACGCGCTCCCGTCGAGGAAATTCTCAGGCTGGTTCACCTCGCACCCGAGCGTCACGACGATCACAGCGGCCAGATTCGGATGGGTCGCGTACCCGCGCAACGTCCTACGCAGAAGCTCGTCTTCGGTCGTGCCCTGAGCCATGCCGCAGCCGAGTTCGTGCGCGAGTGCGATCACTCCGTCGCACGAGGGGACCCCCGTAACCTTCGGTGCAGCCATGGCCGCAGCGAGCCGCGCGACCGTGGCCGCGCAGTTGACGCTCGGGAGGATCCCGATGTAGTTGCGCGTTCCGACGCGTCCGTTCGGCCGCACGTAGCCGAAAAAGGACGTGACGGCAGTTTCTACGCCGGGGTGCCACGCGCCTCGTGTTTCGCCAGGCGACGCAGCGGCCCGCGGCGTGGACGGGACAGCGAGATTGTGGACGTGGACGTGCTCCCCCGCTGCGATTCCGGTCGTCGCAATGCCGATCGTGTTGCCGAGCTTCCAGATGGTTTCCCCGGCGTCGATCTCGACGAGCGCGATCTTGTGCCGGGCCGGCACTGCCGTTCGCACGCTGAGCGACGTGCCGCCGTAGGAGACGATGTCGCCCGCCGCGAGCGCATGCATCGCGATTCCGACGTTGTCGACAGCCTCGTCGAGGACGAACAGGGGCGACTCGGCAGACGTCAGCTCGGAGGCGCTGCCGCGAGCCGTTCCGCTGTCGTCCCAAGCCTCCGTTGCATTTGCCATCGGAAAGCGGAGCGTACTTCTGCGACAATCACGACAAGCACGCGATTATCGACTTCGACTATCCGGGAATCGCATTTCGCACGTTCCGTCTCGTCGACAACCACATACATCCGGATTCCGGATGGACGCGAATCGACAATCGGAACGCAACAGCCTTGCTTTCGAGTTCTGTCCGCTCTAGCGTCGCGGACGTCGACTGAACGCCCGCTCACGAGCGACGATCCGGGACGCGCTGCGTCGATCTGCACGAACCTAAAAAAGGAGCTGGCTGTCCATGAAGATCAAACGTTGGATTGCCCCGATCGCGGTCGCGCTTGCCGCTGCCACGATCGTGATTGCCGCCGCTTCAGCGGCGGGCAATCGCAACCATTCCACACACGCGGGCAAGCTGAAGATCGCGCTCGCCAACTCGTTCATCGGCAACACCTGGCGCGTCGAGATGGCAAACCTTTTCAAGGGCGGATGCAAGATGCCGCCGTACAACAAACAGGTGACCTGCTCTGTTTACAACTCAGGAAACGATGTCGGCAAGCAAACACAGCAGATTTCGAACCTGATTTCGCAACGCGTCGACGCGATTGTCATCAACGCAGCATCTCCGACGGGCCTGAACGGGATCATCAAACAGGCTTGCGGCCGCGGGATCGTCGTTGTGTCGTTCGACAATGTCGTTAAGGCTCCCTGCGCCCAGACCGTGAACACGAATCAGCTGAAGTTCGGCAAGCAGATGGCGCAGTACCTCGTTACTTCGTTGAAGGGTAAGGGCAACGTGATCATGGTCACGGGTGTTGCCGGCACCTTCGCCGACGCCGAGCGGAACAAGGGTGCGGAGGCTGTGTTCAAGGCGAACCCTGGAATCAAGGTTGTCGCCAAGTACAGCGGCAACTGGGCCTCGGCTGACGCGCAGCGGGCGACGGCCGCTCAGCTCCCGTCGCTGCCGAAAGTCGACGGCGCCTGGGTGCAGGGCGGCACCGATGGAGTACTGAAGGCGTTCATTGACGCTGGAAAGCAGCTCCCGATAACAGCGGGCGAGGCCGAGAACGGCTTCCGCCGGTTCCTGCTGCCACAGGGCTACAAGGGCCACCACGTCCAGGGCATGTCGCTCGGCCAGCCACCTTTCCTTTCCCTGGTCGCTCTCGAACTGGCTCGTCAGATTCTCACGAAGCAACACGCGAAGTCGAACATCGAAATCCCGTTCCCCTTCGTTACGGACAAGACCGTCAAGCAGGGTCTGACTGTGTTCCCGACCCTTCCCGACAGCTTCTTCGCCGACTTCACCGACTCGGGTCCCAAGGCAACACTTGTCATTTGCGTCAACGCGGCGCTTAAAGGCAAGCCTTGCCCCGGGGTCTTGAAGGTCCGGCTTCCCAAGTAAGTCGCCGGGACGCTGGTGGTCGCTCGTGCCTCCCGAGCGACCACCAGCCAACTCCTCGACTCACATAATCCCCGAGATGAGCGACGAGGCACGGACCACAGCTGCCGCACAGAACCTGGCAATCGAAGCAGTCGGCATTTCCCGCTCCTTTGGAGGTGTCGAGGCACTTACCGGAGCGGCACTAGCGGCGAGCTTCGGCGAGGTTCACGCGCTCGTCGGTGAGAACGGCGCCGGCAAGAGCACGCTGATCAAGATCATCGGGGGAACCGTGAAGCCGGACGCCGGTTCGGTCGCGATCGACGGGGAAGACCTGACCGCATCGGGTCCCCGGGCTGCCCGCCGCCTCGGCGTTGGCACCGTGTTCCAGGAGCTGACCCTGTTCCCCTGGCTGACGGTGGCCGAGAACCTCTTCGTCGAGCGCGAGCCGCACGGTCCGGCGAGGTTGATCCAACGGCGGAAGCTCCCTCAGCGCGCGGCAGATGTCCTCGAGCGCTTCGGCGTGAACGGCATCAGCCCCCACTCCCTCGCGGGGTCGCTCTCTCTGGCGCAGCGCCAGGTGGTCGAGATCGCCTCTGCTTTCATGCGCGAACCGCGCATCCTCCTCCTCGACGAGCCGACCTCGGCACTAGCGGAGCACGAAGTCGAGTGGTTGTTCGGGCTTGTCCGCCGCCTCCGTGACGACGGGGCTTGCGTGCTTTTCACTTCGCACCGCTGGGGAGAAGTGAGCTCTCTCGCCGATCGAATCACGGTACTGCGAAACGGAACGCACGTCGCGACGGAGCATCGGTTCACCGAGCACGAGGCGGTCACGCTCATGACCGGCCGAACGATCGATCGCATGTACCCGGACCGGCCGGCGCTCCCAGACGCCGAGAGCAAGATCGCGTTGAGCGCCGAGGGACTAGAGGGCGACGTCCTCAGCGGAGTCTCCTTCGATCTCAAACGAGGAGAGATACTCGGCATCGGCGGCCTCGCCGGCCAGGGGCAACGCGCGCTGTTCCTCTCCCTATTCGGGGCGCGGAAACTCTCACGAGGGCAGATCTCGATCGGGGGTAAGCGGGCGAAGCTTAGAAGCCCAGCGGACGCCATCAAGCGAGGCCTTGCGATCGCGCTCGTCCCGGAGGACCGGAGAACCGAAGGACTGATGCTGCCGATGTCCGTGAAAGACAATCTCACGCTCGCCGTGCTCCACAAGATCAGCAAGGCCGGAGTGGTGCGGCGCCGACAAGAGATCTCACTCGTCGCGAGTGCGGCCAAGCGACTCCAAATCAGAACCCGTAACGCCGGACTCCAACCGGTCGGAACCCTGTCAGGAGGAAATCAGCAGAAAGTCCTGATCGGGCGATGGCTTCTCGCCGAACCCGACGTGCTTCTCCTGTTCGACATCACGCGCGGCGTCGATGTCGGCACGAAACACGACATCTACCAGCTAGTCGTCAACCTCGCCGCAGAAGGCAAGGCACTCCTTTACTACTCGAGCGAGACGGAAGAGATCGCCCAGCTCTGCCATCGCGTCCTCGTGATGCGCGAAGGACGCGTCATCTCTGAGCTGTCAGGCCCAGAAGCGAATGCAGAAGCTCTCGTGGCCGCCGCGCTGCGCGAGGGTGATCGATGAGCGACACGCCGACCACCACTGCGACATTGGCCCCGTTCAGCGGCTGGCGCCAATCGCTCGCGCAGAACATGTCGCTTCTACTTTCGTTCGTCATCCTCGGCGGGCTGACACTGCTCTACATCGGGCTCTTCCATGGCCAGCTGAACGCCTTCCCAGGCATCTTCGAGTGGACATCCATTGTCAACACCGCTGTCCCGACAGTCCTCGTGGCGGTCGGTCAAACGATCGTCGTGATCACGCGCGGTATCGACCTGTCCGTTGGAGGCGTCATCGACCTCTCAAACGCACTCGCGGCAACCCAGATGAAGGACAGCCTCGTCAGCATGGTCGGCTGGTCGCTCGCGATCCTCGCTCTCGGGGCGGCCTGCGGCGCCGTCAACGGGATACTCGTCGCCTACGGCCGACTCCAGCCGATCCTTGTCACCCTGGCTACGCTCGCGATCCTGCAGGGGCTTGCGATTCGGACGCTCCCCGTGCCAGGCGGCGTCATCCCACCTTCCTACTCGAACACGCTCGCGAACGCGCAAGGACCTTGGAGTCTCCTGTTTATTGCGCTCGTAGCGATCGCCTGGCTGGTTCTTCGCCGCATGACAATCGGCGTTCGAATCTTCGCGATCGGAAACGACGAGTCAGCTGCCCGCGCGCACGGGATTCCGGTGCGCCGCGTAAAGGTCATCGCTTTTGCCCTGTCAGGGCTGCTTGCGGCCGCGAGCGGACTCTTCCTCTCCGCAAGCACAACAGGTGGCGACGCAGCCGCCGGCGACGTCTACATTCTCACGTCAATCGCGGCCGTCGTACTCGGAGGAATCAGCTTCTACGGCGGACGCGGTAGCGCGCTCGGGAGCATCGCCGGCGCGTTCGTGCTCACGATCCTCACGAACGTTCTGTTCTTCGCCGGCATCGACCCGCTCTACCAGTCCTTCTTTCAAGGCCTGTTCCTCGTCCTCGCTGTATTCCTCGGCGTCATCCTCGGCCGCCTACTGAAAGCAAGCGCATGATCGAAGCCACTCAGCCCAGTGCCGGCACGAGAGCGCGGGATCTTCTGACCGTGGATCGTCGCCGAATTCTCGTCACCTTCGGCGCAGCGATCCTCGTCTTCGTCGTCGGAGCGTTCCTCCACCCAGGCTTCGCGAGCGCCGACAGCGTCAAAGCGATCCTGGTCATCGCGTCGTTCGTCGGTCTTGTCGCCGCCGGCCAGACGTTCGTTCTTCTCGTCGGCGGAATCGACCTCTCCATTCCGTGGGTGCTGAACGCGGCCGGGGTGATGTTCGCCACCGCTTCGCTCGGACGGGACTCTCGCGCCGCCTACGCGCTGCTGCTCGCCCTTGGGCTCGGTGCGGCAGTAGGACTCGTCAACGGTCTCTGCATCTCATATCTCGCTGTCCCGGCAGTCGTCATGACCCTGGCGATGAACGGGATCATGGAAGGGCTGACGCTTGGTCGTACGCAAGGGCTCACATGCGAGACGTGCCGCTCCGACGCCCCACCCGCCTTGCAGAATGCCATCCACGCTCAACTCGCCGGCATCCCCGTCCAACTGATTCTCTGGCTCGGGGTGACTCTGGTCGTCACCTTCATCCTCAGTTTCACGACGTTCGGCCGCAAGATCTACTCGACGGGAAACAACGCCCTAGCCTCGTACCTTGCCGGTGTCAACATCCGAGCGGTGACCGTGATCCTCTACATGCTGAG
>JBBWZE010000174.1:0-13494 GCA_039648845.1 Actinomycetota bacterium | reverse complement strand
CCCACGGCGGGCCGCCTCGCCGGCCGGAATCTCCAGCACCGCCTTCGCACCGCGGCTTCCCGCGACGCGCCAGGGCTTGAGGTCGGGCGCGATCTTGACAACGCGTAGGTCGCGGTCGAGGAACACCGCGTCGATCGGGAAGCGCATGAACGCCATGTGCACCGACGACGCCGGCTTCAACAGGATCCCCTGACCGCTCCGGAGCTCGCGCCGGCCTAACAGGCCTTTCATGCGTGTGAGCGCCGTGTCCCCGAGGACACAGCGCTCACACACGATGCTTCCGTCTTCGCGACGAATCGCGACTTCGGCCACTAGAACCCGATATGGATGTGGTTGTAGTGGTCGGCAAGCGGGAATGACGCGCCGCCCAGGCCGAGCAGCGAGATGATCTGCCGCGGCATGACTTCGGACGGCACGAACAGGAGATCACGCACGGCACGTTCGGTGACGCCACCGGGCTCCTGATGGCCCTGGATCGGGATACCGCCGAGCCCTGAGACGTCGAGCGCGTGGCCGGACACGTGTGCCGAGATCACGCCGGGACGTGCATACAGGCGGTGGCCGGAGACCAGTGACGAAACCGTGACCTGACCGAAGGACTCGCGCAGGTAAGCGATCACGGCCAGGACGCGAACGTCGACCTTGTTCTGCACGATGTCGTTTCGCCCGCCCTCGTAGATCGAGACATTCGGATCCGACAACAGGCGCGTTGCGATCGACTTCTTCGCCGCCTCGAGGCCCTTGACGAGGCCCTTGAGTCCGACAGCGCGGTCGTACCGGGCGAGCGCGGCGGCCCTGTCCGCAAAGCTGGTGTTGCCGGAGTACGAGACGATCCGTGCCCAGTCACCCTTGGCAGGTCCGTAGGACGCGAGGCGCCCGGCGAGCTTCAGGAGGGTGGTGCGGTCAGCGGGGTTGTGGCCGGTTGCGCCACGTGCCCGGAGGATGCCCAGCATCGTCGCCCAGTCGAGGCCGGCACCCTTTGCAGTCACCTTCAGATTCGAGGCGAACCTCGGCGAGAGCCGAAGAGCGGGCGGCGTCGGATCGGGGAGTTGCGAGTTGAGCCAGATCGTCGCCGCACTTGGCGGCCCCTCGACCTCGGGAGGAGGTGCGGGCTTCAGCTTCGGCAGGAGGATCGTGCGCAGCTTCGTCGCCTTCCAGCCGCGGGCGGCCTTCGCCGTCTGCTTCGTGGACCGCTTCGGCACGGCGACCGCGGTTACTGCGGTCGTTCCCGGCGTCGACGGGTCGCTGAGGCTCGCCGAAGGTGCTGTTTCCTCCACCGGCGTGGCGTCCTCTGTCGATGTCGCGCCGTCCACCGATGTCGCGTCGGAGGTTGCGTCGGCCGTCGGCGTTGCTGTCGCGTCCGGTGCCACTGATGCGTCGGTACTCGTATCGGCCGGGCCTGCGCCGGCGTCGACCGGTGCAGCTACAGCCGCTGAAGCGTCAGCGGTCACGGCGGGGGATGTCCCGGCATCGGTCGAGGTCGTATCGCTTGCGAGCTGCTGGCTGTCTTCCCCGGTCAGGGGGCCGAACTGGTTGCCGGCCACAGCCGCGAGTGACGCGCCTGCGAAGAAGAGCGTCGTGAAAACAAATGTTGTGGCGAGCCGACGCTGCCTCGACTTGGGCTCGCCGGACGTGCCCTTTGCTGGAGTCGGCTGATCGCCGAACTCCCAGTTGTCCCTACGGATGAAACGTCGTGGCATTGCCATTGCTCCTTCGGTAAAGCGCCCTGGCCGCCACTTCGGGCGCGGAATCTCTGCGTGTTCCGCAGCCGCTTACGGTTGTTGGACTATCGATCCCAGCTCGGGCCGGCCAACTCCCCCCTTCAAGGGAATGTCGGCTCAGATCACCCGCGCGGGGGATACGCGCTGGACGGTCTCAAGGCGATGAACGGACGAGATTGACCAGTAAGGCGAAGCGGCGCGCCTTGAGAGAAGGGACTTCCAGCGTGCCATTCAGCTTTGCCGATTTTCGAGTCGACCCATCACACCAATCGACACCTCTCCTTTGCATCGCGCGCAGCGCGCGCTCGAACTGGCGAAAGGAGGTGACATCAACGTGACGTTCACGGATCTGATCCATTACCTCCGCGCCCGTTTCCAGGTCGAAGAGGGCCAGACGATGGCTGAGTACGGCGTCGTCCTGGCAGTGATCGCGGTTGCCGTGGTCGTGGCGCTCGGCTTCCTCTCGGGTGCTATCTCCGGCGCGATCGACAAGGTGACCTCGATTCTCAACGCTTAGCAGAGACACAACGCAAGCAACCGAAAGCAGGGAGTAGATCGTGAAGCACCACCGCAGGCAGAAACTCCGAGAGCAAATCACGTTTCTCTCGCGTGAGCATGCTCAGATGAGGCCTGAAGCGCTCACACTCTCCGTGATCAGCGGGACGTCGGTCCTGGCGGTCACTCGGCTCTCGGACAGCGCTGCGAATGCACTGATAGGCGTGGTGCGGCTGTTCGTCTAGCCGCCACGGGTAACGAGCGGGGCCCTCTCCAGGCGGTGAGGGCCCCGTGAACTTTCCGAACTGGGAGCCGCGAAATGCCATTGAAGAAAACAATCGAGAACGAGCGAGGCCAGACGATGGTGGAGTTCGCCTTCGTCCTGCCGGTCATGCTCGTTCTGCTCTTCGGGATCATCCAGTTCGGAATCATCTTCAACAACTACGTCACACTTACAGACGCGGCGCGTGCCGCCTCGCGCAAGGGCGCCGTGTCGCGCAATTTGACACCCGCGGGCGCCAAGGCCAGCTGCGAGGCCACCGGCCATCAGGCAGGAGTAAATCTCAAGAATTGGGGGACCGATTTCGTCCTCACATGCTCGTCTTCGTGGGACATCGGCTCTGACGTCACCGTCACGGCCACTTACCCCTACCACGTCAAGCTCTTGGACTGGGTTGTTGCGGACGGACAGCTCAAGACGACCATGAAGGAGCGAGTCGAATGAGCGTCCGCAAGAGCGAGACCGGTCAGGCGGTTGTCCTGATGACTCTTTCCCTCCTCGTGATCATGGGCATGGCGGTGCTCGTCCTCGACGTCGGCAACTGGTATCACACGAAACGCCGGCTTCAGGGAACCGCCGACGCCGCAGCGCTTGCCGGCGCGCAGAAGCTCCCGAACGACTCGGCTGCCAAGACGATGGCGCTCGAGTACGCCAACGAGAATGGCGGAGACGTCGCCGGGGCGGACATCACCGTCACCTCCGCTTTCCTCGACAACGACACGATCAATGTCCTGGCAAAGAAGACGGATCCGGGGTTCTTCAGCAAGGTCCTGGGTATTACCGGCGCCGGGATCAGGGCCCACGCGAAGGCCCGCATCGGCCCGCCGATCAAGGCGCGCTACGTCGCTCCGATGGTTGTCTCCTGCGATCACCCTTTGATCCACAACTGCGCCGGCGACAGCGAGCCGGACTTCGGGCCTGGGAATCCGGCGAAGATGGATTACGACCCGATGGGCGCGCCGGGGGCATACGGCATGCTCAACCTCGACGGCGGCAGCGGAACCCCGGGTTCATCGAAAGAGGCCGATTGGATTCTCCACGGCTTCAACAAGTATCTCCCGACTGGGGACTACCGCTCGGACCCGGGCGCGAAGTTCTCCTCCAACAACATCCGGGATGCACTTGAGGCTCGGAAGGGGACGGTCTTGCTCTTTCCTGTCTTCAAGAAGCTCGACGGGCAAGGTCAGAACGCCGTCTACGAGATCATCGGCTGGATCGGGTTCCACCTCGACTCGTTCGAGGTGCACGGCAACAACGCGACCCTCCACGGGTATTTCACCGAATTCATCGCCCAGGGGATCCTCGCCGGTACCGCCGGCGGCTCGGGACCCTCAAGTTCCTTGGGAGTGAAGTCGATTCAACTCATCGAGTAACGAACGAGTTTCGAAGTCCTCAGGCCCTTCTAACGAAAAGAGAAAGGACTATGAATTACCGCGCCAAGAACATCGGGATCGCCATCGCACTGGCTGCACTCGCGGCCATCCTGACGAGCGTCTATGTCGTCAACTACAAGCGCCACGTCCAGCACGGGGAAGGCAAGGTGACGGTGCTCGTCGCCGCGCGCGACATCCCGGTGGGTACTTCCGGCGCGGACGTAATCGATCAGAAGATGCTCAAGGAGCAGACCGTGCCGCGCAAGGCAGTCGTCGCCGGCGCGATCTCATCTCCTGACCAGCTGACGCAGTACGTCGCAACGCAGGACGTCTTCGAAGGCGAGCAGGTGAGCACACGGCGGTTTGCTCCGCCCGCGGAGCAGGGAATCCGTTCTCAAATCAAAGGAACCCAGCGGGCGTATGAGCTCGCGGGTGATTCGAACCAGCTACTCGCCGGCACGCTGAAGGAAGGCGACCATGTTGACGTCGTCGGCAACTGGACCGTCAAGGTCAACGGCGGGAACGGCGACGACCACCACGTCACGCGGGTTGTTTTGCGCAACATCCTCGTCATGCGCGCGCCCGTCGGCGACGGCGGCGGCGGAACGGTCACGAGTGGCAACAGCACGGAGAACCTCCAGCTACGCGTCACCGACGTCCAGGCGCAGAAGCTCTTCTGGATCGAGAAGAACGGCGACTGGCATCTCACGCTTCGGCCCCCGACGAACGCGGTCGACAGCGGCAACACGATTCAGGAAGTCGACACCATGTTCTTCGACGGACCCGGAAGGAGGCCGTAATGAGCCCCGCTACGGAGACAACCCAGCGCGTGCGTGTTTACGCCACCGGATCCTGTGAGGGGTTCGACAAGCTCCGCGAGTCGCTCGCCAGCCATCCCGAGATCGAGGTGGTCGGCGCCAGCAATACCGTTGCCGAGGGCGCCGCGGCGCTGGCCGGCGGTCACCTGGACGCCGTCCTCCATGCAACACGGGGTGCATCGCTGCCCGCGGACGAGCTTGCGGCAATCCGGGAGCACTCTCGTGCGCCCATCCTGATGCTCGCGTCGGGCGGCTCTTCGGGGCTGCTCGAGCAGGCGCTGGATGCAGACGTCGCCGACGTCTTGCTTCTGCCCCAGCTCGTCGAGAACATCGTCTTCGCCATCCGCAAGGCGACGCACACGACCCGCCGCCATCACGACAGCGGCTCCGGCCGGCACGGCAAGATCGTGACGGTCTTCTCGCCGAAGGGCGGGACCGGCAAGACGGTGACCGCCACCAACCTCGCTGCTGCTTGCGCGAAGTTCGAGGGCCGCAAGACGCTGCTTCTCGACCTCGACCTGCAGTTCGGCGATGCGGCCATCATGCTCGGGATCGAGCCCGACAAAACGATCTACGACCTCGTCGTGGCTCCGGGCGAGCTCGACACGGAAAAACTGGCCGGTTACACGACCAAGCACTCGTCCGGGCTCGAGGTGCTGCCGGCTCCGCTTCGACCTGAGGATGCAGAGCTCGTGACGGAGGCCAAGCTCGGCCGGCTGCTCGAGGTCGCCCGCGAGTCGTTCGACGTCATCGTGGTCGACACGTCACCGTTCTTCCACGGACCGATGCTGGCGACACTCGATCGTACGGACGAGCTGCTCCTGCTCTGCTCGCTCGACGTGCCAACGCTGAAGAACCTGCGCCTGGCGCTGCAAACGCTGGACTTGCTTTCGTTCCCGAAGCAGCGCGTCCGAATCGTCCTCAACCGCGCTAACTCCAAGGTCGGCATGAAGCCGAACGAGGTGGAAGGTGCGCTGGGAATGAAGGTGCGGTTCGAGTTGCCGTCCGACCGTGCAGTTCCGCTTGCGGTCAACCGCGGCAACCCGGTCGTGCTGGCCGAAGAAGGCGCGGACGTGTCGAAGGCGATCAAGGTGATGGCGAAGGAGCTCTTCCCGGCAGTCAAGGAAGAGGGCAAGAAGCGTCGTCTCCTTCCAGCACTCGCGAGGTCGTAACTCATGGGTCTCCACGATCGCCTCAAGACCTCCAACGGGAGCTCCTCCGCAACCGCGGAGCTGCTCACCGGCGGGCACAGTCACGAAACCTCCTCCCCGTCGCCAACGCAGGACCCATATGCCGAGCTGAAGACCCGCATCCACCATGCGTGCATCGCGACGCTCGGTGCGGAGCTCTTCAAACGCGAGGCAACCGGCGATATCGGTGAACGCGTCACACGCGCTGTCACGGAGCAGCTCGTGCTTGACCGGACGCCGCTGACGCGCGAAGAGCGCCGTCAGATCATCCGGGAGATCACCGATGACATCCTCGGTTACGGGCCGCTCGAGACGTTTCTGCGAGACGACTCCGTCACCGAAGTCATGGTCAACGCCTACGACCAGATCTACGTCGAGCGGCTGGGCAAGCTCGAGCGGGTTCACGCCTCGTTTGCCGACAACTCGCACCTCCTGCGCATCATCGACAAGATCGTCTCGCAGATCGGCAGGCGCGTAGACGAGGCCTCGCCGATGGTCGACGCACGTCTTCCGGACGGCTCGCGCGTGAACGCGATCATCCCGCCTCTCGCTCTCAAGGGCCCGACGCTCACGATCCGAAAGTTCGCGCGAGATCCATACACGATGAACGACCTGATCTCGTTCGGCTCTGTCTCGCCGAAGGCCGCTCAGTTTCTGGCTGCCTGCGTGAAGGGCAAGCTGAACGTGCTGATCTCCGGGGGTACCGGCACGGGTAAGACGACGACGCTGAACGCCATGTCCGCGTTCATCCCCGGTGACGAGCGCATCGTGACCATCGAGGACGCGGCCGAGCTTCAGCTCCAGCAGGAGCACGTGATCACGCTCGAGTCACGCCCGCCGAACATCGAGGGCCAGGGCGAGATCCGCATTCGCGAGCTCGTCCGAAACGCCCTGCGCATGCGTCCTGACCGGATCATCGTCGGCGAGGTTCGAGGCCCCGAGACCCTGGACATGCTCCAGGCGATGAACACGGGCCACGAGGGCTCGCTGACGACGATCCACGCGAACTCACCCCGCGACGCTCTTTCTCGTTTGGAAACCCTCGTGTTGACGGCCGGATTGGAACTTCCCCTCCGCGCAATCCGCGAACAGGTCTCGAGCGCTTTTGATTTGCTTGTCCAGATCACCCGTCTCGTGGACGGTTCCCGCCGGATCACGCACGTCACCGAGGTGCTCCGGATGGAGTCCGACGTGATCACCCTGCAGGACATCTTCATCGCAAAGCCGCCGGACGAGGAAACCGCTCACGCCGGAGTCGGCGTGCGGCTGCTCTCACCGCTGTCGTGCAGCGGGTTGAAGCCGAACTTCCTCGACAAGATGGCCGCGAACGGCGTCATGCTTCAGCCGAGCTTCTTCACGAAGGACGATACGGACGCTCCGGCCGTGGGTCAGGGAACCCAGGCCTCGAAGTTCAAGGGAGCATTTCAATGAGCCGATTCCGGCTCGCCCTCTCCGGGCTCGCGTTCATACTCCTTGCGGTTCCGGCTGCCGCAGGCGCGGCGGTTCAGCTGCGGGGGGTTGACGCTACCGCCTACCCGACCATCCGCGCATCCATCTATACGCCCACGAGTGGAGGCAGACCCACTTTGTGGGAGAACGGTGTCCCGGTCGCCGGCTTCGAGGCGCAGAATCTAGGCCGCGTCAAGGCGATGACGCTGCTCATCGATCGATCGCAGTCGATGAGGGGGAAGCCGCTGGCGGATGCATCGAGCGGTGCGCGCGGATTCGTTGCGGCCAAACAGGCCGCCGATGAGCTCTCCGTCATTGCCTTCGGATCCACGCCGGCGACACTTTCGCCGTTCTCCACCGCCAAGCGCGATGCTGACGTTCCGCTGGCGCGCTTGGCGACCGACCACGTCAGGGGAACCGCGCTCTACGACGCCGTCATCGGGGCCGCCAACCAGCTCAAGGGGAACCCGCTGCCGGGCCGCGTAATCATCGTGCTCAGCGACGGAGCCGACAATGCAAGCACGGGCTCGCTGGCGACGGCGATCAGGTCCGCCCATGAGGCGAACGCCTCGATCTACGCGATCGGGATCGAAGGCGAGGGATTTACCTCCGAGCCGCTCGAGCAGCTCGCGAGCTCGACGGGCGGCCAGTACTACGGCGCCGCATCGACCTCTCACCTCGCAAACGTCTACAAATCGATCGCCGACGCGCTGAAGAAGACCTGGCGAATCCAGTACGTCACTGCCGCGCGGCCCGGGGACAATGTCCGCCTGACCGCGTCGTTCGTTGGCGTGGGCTCGACCACGAAGCTCGCGACGATCCCCCTCGGTGACACGGCGTCAAGTCCGGGTCCGTCGAAACTCGTCCCGAAGAACGCCTACGGTCCGGGCGGACCGCTCGCGCTCGCGATTGCAGTCTCCGCCCTGACGTTGTTCGCGTGTCTTTTCTTCCTGGCAGGAGTCCGCGGTTCTTGGGTGCGTGGCCGAATCGCGGCGCACACGGGCCAGGCCAAGGGCAACTCGAAGCAGAATCGCAAGGAGCGGCGCAGCGAGATGCTCGGGAACGTCTTCCAGGTCACTGAGAAGGCGCTCGGCCATCTCAAGCATTGGCGGTCGATCAGCCGGATGCTCGAGCGCGCCGACGTCCAGCTCCGGACCGTCGAATTCGTTTGGATCTCGTTCGGTGCGGCGTTGGGCGTCGCCATGTTCGCGTTCCTCCTGGGCTTGCCGTTCGTGTTCCTGGTGGCTTTGGCCGTCGTTGCGGGACTGATCCCGTTCGCGAGGATCTGGCTCAAGATGCGCAAGCGACTACGCGCCTTCGAGAATCAGCTTCCCGACCTCCTGATCACCATGGCCGCGTCGCTCAAGGCCGGTCACTCGTTCAAGCAGGGAATCCAGGCGGTCGTTGACGAGGGGCACCCACCCGCGAACAAGGAGTTCAAGCGGGTCCTGACCGAGGTGTCACTCGGGCGCCCGATGGACGATTCGCTCGCCGAGATGGCGGAGCGGATGGACTCGAAGAACTTCGAGTTCTCGATCACTGCAGTCACGATTCAGCGTCAGGTCGGTGGCTCGCTCGCGACCCTCTTCGACATGGTCGCCGACACCGTCCGCCAGCGGCAGCAATTCACTCGCAAGATCCGCGCTCTCACAGCGATGGGCCGGATGTCGGCCTACACGCTGGCCGGGATCCCGTTCTTCCTGCTCGGCACGATCACGCTGGCGAATCGCTCGTACATGCACCCGCTCTACTACACACATACCGGGCACCTCCTCATGATCATCGGGCTCGTGATGATGGGGATTGGCTCGTTGATCCTGAAAAAAATCGTCTCCTTCCGAGGTTGATGCCATGTCCATTCTTCTGATCCTCTCCATCGCAGCCATCGGCGGAGCCGTGTTCGTCTTCGCGGAGCTCGCGACCTACCCGACGCGAACACGGCGGAACCTCGTGCACAGGGCCGCCAACTACGGACGCGTTCGGACCGTTACCGGAAACGAGCTTCCGCGCTTCCGTGAACGTGTTCTCGGGCCGTTCGTCGCGAAGGTTGCAAATCTCGTGGTTCGCGTCAATCCGCGCATCAGGGCAGATGCCATTTCGCAGAAGCTGATGGCGGCCGGGATGCGCAAGACGTCCCCTACCGCGATCATCGGGGCCAAGGGCATCCTCCTCGTGGGCGGTCTCATCTTCGGACTCGTGCTTGGCAGCGCGATTGCGCCGAAGTACATGTTCTTTGCGGCGCTCGCCTTTGGCGGAACCGGCGCGCTGATGCCGGGTCTTTACCTCAACAGCCGTGTGCGGCGCCGGCAAGGGGAGGTCTCGGCCGAGCTGCCGGACGCGCTGGATCTCCTCTCGGTCAGCGTCGAGGCGGGCCTCGGGTTCGACGGTGCCGTCCAGAAGTTGACGGAGCACATGGATGGGCCGCTGATCGAGGAGTTCGAGCTCGCGCTCGGCGAGATCCGCATCGGTGAAAGCCGCTCCGAGGCGCTCAGGAAGATGGCCGAGCGCAGCGCGTCGCAGGAGATGGGGAGCTTCGTGAGGGCCATCATCCAGGCCGATCAACTCGGCATCTCGCTCGGTCGGATCCTCAAGGTCCAGGCCGGCGACACTCGTCTGAAGCGACAGTTGCTTGCCGAGGAAAAGGCGATGAAGGCTCCGATCAAGATGCTGTTCCCGACGATCGCGTTCATCTTCCCGGCGATGTTCCTCGTCGTGCTCGGGCCCGCCTTCCTCAACCTCGCCAAGCTCTTCGAGTTCTAAGGGAGGACGGGGGTGTCGGTGGCCGAGCATGGCGTCGAAGGCGGATTCGGAAGTGGCCTGAGGGCGAAACTCCAGTCTGGCGAGACGCCGCCGGAGCCTCGATCGCCGACGGAGGCGATCGCCGCGGCGGCACCCGTAGTCGAGGAGACCGAGACCGACGCCCTCCGCGCTGAACTGAACGCTTCACTCGCGCGCGAGCAGCAGCTGCGTTCGTCTTTGAACGACCACGTGGACACCTCGAGCCGTGACCTGCAGCTCGAGCAGCAGCTCGCCGAACAGTCGGCCGGGCTCGATCGCCGAGCTGAGGCTCTGGCGGAGACCCAGGCCGAGCTCGACGAGCGCGAGCGCAGAATGACCGAGCGTCTGGCTGAGCTGGACGGCTTGCTCGAGGCGAAAGAGGAGCTCACGAAGCTGGAGGTGCGGCTCGCAGAGCGCGAGCAGCTCGTCGAGCTGAAGGTGCAAGAGCTCAAGGTGGGCGACGACGGGCGCGCGGCCACGGCCGCCGAGGTGAACGACAAGCTCGCCCAGATCGCCAAGCGTGAGAAGGTCATTGCCGCGGCGGAGGCGCGTGTCTCGGCGGCCGGCAAAGAGACCGAGGCACGCCAGGCGAAGCTGATGCGCGCACTCGAAGAGCGCGAGGAGAAGGCTCGGGTGAAGGACGAGCAGGCGCGAGTTCTCGAGAAGAGGGTCGCGGAGCGCGAAGCGCACCTGGCCGCGACCGAACGTGAATTCACCCAGTCAAGAGTTCAGCTCGAGACGCGTGAGAAGGTGATCGCCAAGCGGGAAGCCGAGATCGAGTCGGAACACGAAAACACGGAAGAACGCCTTGTTGCTCAGGCGCGTGATCTCGACGAGCGTGAGCTCGAGCTGTCAAAGAAGGCGGGAGATGTCACCGCGCGGATCGAGCAGCTGGAGCAGCAAACCGCTGCGGACATGGCCACCGTCCAGGAGGCCCGCGCGAAGCTCGAGGAGGCGCGAGAGCTCGGACAGGTCCTCGGGGAACGCGAGGCGAAGCTCGCATCCGCGGAAGCCGAGCTCACTCATGCCCGAGCACAGCTCGAGACGCGCGAGAGCGTCGTCTCAACACACGAATCGCAGCTCGCCGCCGGAGCGGGGCGGACCGAGGAGCAACTGGCGGCTCGGGCGCGCGAGCTCGACGACCGTGAGCTCGAGCTCTCGAGCAAGGCCAGTGAGCTCAAGACCCGTGTCGAGCAGCTGGAACGTGAGGCGGCGGATCGGGTGGCAGCGGCCGAGAAGACCAAGGCCAGAGAAGTAGAGGTGCGAGCCGCCCAGGAGTCGCTTGCAGCGGAGGCCCGTGAGTTCGCACAGGCACGCGCCCAGCTCGAGGCGCGGGTGAAACAGGTGGACAAGCGCGAGGCGGACGCCGCCGCCGCCGGCGGCCGCGACGCGCGGCTAGTTGCTCGTGCCCGGGAGTTGGACCAGCGCGAGCTCGAACTCTCAGCTCGAGCAAGCGATCTCTCTGCGCGCATGCAGGACCTCGAGCGCCAGGCCGCGGAACGCGACGCCGTTGCGAAAGACGCGCTCGCCAAGCTCGACAGCATCGAACAGCGCGAGACCGAGCTGATTGCCCGCGAGGCCGAGCTCCATCGACTGGAAGCGGCGGCCCGCCGAGCGGCCGAAGAAGCGCGGAAGCCCGAGGTGGACGAGCTCGCAGAGCGACGCCTCAAGCAACGGGACGACGAGCTTTCGGCCCGCGAGTCGGCTCTCAACAAGGCCGAGCAGGCCATCCTGGCATCGCGCAGCCGCTACGAGGGCAAAGAGAAGGGCCTCGACGAGCGGGAGAAGGTGCTCGCGAGTCGCGCCAGGGAGCTCGAGGAGCGCGACGCTGCCCTCAACCTGCGCGAGGCCCAGATGGAAGCCGAGCTCGAGGTTCGCGAGCAGCGGCTCGAGCAGCGCGAGAAGGCGGGCGCCGAGCTCGAAGCTGCTCTGTCGACGCGCGAGAGCGATCTCTCCATGTACGTCGCTCAGCTGCAGGACAACTTCGACCGCCGCGAATCCGAATGGTGGTCGAAACAGCTCGGCAAGGACGCCGGGCAGCAACCCGCCGCCTGACCTCGTAGCCACCAGTCAGAATCCGCGGCATGGCCCAAACGCTGAGTGACAGTGAGCTCGTCGCCCGCTGCCGGTCCGGCGACCAGCAAGCGTGGGCCGAGCTCGTCGACCGCTTCTCCCGCTACGTGTACGCCATCTCCGTCCAGGCGTTCCGGTTGTCCGACGCCGACGCAGAGGACGTCTTCCAGGAAGTGTTCGCCCGCGCCTACGAACATCTCGACGCGCTGCGAGACGACGCCGCCGTCCGGCCCTGGCTCGCGCAGCTCACGAGGCGACTGTGCATCGACCGGCTTCGCGCCACCTCGCGCGAGCGTCCGACCGCGGACGAAGAGCTCGAGCTCGCCGGGTCGGAGGAGACCTTGACGATGCTCGAGGACGCGCTCACGGTCCACGAGGCCCTCGCCGCTACGCCGGAGCACTGCCGGGAGGTCCTCGACCGCTTCTTCGCGCGCGACGAGAGCTACCGAACCATCGGCGAGGCGCTCGATCTCCCGGCCGGCACGATCGCGAGCCGCATCTCCCGGTGCCTGAGCCGCCTCCGCGATTTCCTCGAGGGAAGAACTCAGGCCGATCCCCCGTCTAGTACCCGATGACCGCTTTTGACGAAGAGCGCCTTGCACGCCTGATTCGGGCTCTGCCCCCGGCCCCGGAGGCCTGGGTGCGGGCCGCGCAGGAGTTGCCGCTGGCCAAGGCCGGGCTCGACGAGATCGTCGCCCGCGCAGAGGCGGACGCTCACTTCAGGGCCCGGCTCGTGGCCGATCTCGAGGCGGCCCTCGAAGCCGAAGGCTACGAGCGCGATCCCGCGGTCATCGAAGTGCTGAAGGTTCGCTTCAAGTCCAAGTAGCACTTCTAGGACAATCCCCCGCATGGCTTTGCTCGACCTGCGACTGCGGGAATTCCTCGAAGAGATCGCTGCCGAGGGCAGGACTCCCGGTGGAGGGTCGGCGGCGGCCCTCGTGACCGCGATCGCCGCCGGCCTCCTGGCCAAGGTGGCCCGCGGCTCCGGGGAGACGTGGCCGGACGCGGCGGGGATCGTGGCGCAGGCGGAGTCCCTGCGCGACCGTGCGACTCCGCTCGCTCAGGCGGACGCGGAACAGTACGAGGCCGCCCTCCAGGCCCGCGCAGAGACCGCCGACCAGCAGGGAGAGCGGCGAGACTTTGCCCTCGGCCGGGCATACGCAAAGGCGGCCGAACCGCCGCTGCAGATCGTTCGAGCCGCGAACGACGTCGCTCAGCTCGCGATCGAAGTGGCGAAGAGCGGCAATCCGGCGCTGCGAGCGGATGCCGTGACGGCCGCGTTACTGGCGGCGGCGGCTGCGAGCAGCGCGGCGGAGC
>JBBWZE010000150.1:0-5029 GCA_039648845.1 Actinomycetota bacterium | reverse complement strand
TCGCTTGCCCTCAGAACCCAGCGATACGTCCCGTCGAGCAGCGTCGCAGGGCTGGGCGCCCCGACGGCACGGGCAGCGGCCTGCCCGCGCATGCAAGAGGGCTTCAGGACGAGGGGAGGATCCGGAGATGTTGCTCGCTTCCACGCCTGGATTTGCTCGATGAACCGCCGCGTCTGCGGGTCAGCCTCGAGCATCCGATAGACGGGCTGCGCCGCACGGAGCAAGGCCGCTCGCTCGGCCGCCGTTGCGAGCACCAGACGCCGCCGGTTGAGACATGCGCCGCGCGCCAGAATCGCGTCCGGTGGGTACTTGGCGACGACGTGGCGAACAGTGCCAGCGGCCGCCGCACGCAGGATCCGGCGCTGCTCGTCGGTGAGCCTGCTGAAGCTCTGCTCGTTCGCGAACAGCGTCAACGACTTACCAAAGAAAGCAACGTTGACCGTGATGATCGACGGCGAGACCGCGTTCGCGAGCGCCAGCTCCTCGCCATCGACACGCTTCCCGCCGATTGAGAAGCCCACCTGCGAGTTGCTGAGCTCTACCGGGACAGCTCCCAGTGATCTCACCAGGGCTGCCGTCGTCTTCGACGGTTGGATCCGGATGCGTGCGCCGGCGAAGTCGGTCGGCGAAGCCAGCCTCCGCGTGATCCCGATCGGGTGGCGCAGGAGGTCCGGCACCAGAGCCAATCCGACGACGTGCCGGCTTGACAGCGACGCGAGCATTTCGCGGGCGACCGGGCTCGTCGCAACGCGGTCGAGAAGCCGGGTGCTCGTGATCAGGAAGGGCGCCTGCAGCGCGCGGAAGCTGTTGACGCCGACCTCGTCCCACGCGCGTGCGCCGATCCAACCGAGGTCGTACCGTCCTGCCTGAACCGACCGAATGACCCGTTCCTCGACGTACGGGGTCGCGGATCCCGCGGCCTGATACGCGATGTGGATACGAAGCGAGCCGCCCGACCGCTTCGCGACCTGTATCGCGAAGTGCTGAATGGCCGCCGTGTCGGGCTGATCGATGCTGTCGCTGTCAGCGACCGTGAGCACGGTCGTCGCGCGCGAGCCGCCGGCCTTGTCGGCTGCGCTCGAGCTGCAGCCGGCGAGCAGCGCGACCGCAAGGAGCGGGAGCACGCGTGCACCGTTCATGCGTCAATGCTACGACTCTCCTCGCCGAACCACATCGTGGCCTGCCACAGTCCCGGCGTCGGCTGTTGATGGGACAATCCGCCGGTGGAAGCGGCTATCCCGGCATCGTGGCCGCACCGCACGCGCCCTGCGTTGTGTCTACTCACGGTCGCGTACGGCGTCGTGGCGCTGCTCGTCGTTGCCGCGACACGTGCGCCGCAGAACCTCGGCCCGAGCAGCTATGCCGGCACCTCACGCGCTGCCTATGCCGCCGACCTCGTCGCGGGACTGAGCTTGCTCGCGGCTGCTGCGGTCGCGTTGCTCGATCCGGCCGGCAAGCGGCTCGGCGTGCTCGCGTTCGCCGCCGGAGTCGTCTGGTTCGCCCCAGACTGGGAGGGCTGGCCGGGCGGTCCGGCGCCGATCCGCAGCCTCGGAGCGGCAGCGGTACCGCTGCTGGCGGCACCGTTCGTCCTCCTGGTGGCCGACCGCCCGCGCGTCCGTCGTTTTGGGCTGCTCGGTGTCGCCGTCCTCGTCGCGGTCGCTTTCGCACGGCTGCTTGTGCGCGACCCATTGCTCGACCCTTACTGCTGGCGCGATTGTCTTTCCCGGACGTTCGTGGTGCATTCCGATTTCGCCCTCGCCCGGGGACTCGACCGCATGTGGGAGCTGACAACGATCGCGCTTGCCATCGCCGTCGGCGCAGGCGTGGCGCGGCGGCTCCGGCGGGCGTTGGCGCCGACGGTGGTTCCGGCAGGGCTCGCACTTGCGGCCGCCGCGGCGTACGCAGGCGAGCTGCTCCACCGCCCGCAGGAGAACCCGCTCGCTGACACGTTCACCGACCTGTTCTACGCGCGCTCCTCAGCGGCTACCGCGCTCGCGGCCGGCGTCGTGCTCGCAATCGTCCGGATGCGCCGGCAGCGCGTGGCGGTGTCGCGGCTCGCCGACGATCTCGGCGAGGCGCCGGAACCGGGTCGCCTCGGCGAGACGCTCGCGAGCACATTCGGCGATCCGACCCTCGAGGTCGCCTACTGGCTGCCGCGTGCTGGTCATTACGTCGACAGCGAAGGAGTTCCAATCGAGCCGCCGGCAGCGGGGAATGCGCGCGCCGTCACTCCGATCGTCCGTGGAGGCAATCCGGTTGCCGCCGTTATCCACAACGCGTCGCTGCTCGGCGATCCCTTCGAGCGTGAGCTGGGCCCGGCAGTCCGCCTTGCGGTCGACAACGAGCGGCTCCAGGCGGAGGTACGCTCGCAGCTCGAGGCACTACGTAGCTCGCGCCTCCGCATCACGACCCGCGGCGACTCCGAGCGGCGCCGGCTCGAAAGCGATCTGCACGACGGTGCGCAGCAGCGCCTGCTCGCGCTCTCGTTCGACCTGCGGCTGGCACGTGCCGGCGCAGCGGCGGACGGCAACGAGCAGCTCGTCGCAGAACTCGACGCCGCGGTCGAGGAGGCCCAGACGGCGCTCGAAGAGCTGCGGGAGCTGGCACACGGGATCTACCCGGCCGTGCTCACCGAGGCAGGACTGGCGGCGGCACTCGCGACTCTGGCCGACGAGGCGCCGGTCGCCGTCGAGCTCTCGGTCCCGGCAGAGCGGTTCGATGGGCCCATCGAAGCCGCGCTCTATGTCGCTGCGCGCGACGGGATCGACGACGCGGCTCGCCGCAGAGCGTCGTGGGTGACGGTGGTCCTCGCCGGCCGGATCAGGCTGACGATCGAGGACAATGGCGCCCCTCGGCCGTCGCCGCTCGTCCACGTGGCGGATCGCATCGGGGCGCTCGGCGGCAACACGACCTTCGGCTCGACGACTCTGCAGGCGGAGGTGCCGTGCGGGTAGTCGTTGCAGAGGACGTCATGCTCACGCGTGAGGGGATCGTCCGACTGCTGCGAGACGCAGATGTCGAAGTCGTCGCACAGGCCGACGACGGCGAGCAGTTGCTTCGTCAAGTTCGGCTCGCACGGCCGGACGCCGCGATCGTCGACATCCGCATGCCACCGACGCACACCGACGAGGGTCTGATCGCGGCCCAGCGGATCCGGAGCGAGCACCCGAACGTCGGCGTGCTCGTTCTGTCGCAGTACATCGAGCCCAGCTACGCGCTGCGGCTACTCGAGGAGCATCCGGAGGGAGTGGGCTATCTCCTCAAGGAGCGGCTGTTCGACGTCGCGGTCCTCATCGACGCGTTGCAGCGGGTCGTCGAGGGCGAGACTGTCGTCGACCCGACGATCGTCGCGCGGCTCGTCGGGCGTCGGCGGCGCGAGGATCCCCTCGCCGCGCTCACCGGACGTGAGCACGAGGTACTCGCGCTCGTCGCCGAGGGGCTCTCCAACAAGGCGATCGCGGGGCGCCTCTTCATTACCGAACGGACGGTCGAGGCGCACTCCAAGCAGATCTTCCTCAAGCTCGGCCTGCACGCCGACCCGGGCTCGCACCGGCGCGTGCTCGCGGTGCTCGCTTTCCTCAGGCAGTTCTGAGGCCCTTGCGGCTGGTTGCCACCGGTTCCGTCCTGGAGCACAAGCTAAGAGGGGTCTCGGGCTCGAAGAGGGATTCACTGTCCGCCCCTGACGAGCTTCTAATAGATAGGTGTCATTCTGGGCGAGGGCCATTCGTAGTTGAGTTGAGAGGCGGGAAGTGCCCGCCCGGTCAACAGGAGGCAGACGATGACGAAGTACCTATTGTCGGTGCACAGCGTCGAGGGCGAGCCCCGCGAGCCGATGACCGAGGAGGACATGCGGCAGTTCATGGAGCGGGTCGGCGTCCTGGAGGAGGAGATGAAATCGGCAGGCGCTTGGCTCTTCGGCGGCGCCCTGCACAAAGCCGACACGGCGACAGTCGTGCAAATGGCTGATGGCGAGGTGCTCACCACCGACGGCCCCTTCGCGGAGTCGAAAGAACACCTCGGCGGCTTCTACATCATCGAGGCCGAGGATCTCGACGCTGCGCTCGCCTGGGCGTCGAAGACCACCGCAGCGGTCTCGAAGCCGATCGAGGTCCGCCCGTTCCAACACGTCTCCGAGGCCTGACCGACTGAACGATATCGACGCGATACTCAGGCTCGACGAGGCCGAGATCGGCCGGGTCTTTCGCGAGGAGTCCGGCCGATCGGTGGCTGCCCTCATCCGGGTCTTTGGTGACATCGACGTCGCCGAGGACGCCGTGCAGGACGCGTTCGCGGTCGCCTTGCGTAAGTGGCCACGCGAGGGTTTGCCGCCCAACCCGGGCGGCTGGATCACGACGACCGCCCGCAACCGCGCCATCGACCGCTTGCGCCGGGAGTCGCGGAGACGGGAACTGCTCAGCGAGGCTGCGGTGCTCTCGCCCTGCAACGACGATCCAGGCATCCCCGAGGAGGTTGGCCCGGTGCAAGACAACCGGCTTCGTCTCATCTTCACTTGCTGCCACCCGGCACTCTCCACGGAAGCGCAGGTGGCCCTCACCCTTCGCCTGCTCGGAGGCCTGACGACGAAAGAAGTCGCAAGATCCTTCCTGGTCGCCGAACCGACGATGGCGCAACGGCTCGCGCGCGCCAAACGCAAGATCAAGGCCGCCCGAATCCCTTACCGCGTGCCCGACGGTCACGAGCTGCCTGACCGCCTACGGCCCGTGTTGGCCGTGGTCTACCTCGTCTACAACGCCGGGCTGACGAGTCCGGCCGAGCCGAGCCTCTGCCTTGAGTCGATCCGCCTGGCACGGATCCTGGCGACGCTCATGCCGGACGAGCCAGAAGTGGCCGGCCTATTGGCACTGCTGCTCCTCACCGAATCACGTCGCGCATCGCGACTGCGGCCCGACGGCTCCCTCGTGCTGCTCGGCGAGCAAGACCGCACACGATGGGATCGGTCCTTGATCGACGAGGGTCAGGCGATCGTCCGCCGGTGCCTTCGCCGAAACCAACCAGGTGCGTATCAGCT
>JBBWZE010000147.1:0-15397 GCA_039648845.1 Actinomycetota bacterium | reverse complement strand
TGCGCGGGCTACTGGCAGCTCGCGCACACTGCGTTTCGCGAAGGTGAGGTCGCGGCCGAGAACGCCTGCGGCCACGAAGCCGTGGTCGACAATCGTGCCGTGCCGAGGCCGATCTACACGGATCCGGAGATCGCGGGCGTCGGTCTGACCGAGGAAGAGGCGCGCGAGCAGTACGGCGACGACGTGGCGACGGGCATGTTTCCGTGGGTGGCAAACGCACGCGCGGTGATGCAGAACGAGACCACCGGTTGGGTCAAGTCGATCCACGAGACGCGGTACGGCGAGTTGCTCGGCGTCGTCATGGTCGGCCCGCATGTGACCGACCTGATCGAGGCCGGCGTGGTGGCGATCGACGCCGAAGCGACCGTCGAGACCGTGGCGGACGGCATGGCCGCCCATCCGACGCTCTCGGAGGCGATCAAGGAAGCCGGGCTGGTGGCGCTCGGCCGGGCGATCCACGTCCCGAACCGCAAGCGCGCAAAGACTCCCGCCTAGCCCCTTCTTATCCTTTTGAAGAGGAAAATCTGACCGTATCCTGAGGCGCGGGTCACTCGTTCCATCAGCACATGGCGACCGCAGCGCCGGAGATCCCGGTCCTAGCTCGAGATCAGGACTTCGAGTCCCTTTATCGACGCTACGTCAAGGACGTCTACCACTACGCGCTCGCGCTCCTGCGTAATCCGGCTGACGCGGAAGACGTCACACAGACGACGTTCCTCAACGCGTACCGCGCCTATAAGCGCGGGATCGAGATCGAGAAGCCACACAACTGGCTGATCAAGATCGCGCACAACGCCGCTCGTACGAGGTACGCACACGCAAGCCATCGTGTGAAGGAAGTTCCGCTGGAGGATCACGTCGAGCAGCTCGCGCTTCCCGAGGCCGAGCAACCGGATGTCGTAGGTGTTCTGCGCGCGCTCGGACGTCTGCCGTTCAACCAGCGTGCGGCGCTCGTCATGCGTGAGCTCGAGGGACGGTCCTACGCGGAGATCGCCGACACGATCGGCGTCTCCGTATCGGCCGTCGAAGCACTGATCTTCCGCGGGCGGAAGTCGCTGCGCCTCAAGGCATCGGCACTCCGTTCCCTTGCGGCCGTGCCGCTGCCGACCTCGCTGACACAGTTCTTCGGCGGAGGAGCCATCGTCGCCGGTGGCGGCGGGGCAGCCGCCGGCTCCGGCTTCCTGTTGAAGGCTGCCGTGGCGATCGTTGCGGCGGCCCTCGGGACAGGCGTTGGCGGCGACCACCGTGGCTCCGCTCCGGTCGCGGCGCACCCGAGCACGGGTTTCGGGGTTGCACCATCGAGTAAGTCTCAAGAGGACGGGCTGAACGCCCTCCAGGTGCGGAAGCTCGCCGTTCGAGCTGGAGAGCGCGCGGCGAGCAA
The DNA here is from genome assembly GCA_039648845.1 of Actinomycetota bacterium. Taxonomy (GTDB): domain Bacteria; phylum Actinomycetota; class Thermoleophilia; order Gaiellales; family Gaiellaceae; genus 3-1-20CM-4-69-9. Next base: position 14,016 of record JBBWZE010000147.1, on the reverse strand, counting down.
GGGCTCGCCCGCAGGCACGGCGCCCGAGCCCTCAGGCGATGTCGCCGCCGTCGACGCCGGAGCCACGAAGACGTCGACCGGGCAATCCGCATCGCCGACGTCGAACACCACGACCTCGGGCGCCCAGTCCGGTCCGGTCTCACAGGTCACCGCGCCCGCGGCCCCCGACCTGACGAGCCCGGTGCAGGAGGTCGTAGAGGAGCCGACAACGGCGCTGCCGGTGCAGGCCCCGAGCCTGCCCACCGTCCCGATCGCCGTCCCGACCATCCCACTTCCGCCGCTACCTCAGCCTCCACCTCCGCCCCCGCTGCCCCTGCCTTAAGCCGTTTTCGCTCCAGGCTGGGCGCAAGATTCCGCCAGAACGGGTATCTACTAGGTTATGACGCCCCTGCTGGCGCAGAGGCCTCGCTCGGACCGGGCCTTCGAGCGGCTCTACAAAAAGCACGTCGGGGACGTGTATCGGTACGCGCTCGCCGTCATGCGCAACCCGACGGACGCGGAGGACGTCACCCAGACGACCTTCCTCAACGCCTACCGCTCGTATGTGGAAAAGGGTAGTCGGCCGGAAAAGCCGCAGAACTGGTTGATCGCGATCGCGCACAACGTCTGCCGCCAGCGGTTCCGTCAGTCGGCGAGGCGTCCGGCCGAGGTCTCGTTCGAGGACGACATCGCGGACACCGTCGCCGACGACGACGTGCCGACCGGCGACGACATCCGGCGAGCTTTGAGTCATCTCGCCTTCAACCAGCGAGCCGCCCTGGTCATGCGCGAGCTCGAGGGCCGCTCGTACGCCGAGATCGCCGAGATCCTCGAAGTCACTACGAGCGCGGTGGAGACGTTGATCTTCCGCGCGCGGCGCGCGTTGCGCGAGCAACTCGAGGGCTCGCTCTCCTGCGGCGAAGCCGAGTTCGCGATCTCACGCCAGCTCGACGGACGGCTTCCGCGTGGAGAGCGCGGCCAGCTGCGCGCGCACCTGCGGGAATGTGCGGAATGTGCCGCCTTCGCGCGACGGCAGCGCGCGCAACGGGGCGCCCTGAAGACGCTTGCGCTCGTGCCCGTGCCGGGTTCGCTGACCTCCCTCTTCGGTGGCGGCAGCAGTGCCGCCGTAGGAACCGGCCTGACGCTCAAGGCAGCAGCAGCAGTCACCGCCGGCCTGGCAATCGGCGGCGCAGGTTACGAAGGTGTGCACAGCGTGCCGTGGCATGCGGAGCGGCCGGCGGCGGCGGCGCATGACTCTCGCAGCGGAGTTTCGGCGCCGCGCGATGCCGCGCTCTCGCCGCGAGCGCCCTCACGCGTTGCGCCTGCGGCCTCTGTGCCCCACGCGCACGCGGTCAAGGCCAAGAACGCCACCAAGCTGAAGAAGGGGAAAAAGGCCAAGACGCACGGCCGTGCGGCCCATACTGGCTTGGCAGGAAACGGGAAGTCCAAGACCCACGGGAGCGGTACGAACCGAGCGCGCACGGCGGGTGGCGCCCGTGTCTACCAGCCGGTGAAGCTGAAGCCGAGAAATCTCCGGCTGCCAGGCCCGATCGGCGAGCGTCCCGTACCCCGCCACCGCAACGGCAAGCAGAAGTAACCCTGTTCTTTCGCACTTCCGGCGCCCGCCCGCATCGGGAAGGTGGCTTGGTAGGCTCGCTCGGCGAAAGGAGGGCCATGGGGATCATCAATCGACGGAACGCAGTGCTCGGCTGGGGTGTGTGGAAGTTTGCGAAGAAGTTCGGGAAGCGCAAAGCCCGCGCGGCTGTCCCTGGAACCGGTGAGCACGCCGGATTGAACAAGGGAGCAATCGCGTCGATGCTCGCGGCAGCGGGCGGCGCGCTCTGGTTCTGGCGCAAGAAGTCGGACGAGACGACGCCAGGCTCGTAGTGGCGGACATTCCCGCCGGCCTTCTCAGGCCGGCGCTCGGAGGGATCATCCCCTACGAACCGGGCAAGCCGGTCGAGGAGGTCCAGCGAGAGCTCGGCCTCGAACGTGTCGTCAAGCTCGCCTCGAACGAGGGGCCGTTCGGACCTTTCCCAGAGGCGCTCGAGGCCTTGGAGCGGTCGGCCGGTGAGTTGAACCGCTACCCGGACGGTGGCGCTTACCGCCTCCGCGCTGCGCTCGCCGAGCGCCACGGCGTTCGCTTCGAGGAGATCGCCATCGGCGGGGGAGCCGACGGTCTCATCGATGGAATCTCACAGGCAGTGCTGGACGAGGGCGACCAGGTCGTATCTGGCTGGCCGTCGTTCCCGAGCTATGCGATCTATGCGCGCAAGCTCGGTGCGGAGGCGATCCGGGTGCCGCTCCGCGAGGATCGGTACGACCTCGACGCCCTGCTGGACGCGATCACGGAGCGGACGAAGCTCGTCTACGTCTGCCATCCCAACAACCCGACCGGCACGATGAACTCGCGCGCCCAGCTCGACGCCTACTTCGCACGAGCTCCGGACCACGTGCTGACGGTGCTCGATCAGGCGTACTTCGAATACGTCGACGATCCCGATTATGCGGACGGAATCGAGGAGTACTTCAAGGCCGACCGACGGGTGATCGTCTTGCGCACGTTCTCGAAGATCTACGGCCTCGCCGGAGCCCGCATCGGTTACGGAGTCGGTCCGGCAGAGCTCGTCGTCGCGCTCGGCAAGACGCGGCGCGCCTTCGACCTGACGACGCCGGCGCAGGAAGCGGCGCTCGCCAGCCTCGATTCGCCCGGCGAGCTCGAGCGTAGGAAGCAGGCGAATGCCGAGGGCCGTGCAGAGCTCGAGCGGATCCTGACGAAAGCGGGGTACAAGGTGGCCGGCCCGGCCGTCGGGAACTTCGTGTTCGTCGACCTGGGCGAAGATGCACAGCCATGGTTCGAGGCGTTGCTTCGCGAAGGCGTGATCGTGCGTCCGCTCGCCGGGTTCGGCGCTCCGCAGGCGATTCGCGTGACGGTCGGAACGGCAGCGGATCACGCGTTCCTGGCGGACGCACTCGTCCGGCTGAGGACGGCCACAGCGGCTTCCTGACACACTTCGCCGGGGTGACCAGCCTCCGTCGGCAGCTGAGCCTCCTCGCCACCGCGCCGGGCTTTCGCCTGCTTTTCCTGGCCACGCTGGGCTCGAGTCTGGGGACGTTGCTCGCGACCGTCGCGCTCGTCGTCGACATCAAGGACCGCACCAATTCGGGCTCGTGGGTGAGCGCCTTGATGATCGTCGAGTTCCTGCCTGCGGTGGCGGTTGGGCTCTTTCTCGGCCCGCTCGTCGACCGGATCTCGCGCCGTGGCCTGATGATCGGCTCCGACCTCGTTCGGGCCGGGGCGTTCTTCACTTTGCCGTTCGCGAACACGGCCGGACAGATCGTCGCTCTTGCAGGCATCGCGGGAGTGGCCACGGCCTTCTTCCGGCCCGCGGTCTATGCGGGTCTGCCGAACCTCGTCGACGAGCAAGAGCTCCCTCGCGCTAACTCGCTCATCCAGACGAGCGAGAACGTCAGCTGGACGGCGGCGCCGATCATCGGCGGCGCGATCGTCGCCGCATCGGGGCCCCACCTCGCGTACTGGTTGAACAGCGCATCGTTCCTCGTGTCGGTGCTACTGCTCTTGCGCCTCCGCTCAGACAGGCTGCAGGGTGCGCATGCAGAAAGCCGGGGCCATCTGCGTGATCTCAAGGATGGCTTTGCACGCGTGATCAGAACCCGTCCTCTGCTGACCGTCCTCGTCGTCTGGACGATCGTTCTGGGAGCCCTCGCTTCGACGCAGACGGCGCAGGTGTTCCTCGCCAAGGATGCGTTCCACGCCGGTGACTTCGGCTACGGCTTGATCTTCGGCTGCATCGGGCTCGGTCTCGCAATCGGCAGCTTCGGGGCGGGGACGTGGTTGGAGCGGCGGGCCGTCGGCACTGTCTACGCGGGGAGCATTCTCCTCCAGGCAGTCGGAGTTGCCGCCGCGGCCGTCGCTCCGAACGTGTGGGTTTCACTGCCGTGCTTCGTGCTGGCCGGGCTCGGCAACGGCACCGCGGTCGTCTGCAACTCGGTCCTCGTGCAGCGCGGGGCGCCCGACGCGATCCGCGGCCGCGTCTTCACCGTGATCATGAGCGTCAACTACGCCGTCTACGGGCTCGGCTTCGTCGTCGCAGGGCCCCTTACCGACAGCGTCGGGCCCCGTTGGGTGTTCGGCGGAGTAGGCGTCGTGGTCGCAGGCGCTTCTCTCATCGCCTACGCGCTGGCAGGTCGCGCTGAGCTGGGAATCGAGCGAACCGCCGAGGCCGAGGCCGCCTAAGTCGATGCACGGGCGGCGGGACTGGACGCGGGAGTCGCTCGCGGAAGGCGTTCGCGCGGGCGACACGCGGGCACTCGCCCGGGCGATCTCGCTGGTCGAGAACGGCGATCCCCTTGCCAACGACCTCGTACGTGACATCTACCCCGAGACGGGACGCGCCTACGCGGTCGGAATCACCGGGCCACCGGGCGTCGGCAAGTCGAGCCTGATCTCCACGCTGATCGGGCACATCCGCGAGCAGGACCGCACCGTCGGTGTGATCTCGGTCGACCCCTCGAGCCCGTTCACCCAGGGAGCGCTGCTAGGCGATCGGATCCGGCTCTCCGATCATTTCCTCGATCCCGGGGTGTTCATCCGTTCGATGGGGACACGCGGCCACCTCGGGGGACTGGCCGAGACCACTCTGCAGGCCTTGCTCGTCCTCGACGCGGCGGGGAAGGACCTCATCTTTCTGGAGACCGTAGGTGCGGGTCAGAGCGAGGTCGAGGTGATCGGGATCGCCGATACGGTCGTGCTCGTGCTGATGCCCGGATCGGGAGACTCCGTTCAGGCGCTGAAGGCGGGAATCATGGAGATTCCGGACGTGATCGCGATCAACAAGATGGATCATCCCGCCGCAAAGACGATGCTCAACGAGGTGCGCTCGATCCTCTCGCTCGACCGCGAAAGCAGCTGGAAGCCACCGATCGTGCTGACCGAGGCGACAGGGGGTGAGAACGTCCTGGAGCTGTGGAGCAAGATCGAGGAGCATCGTGCCTTTCTGGAGTCGGAGGGGCGGCTCGAAGAGCGCAGACGCGAGAATCTCGCCGGTGAAGTATTCGCCGTTGCATCCGGTCGCGCGAAGGCGCATCTTCAGCACGCGGTTGCGAACGACCCGGAGCTGCGGCGTCTCCTGGACGAGGTACAGCGACGAGAGCTCGACCCCCTGACGGCGGTCAAGGAGATCATGGAGAAGGTGTTCAAACTTGGCGATACAGCAGATCGCACCAACACTCGCTGACATCCAGGAGGCGCGCCAGCGTCTCCAGGGGATCGCCGAGCAGACGCCGATCTATCTGTCGGAGACGTTCTCACGCCGTTCCGGACGCGAGGTGCGCCTCAAGGCGGAGAACCTCCAGCGAACCGGTGCGTTCAAGATCCGCGGCGCCGTCAACAAGCTCAGCACGCTGTCGCCGGAGGAGCGCGCTGCAGGAGTCGTCGCCGCCAGCGCGGGCAATCACGGCCAGGCCGTCGCCTGGGCAGCGCGAGAGCTCGGCATCCGTGCGCGCATCTTCGTTCCCGATACTGCGCCGATGGCGAAGGTCGAAGCGTGCCGAAACTACGGCGCCGAGACGGAGTTGACCGGCGCGTTCTTCGAGGACGCGATGGTGGCCGCGCTTGCGTACGTCGAAGAGACCGGCGGCACCTTCATCCATCCCTACGAGGACCGACTCGTGGTCGCAGGACAGGGGACGATCGGGCTCGAGCTACTCGACCAGGAGCCCGACGTCGGCACCGTGCTGATCCCGGTCGGCGGCGGAGGGCTGGCGCTCGGCATCGCAACAGCGCTGCGTGCGCTCCGGCCGGAGGTACGGATCGTCGGTGTGCAGGCCGGAGTGGACGGTTACACGATCGCCGACGGGATCGCGGTGAAAGTGCCAAGCGAGCTTACGATGCCGCTGCTCGAGGATCTGCTGGATGACCTCGTCTCGGTCACGGACGAGGAGATCAGCGAGGCGATCGTCTTACTGCTCGAACGCGCAAAGCTCGTCGTCGAAGGCGCGGGCGCCGTCGGCGTGGCGGCGCTCCTGGCAGGGCGGGCGGGAGGCTCGGGGATGGCGATCCCGATTCTCTCCGGCGGCAACATCGACCCGACCATGCTCATCTCCGTCATGCGCCACGGGCTCACCGTCGCGGGGCGCTACCTCGTCCTGCGGACACGACTCCCGGATCGCCCCGGTGAACTGATCAAGTTGCTGTCGCTGGTGGCTGAGGAGCGCGGTAACGTCATCGCCGTCGAGCATCATCGCGAAGGGATGGACCTACCGGTGAGCGAGACGGAGGTCGGGCTGACGCTCATCACCCGTGACGAGGAACACTGCCGACAGCTGCTCGCCGCGATGACGGAGCGCGGCTACATGGTCGAACGACTCAACTGATCATGGAGGGGCGGCGTGAGCGCAAGGTTGTGACTGTCCTGTTCGCCGATCTCGTGGGATTCACGGCGCGTGCAGAGGAGATGGATCCCGAGGATGTCGAGGCGATCCTGCGCCCGTACCACGAACGTTTGCGCAGCGAGCTCGAGCGGTTCGGAGGCACTGTCGAGAAGTTCATCGGTGACGCCGTCATGGCTCTCTTCGGTGCGCCTGTCGCGCACGAAGACGATCCGGAGCGCGCCGTGCGCGCTGCGCTCGCCATTCGCGACTGGGCGCGCGAGGAGGATGCGGTTCAGGTACGGATCGCAGTCAACACCGGCGAGGCATTGATCAATCTCGGCGCTCGCCCCGAGGCGGGGGAGGGCATGGCAGCGGGTGACGTCGTGAACACGACTGCACGTTTGCAGGCGGCAGCACCGATCAACGGCATCATCGTCGGCGAGACGACGTATCGCGCGACGAGCCAGGCGATCGAGTTTCGGGATCTGGCTCCCGTCGAGGCGAAAGGGAAGGTCGAACCACTCGTCGTCTGGGAGGCGGTCGACGCCCGCGCGCGCGTCGGCACCGAGGCCGTCTCGACTCAGGCGCCGCTCGTCGGTCGATCCCGCGAGCTCGATCAGCTCGTCGACTCGTTCGAGCGCGCAAGGCAGGAGAGCTCGCCGCAACTCGTCACCCTCGTCGGCGTCCCGGGAATCGGCAAGAGCCGGCTCGTGCTCGAGCTTGCGACGATCCTCGACGAGCAGCCCGACCTCGTCTACTGGCGGCACGGCCGTTCCCTTCCCTACGGCGAGGGGGTCACGTTCTGGGCGCTGTCGGAGATCGTGAAGGCCCAGGCGGGGATCCTCGAGAGCGATTCGGCCGAGGAGGCGAGCAACAAGCTCGGCGAGATGCTCGGCGAGATCGTCCAGCCCGGAGAGGTCGCCTGGCTCGAGACCAGGTTACGGCCGCTCGTAGGCCTGAGCGTGGAGACCGACATCGGCGGCGACCGGCGCACGGAGAGCTTCGCCGCCTGGCGTCGCTTCTTCGAAGCACTCGCGGCGAAGAGGCCGCTCGTCCTCGTCTTCGAGGATGTGCACTGGGCCGACGACGACCTGCTGGACTTCGTCGACGAGCTTGCAGATTGGGTCGAAGGGGTCCCGTTGCTCGTCCTCTGCACTGCGCGGCCCGAGCTGCTGGATCGGCGGCCGGGATGGGGCGGAGGCAAGCGCAATGCGCTGACGATCTCCCTGTCGCCGCTCGGTGATGACGACACCGCACGCCTGATCGCAGGACTGCTCGATCGAGCGGTACTCGACGCGCATACTCAAGCGGCGCTACTCGCACGTGCCGGCGGTAATCCTCTGTACGCGGAGCAGTTCGTGCGCATGGCCGCCGAGCGGGGCGCGACGCATCGCGATCTGCCGGAGACGGTGCAGGGCATCATCGCCGCACGGCTCGATCTGCTGTCTGCGGAGGAGAAGAGCGTGCTCCAGGATGCGGCGGTCCTGGGCAAGGTCTTCTGGGCCGGTGCGCTGGAAGCAACCGGAGGTGCGCGTCGCGAGGAGGTCGAAGAGCGCCTGCGCTCCCTCGCTCGCAAAGAGTTCGTTCGTCGTGAGCAGCGCAGCGCCATCGCCGACGAGACCCAGTATGCGTTCGGTCACATAGTCGTCCGCGACGTCGCGTACGGACAGATTCCGCGTGCGTCACGCGCCGAGAAGCATCGGCTTGTCGCGGAGTGGATCGAATCGCTCGCCTCCGACCGATCGGACGACCGCGCGGAGATGCTGGCGAACCACTATCTCTCGGCCCTCGAGCTCGCGTCCGCGGCCGGTATGCGGACCGACGATCTCAGCGAGCACGCGCGGTCCGCGCTCCGAGAAGCCGCGGAGAGGGCGTTCTCACTCGGCTCCTTCGTCCAGGCGTCGAAGCTCTACGGGAAGGCGCTCGAGCTTTGGCCTGCCGAGGATCCGGCCCAGCCGCTTCTTGTTCTGCGTCGAGGGCTGGCCATCTTCGAAAGCGGTCTGGATGACGATCCTTCGGAGCTCGAGACGCTGCCTGAGCGGTTCCTCGCCGCGGGCGATACCGAGCATGCCGCCGAAGCCGAAATGGCTCTGTGTCGTATGACGTGGACTCGAGGCGACGGCTCCGCGTCTGGAGAGCACCGCGAGCGGGCGCTGGAGCTGGTGGCTGCGCAAGAGCCGTCCCGCACCAAGGCATACGTGCTCGCGGAGGGCTGCCGGCAGCTGATGCTCGCATACGAGTGGGATCGCGCCAGAGCGGTCGGGCGCGAAGCGCTCGCGCTGGCCGAGAGCCTCGGGCTCGACAGATACAGCGCCTCGATCCTGATCACGATAGGGAGCGCTGGAGGCGGACCAAACGAGATCGAGCAAGGACTCGAGATCGCCAAGCAGGTGAACGACATCATGCAGATCACCCGCGGGTACAACAATCTCGCCGAGGCGCTTCTCGAAGCCGGAGAGCTCGGAGCGGTAAAGCCCTTGTACGAAGCGGCCAGGAGTACAGCTGAGCGTTTCGGTCACAGGCTCGCGCTTCGGTGGGTTGACGGTCAGGAGGGCGCCTATCTCTACTACATTGGTGATTGGGACGCGGCCATCCATGTTCTCGACGGGTACCTCGCGGAAGTGGAGAGCGGCTCGCCCCACTACCTGGAATCGATAGTGCGTCACGCGCGTGCGCAAATCCGATACGCCCGCGGCGATACGGCCGGCGCTCTCGACGACGGTGAGCGAAGCGTCGCCTCGGGTCGGGCCGCGCAAGATCCGCAGTCACTGGCCGTGCTCATCACCCACGCCCGGCTCTTGATCGCCGAGGGACGAAACGAAGAGGCGGTCACGTTGGCCAACGAGTCGTTGCAAACCGGATTTCTCCCGTACAACGTTGTTTACGACGCCGCTTGGGTCGTACAGGAGCTCGGGCCTGAGTCGTTGAGTGTGCCTCTGCCGGAGACCCACGAACCCTGGCGATCTGTGGTGAATGCTCTAGTCCAGGGTGACCTGGTCGGTGTAGCCGACCGGCTCGGTGACCTTGGGCTTCGGCCCGACGAAGCCCAAACCCGCCTGCGAGCCGCGAGAGAGTTGGTCAGCGCGGGTAGACGCCCCGAGGCTGACGAGCAGTTGAGACGAGCGTTGGCGTTCTATCGAACGGTTGGAGCCAGTCGCTACGTCCGTGAGGGCGAGGCTCTGCTCGCCGCGTCAGCCTGAGCCGCAGCGCCTGAACGAAACCGTTCCGCCTGGCCAGTCATGTACGCCACCGTGCAGGACGGGACGCGCGTGGACGCCGGCCGCCCTCAGCACGCTTGCAGCGATGCTCGCCCGCATTCCCGACTCGCAGATCGTGACGACCGGCTTCTCCATGTCCACGCCCTCCGTGCCGAAGTCGCGCAAAAGACGGAACGGGATGTGGAGTGAGCCTGGGATGTACCCGTCGTCCCGTTCGGACTTCTCGCGGACGTCGACCACCTGCACGGCGCCTTGCTCGAGCAGCTGCTCCAGCTCGTCCAGCTCCATGGGGTCGAGCTTCTCCGTCAGCGGCACAGCGGTGACGTAACCGGCGAGCTCGAGGAACCCGACAGCGCGTAACCCGCGCGCCGCTTCGGAGGCTTCAGCTTCGTTGGTGGCGTGGATGACGATTCGCTCTTCGGGGTCGAGGACGAAGCCTGCACGCGTGGCAAACGACGAGCCCGAAACCGGGACGTTGAACGCGCCGTGGACGTGTCCCGCGGCGTGCACCTCCGCGGGGCGGACGTCGAGGATCGTTGCGATGCCGGTCTCCTCTAGGTGCTCGAGCGGCGCGGGCGCGCCGAGGAACGGACCTTTGTTGAGCGCGACGACGCGGGCGGTGGTCGGAGGGCGTGGGGTGGATAGAGAGGCCGTAGCGTTGATGAACGCCTGCACGTCGCCGTAATCCAGCTTCGCGTTCGTGCGCTTCTCGTTTCCGATCGTCGAAGAATGATCGGGGCTCATGGCCGCACCGCACAGCGAGCCGGCGACGTGGCCGGGGAAGACCTCGTACGAGTCCGGGAGCTGCGTGAGCCGTTGCAGCGAGTGAAACAGGCCTTCGGCGCCTTCGTGCGCCTCGACGGCGAGGTCGGGTCGGGCTGCGTCGCCGATGAAGAGCGAGTCGCCGGTGAGCACGAGCCGGTCCTCGACGACGAAAGCGCAGTGCTCGGGGCGGTGCCCCGGCGTGTGGATCACGCGCACCGCGACCGAACCGGCCTGCAGGTCCTGGCCGTCCTCGAGCGGCTCGAAGGCGAACTCCGGTTCGGCCAGGGCGTGGACCGAGGTCGGCACGCCGTGCTCCTGCGCAAACCGTCCGTGCCCCGAGACGTGGTCGGCGTGGGTGTGGGTCTCCAGCACTCGGACGATGCGGACTCCCGCTTCGTCGGCGGCTTCGAGGTACTGCTCGATCGAATACGCGGGGTCGACCAGGAAGGCCTCCCCCTTGCTGGGGTCGCCGATCAGGTAGGAGGCGCAGCCGAGATCGTCGTCGACGAACTGGCGAAACAGCACAGCAGAGAAGCTAACACCGCCTGCCGCTAGCTTTCTTGAAGTGATGCCGCGAGGAGGGGGCGGTTCTAGCGCCCCCTCCTTGGTGAGTGGAGTTCTTCCTGAGTCAGGTCAGAGCCGGGACGAGCACGCTGCAGAGAAGCGTGAAATCGCTGTCAAGCTCGGGATGCGGTCCGTTCTCGGGATCGATCGTCGTGGTGACTTCGCCCGTCGTGAGATTGACGACGTCCGTGAAAGTCACGAACCCCACATCGATTATCAGGGTTGGCCCGTTTGTGATCTTCCACTTCTCCGGGATCCCTTTGTACGTGCTCGTGAACGTCACCGTGCCGTCCCCGTTGTCGGTCGGACCGGTGAAGGTGAGCTGGTTAGCGACGAAAAGCTCGACCGACTTGCCATTCTCCGCGGTGAAGACATAGTTCAAGCGGAACTCATCCTGGAACGTGCCGTCGGCGAAGACCTGGATGTTGTCCATCCCGCTCGTCACCGAGCTTCCCGAGATTCCGCAGAGACTGTCGTCGGGATTGGTTTCGCTGAACGTGCCGTGAAACCGATCGACTAAGGGTGCAGCGCCGGCGCTCGACGCGACCACTAGTGTCATCAGCAACACCACTCCGACTGCGGCAACCGCGAACGGCTTGCGCATCATGGTGCCCTCCTTCTCCCCCCGCAGATGTAAGCCGATCGTCCCACTTCGCTATAGCGTTGGTCAAGGACGGCAGTCAGCCTCGGCGCGCGGATATCCGGCTAAGTTTCTTGAAGCGTTGGCCCGCCGCATCGCCCTTCTCCTTCTCGTCCTCTTTGCTCTGGCCCTCCCTGAGACAGCCTGGGCCCATGCGAGGCTGCTCCGCACGGTTCCCGTGGACGGAACCGTGCTCGGTAGCGCGCCCACCCGGGTCCGAATCGTCTTCGACGACAACGTTCGCCCTGCCTCCGGGATCAAGGCGATCCGAAACGGCGGCGGGTCGGTGCTCGGCGGCAAGCCGCGCGTTGTCGGCGGCCGCGTGCTCGTCGTCCCGCTTCGGGCCGGCCTTGCCGACGGCGACTACACGGTGCTGTGGCGCGTCCTCTCCGACGACGGTCACACGGTGGCGGGGGTGGTGGCCTTCGGTGTCGGCGCCGGCCGTGCCCCACCGCAGGCGGCGCTCTCCGCCGGAAACGGCCCGAGCGCGCAAGATGTCATCTCTCGCCTGCTCTTTTTCGCCGGTCTACTGACCGCGGCAGGCGCGGCGTTCTTCCGGTTTGCAGTCGGGCACGTCACGCTCCGGTTGATGCTCGGGGCGTTCCTGCTCGTCTTCATCGGTGCGTCGGGCATGGCGCACGACGTCTCGCTCTCGACGCGGTTCGGCACCGTGATCGCCGTTGCGGCGGTGGTCTCGGGGCTCGGGGCCGTCCTTGCCGCGGTGGCGCCCGTCTTTCCGTGGCTCGAGCCGCTTCCTTTCCTTGCTGGGCTGGCGTTGCTGCCGCTGCCGACGCTTGCGGGTCACTCGCTCGATCGGGGCAGGCCGTCGCTGGAGCCGGCCGTCGATTTCCTGCACGTCGCGGCGGCGTCATTCTGGCTGGGCGGCCTCGTTGCGCTTGCGTTGGCGCTCACGAGCTCGGGCGATCGCGCTCCGATGCTCCGCCGTTTCTCCAATGTCGCCCTGGTGTCAGTCGCGCTGCTGGCCGGGACGGGCGTGATCCGCGCATTCGCGGAGCTGAGCTCGCTCGGGCAGCTGTGGTCGACGGGCTACGGGCGGTTGCTGATCGTGAAGACGGCGCTGCTTGCGGCTCTCGTCACCGTCGGTTGGCTGAACCGGTACCGGCTCGTCCCGCGGTTGTCCCTCGCGGGCCTGCGGCGGAACGTCGCGGTCGAGTTGGCGCTGTTCGCCGGACTCGTCGCCGCCGTCGCGCTACTGACGGATCTTCGGCCCGGGCGCGACCGTGTCGCGCGGGCGGCCGTGGCGGAGGCGAAAGCACCGCCCCCCTCGCCGGCGCCGAGGATGTGGGTTCAGGCGCGCGAGAGTGGCTCCTTCGGGGTCGCGCTCGCCGTGCACCAACCGGATGCGGAGGTGTTCGTAGTAGGCGCGGACAACCTGGGAGTCAACGGCCTTGCCGTCAGGGTTGCCGGCGACCCGGCCCGGGCTTGCGGCGACGGGTGCTATCGCGCGTCGCTGTCCTCCGCCGGCGCGGTCGGGGTCTCGGTGGGCGGCCGCGCGCTCGTCTTCCATGTCCCCGCCAGGGCCCGTCCGGCGGAGGCGATCGTCGCGGGCGCCACCCGGGCGTTTCGCCGCCTGCGGAGCGTCGAGTACGTCGAGCGGCTTGCTTCCGATCCGCGAAACAAGGTGGTCGCCGATTTCACGCTGGAGCGCCCGAACCGTCTCGAGTACCGAATCCGTGGCGGCGCGGACGGGATCATCATCGGCTCGCGGCGCTGGGACCGCCAGCGAGGCGGCAAGTGGGTGGCGTCACCACAGGAGATGACGCCGCAGCCGGAGCCGATCTGGGCCGGCCACTCGACGAACGCGTATCTGCTCGAATCGACCCCGACGACGTACGTCGTCTCGTTCTTCAAGCCGATCGGCCCGGTGTGGTTCACTCTGCGCCTCGACCGGAAGACGTTGCTACCGCGCAACCTGCGCATGACAGCGGCGGCGCATTTCATGACACATAGCTACTCGAGCTTCAACGCACCGCAAAAGATCCGCGCACCGCCTCGCTGACGTACCGGTGCCAGGCACGGGTACGCACCTGTAACAAGTTCCTCGCAGAACTCAGCGAGTCCGCACGGCGCCGCGGCTCCCTTGTGGTCGTACCGGTGCCAGGCACGGGTGCGAAAGCGTGACGCCTGCGTGCCGTCTTAGACGCCGAGGTGCCGGGCGATCACCATGCGCTGAACTTCGTTCGTGCCCTCGCCGATCTCCAGGATCTTCTGGTCCCGGTAGAGGCGCGAGATCGGGTACTCGTCCATGTACCCGTAGCCGCCATGGATCTGGAGGGCCCAGTTCGCGGCTCGGTTGGAGAGCTCCCCGGTGTAGAGCTTCGCCTGGGCCGCCGCGAGCGCGAAGTCGCGGCCCTGGTCCTTGAGCCACGCGGCCTTGTAGACGAGATTCCGGCCGGCCTCGAGCTCGGTGGCCATGTCCGCAAGCTTGAACTGAAC
>JBBWZE010000124.1:0-34098 GCA_039648845.1 Actinomycetota bacterium | reverse complement strand
CCAGGTTGATCGCACGTGAGCCAGATCCGAACGACCGCCGCGCCTCCCGTCTGGTGCTCACCACAGCCGGCAAGCGCAAGCTGACCGCCGCGGTCAAGACCTACGAGGCGGAGGTGGCCACCATCCTGGGCGGTGTCCTCAGCCCCGGAGAACAACGGCAGATGGCCGACTACGTCTCCCGGCTGTTGACCTCGATCGACCACGCAGAAGGGACATGACCGCGACGATGCGCGCCATCATGCGCGCACCCAGCCGCCCGAGGCACCTCAGATCCGCCGCCAGCGGCGCCGGTCTCACCTCGCACTTCTAGACGAGGTCTAGCAGCGACAGCAGGTGCGTGGCGTACGCAAAGGCGTCCCTCAGCCCGGTGAGCACGAGTCGTCGCCTTCGGCGACGCCCGGAAGCCTGCCGAGGATTTCGGCGAGCGTATCGATCTCGTCGGGCGTGCAACGCTCCTCGAAGAGCGCCTGGATCGAGGCGATGTGGCCCCCCGACGCTGCCTCGAGCTTTTCGCCGCCTGCATCTGTGAGCTGCGCGTAGGTGACTCGGAGGTCGGTCGCACAGGACGCGCGCTCGACGAGTCCCGCATCCTCGAGCCCCTGCAGAAGGCGCGTGATGCCCGACGGTGTCAGCATCAAGCTTCGCGCGAGCTCCACCCGCTTCAATCGCCCGTCCTCGGCCCGGGAGAGCACCAGCAAAGCCTCGTAGTCGCTGAGTGTCAGCCCGTGCTCCTCCTGGAGCTCCGCACTCAGCAACCTCGTGGTGGAGGCGTAGGCACGCAGCAGCCGCGTCCAGGCCCTGACAGCCGGCTCGATTGCTTGCACGTTTGAAATTTGCGTCGTCAAGGAATAATGGTAGAGTTGTTTGCGTACTCAATAATACACAACGCAAGGAAGGGAGCGGCAAAGCCCATGAGCAGTGCGATGCTGACGATTGCCCCGGCCGGTAGCTGGAGCCTCGACCCTGTTCATTCTCGGGTCGACTTCGAGGTTTCCTATCTCGCCGGGACGTTCAAGGGTGACTTCCAAGAGATCCGGGCTGAGCTGACCGTTGACGCCGAGCGCGCGTCGCTCGATGGCACGGCGAAAGTCGCGAGCGTCGACGTCAAGGACGAAAATCTCTCCGCCCATCTCCAGTCGCCCGACTTCTTCGACGCCGAACGGCATCCGGAGCTTCGCTTCGCAGCCGATGACATCCGTCTCGACGGCGACCAGAAGGTCGCGGTCGACGGCGAGTTGACGATCAAGGGCGTCACCAAGCCGGTCGGCTTGATCGGGACGGTGACCGCCCCGATCGCCGATCCCTACGGAAACGAGCGCATCGGCCTCAATCTGAGCACGAGGATCGATCGCACGGACTTCGGGCTCAACTGGAACAATCCGCTTCCGAGCGGTGAGCCGTCGCTTGCGAACGACGTCACGATCCTCGCCGAGCTGCAGTTTGTGAAGCCGGGAGGCGAAACGAGCTAGTGACGCGGATCCTCGGAATCTCCGGCAGCCTCCGCCGCGACTCGCACAACACGAGTCTTTTGCGCGCCGCGGCCGAGGCCGCCGGCTCGGACGTGGAGTTCGAGCTCTACGACCGCCTGAAAGAGATCCCGCCATACGACGAGGACGACGATGTTCACGCGCGCCCGGCGAGCGTCGCCCGCCTGATGTCGGCGATCGCGGACGCCGATGCGGTGCTCTTCTCGACCCCCGAGTACAACTCGTCGATTCCCGGTCAGCTGAAGAACGCTATCGACTGGATTTCGCGCCCGGTGGCGACAAACGTGCTGCGAAACAAGCCCGTGGCCGTCGTCGGCGCGAGCACCGGCGCGTTCGGGGCCGTCTGGGCACAGGCCGAGCTCCGCAAGGTCCTGGCGGCGCTCGGCGCGCGGGTGCTCGATGTCGAGCTTTCCGTCCCGCACGCTCATACCCGCTTCGAGGAAGGCGGACTGACCGACGATGAGATCCGGGGCCGCCTTGCCGACGCCATGGAGGCATTGGTCGAGGAAATTCGACAACGCGAACGCGCGTCGGCCGTCGCCTGATGCGGATCGACGCCTCTGCCACGGCGATCACTTGGCTTCCGTTCGAGGCGCTCGACCGGCTCCACGCCGTCCCGCTCGAGCTCGCCGTCGCACACTTCGACGAGCCTCCGCCCGAGCTCCTTCCGGACCTGGACGAACTTCGAGCCCGGGATGCATTCCGCGAGGCGAACGAGCTTCGCGCCTGGATCGAAGTCGACGGAGGCGAGATCGTGAACTACGGCCAGACCGGCAGGAGCTTGATCGGCGTCGGGCAGGAGCTCGAGGCGCAGCAAGTCTCTTTCGCCGCAGTCGAGTTCCCGGTCATCCAGCCCGAGCCTGAACTCGACGACAACTCGGTCCGCTTCACGCAGACCGTCGGCGGTCGAATCGGCCTCCCTGCGCCTAGGCCTGTCGTTGGCCGGCCCTACTTCCACGTCGGCGCAGTCTCGGCCTGGACCACACTCGAGCTTCTGCTGCACGCAGACGGGACAAGCGAGACCAGGCTCGTCGCCGCGAGCCCTTTTCCCCGCCACTCGCTCTACGCAGCGGACGGGCGGCTCGTGGATGTCTTCGGGGCGGTCGACTTCGAGCTCGGCGACGGTACGCCGTGGGGGGACGAGGGGACGCCGGCTTTTGCGGCCGCCGTGGAGTCCGAACTCGAGCGCAGGCTCGCGACGTCGCTCCTCCGCGACGGCGCGAGGCTCGTTCGGCGTCGCGTCGCACGGGGCGAGACGCTCGTCGAGCAGGGGGAGCCCGGTCGCGACCTGTTCGTACTCCTCGACGGGGTGTTCGACGTCGAGATCGACGGCGAGGTCGTGGCCCAGGTCGGTTCGGGCGCGATCCTTGGCGAACGGGCCGTGCTCGGAGACGGGCATCGGACGGCCACCCTGCGCGCGGTCCGGTCGTCGCGAGTCGCGGTGATCGGCTCGGACGAGATCAGCAGACCCGACCTCGTGGACATATCGGCATTCCGCACGCGTTAGCGGCCACGGTCGTCGCTCTTGGGGCTAGCAGGAAGGCTGAAAGGTCGGCTACCCGGCGATTCGGATTGCCGCTGCCGTCGATGCCGGCAAAGCACATGTCGGTCATCGTTTGAACCATGTTGACCAGAGCCCTAGACAAGGAGACGGTCGATGTTTAGCCAGGGCCCATTCATCTGCCTCGCCTGCGGAGGCGAGTTGCCCGAACCCCTACGACGGACGGCATCGCTTCGATGCCACGATTGCAGGGAGCTGAGCGCGCCGCTTCGCGTCGAGCACGCACGCTGGGAGCTCACCCTCAGGGTCAGGCGCTCGAAGCTCGATCGCGGCGAGCTCGCAGACCCGCCCTGGCAACCACTGGCCGACGTGGCCTGAACCGTGATGCTCTGGGGGCGCAGGATCAGCCTCGCTTGGCGTCGAGCCTCCTTGATCGCTTGTGCAGGGCTCGTGGTAACCGCTTGCAGCGGAGGAAAGTCAGCTGCGCCAGCGACCACTTCGACAACGACGACGACGACTATTTCGACGAGATCGGGCGCGGCCTCAACCAGCTCGACAAGCGACTGGCCGCTGTTCGGGTATACGGCCGCCCGCGAGAACAGCGGACCTGCCGCGACCGGGATAACGGCGGCCGACGTCGGCCGTTTACGGCGACAACGCGTGCTGCTCGACGGAACGGTGGATTCGTCGCCGATCTACTTGCACGCCGTTCGCGTTCGCGGCGCCGTGCACGACGTCTTCTTCGTCACGACGACGTACGGCCGCACGGAAGCGATCGACGCTTCCAGCGGCCGCGTGCTCTGGCGCTACACGCCGGCCGGCTATGCGTCCTGGGCAGGGACGGCACAGATCACGACGGCGACACCCGCCGCCGATCCCGGGCGCAAGTGGATCTACGCGGCGTCGCCCGACGGGCGGATCCAGAAGCTTTCGGTCGCTGACGGTCACCTCGCCTGGCGGACTCGAATCACCCTGCTGCCGTCGCGGGAGAAGATCGCCTCCGCGCTCAACTACTGGGACGGGCGGGTAATCGCAACCACCGGGGGCTACATCGGCGACGCGCCGCCCTACCAGGGTCATGTGGCGCTGCTCGCCGCGAGCAACGGCAAGCTGTTGAGCGTCTGGAATTCGCTCTGCTCCAACCGCCATCAGTTGATTTCGCCGAAGAGCTGCGCCTCCAGCGATTCCGCGATCTGGGGGCGGGCCGGTGCCGTCGTCGACACCGCCACCGGAAGGCTTCTGGTCGCGACCGGCAACGGGGACTGGAACGGCCGAACAAATTGGGGCGATTCGACCGTGTATCTGTCCGCCGAAGCTTCGCGCATCGTTGGCAGCTGGACGCCCAAGGGCGAGGCGGCGCTGCAGTCGAGCGACCTCGACCTCGGTTCGACCTCACCCGTGCTCCTTGGCGGCGGCTATATCGCGCAGGGTGGCAAGGACGGCAAGATCCGGCTGCTGAGCCTGAAGAAGCTCGCACCACCCGGGCGAACAGGTGGCGAGCTACAGACGATCTCGACGCCCGGGGCGACCGATCTCTTCACCGCCCCGGCCGTCTGGCGCGCCGCCGGCCGGACGTGGTTCTTCGTCGCGGACAACGCCGGCCTCGCAGCCTGGACGCTCGACGGGGGCCGCCTTCGCCCCGCGTGGTCGACGAGCACCCCGGGAACCAGCCCGGTTGTCGCCGGCGGCCTGCTGTACGTCTACGATCCGAACGGCGGCCTCGGCATCTTCCAGCCGAGCACCGGCAAGAAACTCGGCACACTCGCTGCCGGCGGCGGACACTGGAACAGTGCCATCGTCGCCGACGGGCGCATTGCGCTGCCCGAAGGAAACGCGAATCAGCACGCTTTGAACGGGGTCCTCGACATCTACCGTCTCGGCTAGACGGCTCGGAGTCGATTCTCTGCACTGATCCCACTGACGCTTTATGCTCGCGACGTGCAGCAGGTGCGCAGCCGCGCCGGGGGCCAGACGAAGTTCCTCCTCGAGGAATCGCAGCTTCCGCAGCATTGGTACAACATCCGATCCGACATGCCCACAGCTCTGCAGCCGGTGCTGCATCCGGGCACCGGGCGGCCGGTCGGGCCGGACGATCTCGCGCCCCTGTTCCCGATGGAGCTGATCGGTCAGGAGGTCAGCGAGGAAGCGGAGATCGCCATTCCCGAGGAGGTCATGGAGATCTACAGCCTCTGGCGCCCGACGCCGCTCTACCGCGCGTCGCGGCTCGAGGCGGCCATCGGGACACGGTCCCGCATCTTCTACAAGTACGAGGGCGTCAGCCCGCCGGGGAGCCATAAGCCGAACACCGCGGTCGCGCAGGCCTTCTACAACAAGCAGGAAGGGCGGACGCGTCTGGCCACCGAGACCGGCGCGGGCCAGTGGGGAAGCGCGCTCTCGTTTGCGTGCAAGCTGATCGGACTCGAGTGCAAGGTGTACATGGTTCGGGTCTCGTACGAGCAGAAGCCGGCGAGGCGCTCGATGATCAAGGCGTGGGGTGCGGAGATCGTGCCCAGCCCTTCCGACGAGACCGAGTCCGGGCGTGCGATTCTCGAGGAGCACCCGGATTCGCCTGGGAGTCTCGGCATTGCGATCTCGGAGGCGGTCGAGGACGCGGCTGGACGCGACGACACCGCTTACTCGCTCGGGAGCGTCCTCAATCACGTTCTCCTCCATCAGACCGTGATCGGCCAGGAGGCGCTTGCGCAGATGGAGCTGGCAGGCGCCTTCCCCGACGTCGTCATTGGGTGCGTTGGCGGCGGCTCGAACTTTGCGGGTCTTGCCTTTCCATTCCTGCGCGAGAAGATCGCGGGCCGTGAGATCGACGTTCTCGCGTGCGAGCCGGCGGCCTGCCCGACGTTGACGCGCGGCCTGTTCGCGTACGACTTCGGTGACACGAGCAGGCTGACGCCGCTGGTGCCGATGCACACGCTTGGACACGACTTCGTCCCGGCCCCGATCCACGCCGGCGGGCTGCGGTACCACGGAGTTGCTCCGCTGATCTCGCAGCTCGTCCGCGACAAGCTGATCCGAGCCGAGGCATATCTCCAGAACGATGTCTTCGGCTCGGCCGTGCTCTTCGCAGGAAGCGAGGGGATTCTCCCCGCGCCTGAAGCCGCGCATGCGATTCACGGGACGCTTCAGGTTGCCAAGGCGGCCGACGAGGCGGGCGAGGAGCGCACCATCCTGTTCAATCTTTCCGGCCACGGACACTTCGACATGGCGGCCTACGACAACTATTTCGCGGGCGAGCTCGAAGATGTCGCCCTGGACGAGGACGAAATGTCGCGCGCCTTGCGCGCAATCGAGGGCCTGCCGACTCCCGCCTAACGCAAAGTGACTGGATCGGGAACACGAGCGACGCCGGCCAGACCTGGGCGAGCACATTCAACGAACGTCGAGACCGGCGGGATCCACGAGGCGATGGGGTAGAGCCCGCCGCCCGACCGGGCGCGCGGGCTCTGCTCGTCCTGTCGACGGGAGCCCTTACGCCGGAGCGCCCGCAGCAACTGTCCGCTGGTAGCGATAGAGCACGACTCCGGTGGCGATCATCCAGGGCGGGAGGATGAAAAATGCAAAGAAGCCAAGCGGCGTGAAGAATGCGACGCCGAGGACCACCGCGGCCCACGAAAGTGTCTTCGGTAGCGCGCGTGTCCGCAATCCGCCGAGGCCGGCAGCAACCATCATCACGGTGAGACCTGGCGTCCACATCAACCAGTCCCAGGAACGCAGTTGCTCGATTGCGTAGACCGCCGTCTGAGCGCCCGGCTCGGCGGCCTTGTCGGCGGCGGCCCGGCCCGCAGCCGCAGGCAGGATCGAGGTCACCGCAAAGCCCATCGCCGCCAGGATCGCGCCGCCGAAGGCCAGTGACGAATAGGTCGCCGTCGGTCCCTCAGCGGAGCCAATCGACGCGCGCAATGCCGCTCCGAACGAGACGAGGAGAACCGCCGCGAGCTCGAGGCCGAGGATCGAGAGCCACATCTTTCCGCCCCCGTGGTCGCTCCAGTACGCGAACACTTGCCTGGCCGACGCCGTGTCGCTCGGCTCCTTCGAGGTCAGCCAGAGCGCGAGCGCGAGCAGGATGCCGAAGAGAATCCCGGCGATCGGTAGAAAACGTTGCGGTCGCTCAGGCGTTCTGGTGGCGTTCAGGCTGGGACTCTCGACTGATATCGCGGACACGTCTCGACCTCCTTGTGGATGGGCGATGCCGCCCTTGCCTCAGGACGGTAAGGCGCTTTCGTCGGCGCGTCTTCGTCGTAGGCACTGAACGTGTTTCAGTGGCAGCGCCGAGATGTCAGACAGTGGAAGCACGGAGATAGGTCAAGACCGCGAGCACACGTCGGTGGTCGTCACCGCTGATCGGGAGGCCGAGCTTGCCGAGTATCGACCGGACGTGTGTCTCGACTGTCCTTTCCGTCAGCCAGAGCCGCTTCGCGATCGCCGCGTTCGTTCGCCCTTCGGCCATCAGCGCGAGCACCTCCTGCTCGCGTGGTGTCAGCTCACCGAGCGTGTCATCGCGCCGCTTCGGAGAGAGAAGCGTGGCGACGACCTCCGGATCGAGGGCAGAACCTCCTTCGGTCACGCGCCTTGCTGCGTCGAGGAAATCGTCGACGTCGAGCACACGGTCCTTGAGCAGGTAACCGAAACCACCCCCGGCCGCGACGAGCTCGAGCGCATGGCGCGTCTCGATGTGCTGCGAGAGTACGAGCACGGCGGTACCCGGGTTCGACTGGCGGATCGTCGCGGCCGCACGCATGCCCTCGTCTTCGTAGTCCGGCGGCATGCGCACGTCGACGACGGCAAGATCCGGCTCGTGCTCGGACACGACGGCGAGCAGCGCTTCGCCATCGCCAACACGCGCGACGACCTCGTGCCCGGCGTCCTCGAGCAGCCCTGCTAGCCCTTCGCGTAGCAGGACGGTGTCCTCGGCGATCACTATCCGCACGGAAACGCCGCCTCGATCCGTGTCCCTGCCCCGAGTGGGCTTTCGATGAGCAGCGTCCCACCCTGCGCGGCGACTCGATCGGTCAGTCCGACGAGCCCCGTCCCTGCCGCTGGGTTCGCCCCGCCGACGCCGTCGTCCGCGACAAGCAGCCGCAGCCCTCCGTCCGCGAGAGTGGCTTTCACGCGGATGCGTGACGGGGATGCGTGCTTCACCGCGTTCGTGATCGCCTCGCAGGCGACGAAATAGGCGGCCGCCTCGACGTGAGGAGAAAGCCGCTCCGCGGTCGCCTCAACGTCGATCGGGACGGGCGCCTCGCGCGTGAGATCGGCGAGGGCGGCCGCCAGCCCGTCGTCCAGCCGTGGCGGTCGCATCCCTGACGCAATCGTCCGCAAGTCGGCGATCGCGTGCCCGATCTCAGCCACCGCAGAATCGAGAGCCGGCCCGAGCACCCTCGCCTCCCGCGGAAGCGAGCGCTGAAGCCGTCGCAGCACGATTCCGAGCGTCACGAGCCGCTGCTGCGCTCCGTCATGAAGATCGCGCTCGAGGCGGCGGCGTTCCTCGTAACCCGCCTGAACGATCCGGGCTCGCGATTCGTCCACCTCGACGAGCTGCAGCCTGACCTCAACTCGGAGCCTGGCGATCTCGATTGCCAGGCTCGCGGCCTCGAGAACGCTGTGGAGGAGGTCGGGGCGGTCCAGGAGGTCGCGCCTGTGTCGGAGCAAACCGATCTCCTGCCCCCGATGCTCGAGCGGCGTCAATGCACCCTCGCTGTCGGGCGGCTCCGCGACCACGCGGCCCGCACTGTCGGCGTATGTGTCGCTCGCCGGCAGCCGAAAGAGCAGCTCTGCGCCCGGATCGCGCAGGGCCGCTGCGAGCACCCCTCCGATCTCCTCAGGTTCTCGCCGCCCGTCGCGGACCTCGTCGACGAAGGCGCGCACGCGCCGCAGACCGTCGAAGCGCGGGCGCGCGAATCGCCAGTCCACCAGAGCCTGTGCCCGAGTCCGCAGCGGCCCGAACGCAAGCGCGCCGACGACGGCGCCTAGCGCGGTCGCCCACGCAGAGCCTCGGCCGACGACTACGCCTGCCGCGACCGAGACGACGCCGTACAGGAGACCGAGTGACGCAGTTAGGAGCGTGTAAACGAGCGTCCGGTTGATCAGCCGATCGATCTCGTACAGCCGGTAGCGCATCACTGCGACGCCGACGGCGAGCGCTACCGCCGCCTCCATTCCAAGCAGAAACGCAGCCACCGCATCGCCTGGCTCGCCGAACAGGAGGCCCCAGAGAAGGAAGCAGACGACACCCAACGGAATCAGCAGCGCCGCGTACGACAACCAGAGCATCTGCAGCCGATTGATCCCTGCGGAACGCTTGTACCGGCTCCGCACGGCCGCCGCGCCCACGAACAGGCTCGCGAACATCGCGAGCCAGGCGACCGGCCGCAGAAAGCCGAAGGAATCCGGCAGGCGCAATGGAAACGGATTCGGCACGTCGGAAAACGGGTGCTCCAGCCGCGTCGCGGTCACCAATGCAAGGGCGAGCAGTGCGAAGGAACCGGCTGCGAAGAACGCGTACGGGCGCCAGCGTGGCGACGGCAGTCGGCCGTCCGGGAACACAAACGCAACCGCCAGCGGCCAGGCGAAGAAGGCGGGCCACAGCGACGAGAGCAGCGCGGCCCACGAACCGCCGGGAAGCGATTCCGGATGCGCCTTCAGCGCGACCCAGGCGTACGGAGTCGCCGCGAGCACCGGCGCAAGCGACAGCGAGCCTAGGACGAGAACCCATCCGATCAGGTTGCGCGAACGCCGGGTCACGATCAGGACACCGACGGCGGCGGGCGCCGAGACCGCGCCGAAGAGGAAGGGGTAAAGCCACACGGTGCCAGATCCGGAAACATCCTTTGCTGCCGCGATTTGATCGAGCAGCAGCCCAGCTGAGATCACGGCGACTGCGGCGAGCGCAAACACCCAGACAAATAGACGCGGAGCGATCCGCACGCGCTCATTCTCTCCCAGCAGTCCGCGCGCGGCCACCGTGCTCGCACTGGACTGTCAACCCGTGGCCGTGCACCGGCCGCGAGCTAGCCGGAGGCCGGCTCCTTCGCTTCGTCGGCCGCCGGCTCGTAGATGAGTATCGCCACGCCGTCTCCGACCACCTTCGAGTCGACTAACCGCAGACGCTTCTTGTCGAGCGTCTCGCCGAAGAGGCGCTTGCCGCTTCCGAGCAAGACCGGGAACACCATCAGCCGGAGCTCGTCGACGAGGCCATTCTCGATCAGCGTTTGCACGAGCCGGGCGCTCCCATGGACCACGATGTCGCCAGCCTGCTCTTGCCTCAGCTTCGCGACCTCCTCAGCGAGGTCGCCCTTCAGCACCGTCGTGTTGTTCCACTCGGGCTCCTCAAGGGTTGAGGAGACGACGTACTTGGGCATGTTGTTGAACTTGTCCGCGAACTCGCCTTCCCTTGTCGGCCAGGCTTCGGCGAAGCCCTCGTATGTCGTCCGCCCCAGCAACAGAGCCTCGGACGAAAGCGTTTCGTCGAGCTTGAACTTGTCGCCCTCGTCTCCGCGGCCGAACTCGAAGCTCCAGCCTCCGTGCTTGAAAGTCTCGGCTCCGCCCGGATCCTCCATGACGCCGTCCAGCGATACGAACTCGGTTACGACGATCCTTCCCATTTGCTCCTCCTCTCGTTTTGGGGAGTGCTTGCGGCTCGTGCTGAGAAGTCTTCAGTGTCAGACCGCGCGCCGACGTGAAATTCATCGCCCGGGCAGAGCCCGCGACTCTCAGCGATCTCTTAGATGCGTCTCAGGAGGATCACAGGGCCGCTTGGTTTCCTGCAGAGGTCAGTTCGATGCCCAACGAAAGGGAAGCCATGACAAACAAGACCACGTTTCAGAGCATCGCTCCTCCCACGCCCGGTGAGGCTGCAGTTGCAGCCGTCACATGGGAGCGGCGCGGCCTCCTCGGCCGCCTCGTTCTGATCAGCGACGAGGTTGAGGTCTCGGCCGAGGAACCCCAGCGGGCGGCACGCAACCGGCGTCCTGCCGTCGCACCGGCTACGCGTTCTTTCTGATCTTCCTCTCCCTCCGGAACCCTGAACGGACAGCGGCGAAGCCGTTGTCCGTTCAGACGGCCGCGACTACGCAAACTGCTGGGAAGCGCTCGAGATTCTCAGGGAACTCACAGGAACTCGTGTCACCATGGAGCCGTGAGCGGGCGCCAGTCCACGCAGTCGACCGAGCACCGCATTCTCGTCGTCGACGACGAGCCGTCGATCGTCGACGCCGTCGCGACCGCCCTCCGCTACGAGGGCTACGACGTCGAGGAGGCCGGTTCCGGCCGGGACGCGCTCGCGGCCGTCGCACGGGCCGAGCCGGATCTGATCGTCCTCGACTGGATGCTTCCGGACATCGAGGGAATCGAGATCGGCCGGAGGCTCCGGTCCCAGGGGTTCAAGACTGCGGTGCTCTTCCTGACCGCGAAGGATGCCACCGAGAACAAGGTCGAGGCCCTGCGCGCGGGGGGCGACGACTACGTCACGAAACCATTCAGCCTCGCTGAGGTCGTTGCCCGTGTGCAGGCGATCCTCCGCCGTTCGGCCGGCGACCTTCCGGGCGACGTGCTCCGCTACGCGGACCTCGTCCTGGACGAGGGTCGACACGAGGTGTTCCGGGGCAAACGATCGATTCCGCTGACCGGAACCGAATTCTCCCTGCTCCGCTTCTTCATGCTCAATCCACGACGCGTTCTCTCGAAAACGCAGATCCTCCAGAACGTCTGGCACTACGACTTCGGCGGGAACTCGAACGTGGTCGAGACGTATGTCAGCTATCTCCGCAAGAAGCTCGATGCGACCGGGCCACCGCTGATCCGGACAGTGCGGCAGGCCGGCTACATGCTCGACTCCAGGAAGGGCTAAATGCACCGGCACCTGTCGCTCCGCAGCCGCCTTGTGCTCGGCGTGCTCATCCTGGCAACCATCGGGCTCGTCGCGGCCGACCTCGCGACCTACACGTCGCTGCGGTCTTTCCTGATCAGCCGGACCGACACGTCTCTCCAGGCTGCTCACCACGAGGCCGAAGCGGACCTACTCGGGCCCGGCCCGCCGGGCTCGACCGATGAACATGCGGAAAGGGATTCCGAGCCCTCGGTTGGCCGGCTCCAGAATCTCACGCGATCCTTGCCCGGCCTGTACATCGAGACGCGAAACGGTGTCGGGAAGACGCTCTTCAGCGGCCAGGTCGCCGAGTTCGCGAACACGGAGACCCCACCGTCGGCGCCGCATCTGCCGAAATCGATCTCCCTCGAGGCGGCGACAAGCGATCAGCCAGACCGTGTCAGCTACTTCACGGTCAACTCCGTCAAAGGCGGGCTGCGCTATCGCGTGCGCGCGTCGCTAGACCCGGGCTCGACGACGATGCTGATCCTCGCAACGTCGCTGAGCGGCGTCGACGGGACGCTGCACCGCCTCACCGTGATCGAGCTGATCGTGACGGCTGCGGTCCTGATCGCGATCGCCGTGCTCGGTCTCTGGGCTGTGCGTCTCGGACTTCGTCCATTGGAGGCGATCGGGAGGACGGCCGCGGGAATCGCCGACGGCGACCTGGCACAACGCGTCGAGCGCGCGGAGGACCGCACCGAGGTGGGCCGGCTCGGCCTTGCGCTCAACACGATGCTCGGGCAGATCGAATCTGCCTTCAAGGCCCGTGCTGCGTCGGAGGAGAAGCTCCGCCGGTTCGTCGCGGATGCTTCTCACGAGCTGCGAACGCCGCTGGCCGCAGTTCGTGCCTACGCCGATCTCTTCAAGCGCGGAGCCGACAAACGGCCCGAAGATCTCGAACGCGCCATGACCGGCATCAGCCGCGAGTCGGCGCGGATGACCCTGCTTGTCGAGGATCTGCTCCTGTTGGCGCGGCTCGACGAAGGCCGCCCACTGGAGCGCGAGCGCGTCCAGCTCGCGGAGGTGGTGCGCGAGGCGGTCGAGACCGCTCGCACGGTTGAGCCCGACCGGGTGATCGAGCTCGACATCGAACAGGCAGTCGTTCTCGGCGACGGACATCGCCTGCGTCAGATGGTCGACAACCTGCTCAGCAACACGCGGGCGCACACGCCTACGGACGCGCCTGTGAGCGTGTCCGTTGCGACGGACAACGGCAACGCGGTCGTGTCCGTGCAGGACTCAGGTCCGGGCATGACGGGCGACGAGCAGGGGCGCGTGTTCGAGCGCTTCTACCGGGCCGACCCGTCACGGTCGCGTGCAAGCGGCGGTGTCGGCCTCGGCCTGTCGATCGTTTCGGCGGTGGCCGAGGCGCACGGCGGCGAGGTCTCCATCCGGTCGGAGCCCGGCAAAGGATCGAGGTTCGAGATCTCGCTACCGCTCTACACGGATTCGTAGCTCAACGTTCGGGGGCGCTCTCGTAGGACGGTAGTTTGGGCCGGTGGGTCACCTGGCGGTCCCTCAGCCGTATGACTTCGAGCGCTCGCTCGACCGCTTCACGTTCTGGGGGGTCGACCGCGCGAACGTCTGGCACGAGGGCGGGCTGCACCGTGTCGTGGACGGGCGTGAGGTTCGAATCACGGCGGCCGAGGGCGGGGTGGACGTCGAGCCGTTCGACGCACCGATCGAGCATGTGGTGAGCAAGCTGCTCGGGTTGGAGCTCGACCTGCCGCCGTTTTTCGAGTTCGCGCAGCAAGATCCGGTGCTCGCCGACGCGGTGCGGCTCATGCCCGGTTTCCGGCCGCCGCTCGCACCGGATCCGTTCGAGGCGCTCGTGTCGTCGATCACCGCGCAACAGGTGTCGCTGCACTCTGCGTTCGCCGTGCGCAGCCGCTTCATCGACAGCTTCGGCGTCGCAGGCGAGTATGCCGTTGCCTTCCCGACCCGCGAACGCGTCGCGGGGGCGAAGGATGAGGAGTTGACCGCTCTCGGCTTCTCCCTTCGGAAAGCCGAGTACGTGCTTGGCATCGCGCGTGCCGATCTCGATTTCGACGAGCTCGAGACACTCTCCGACGCGGAGGTGAAGGCACGGCTCACGGCGCTCCGCGGGCTCGGAGAGTGGAGTGCCGACTGGTTCCTCGCCCGGCATCTCGCGCGACCGGAGGCCTGGCCTGCGGGCGACCTCGGCCTACGTAAGGCGGTGCTCGCGTTCTACCCTGATGTGACGGACGTCCGTGCCGCGGGCGTCCGGTTCCACCCCTTCCAGAATTTGAGCGCCCATTACCTCCTCGCCGCCCTGCGCTACCGATGACCATCCGCCCCGCCACGAAGAACGACCAGGAGCTCATCCGTGAGCTCTGGACCGAGTTCGAGGCCGAGCTTCCCGAGCCCGACTACCTCCGGGAGAGCTGGGAGGACGCCTGGTCGGACCTCGCCCAGACCGTTCGCGAAGGTGTTGCGCGCATTGCAGAGGAGGATGGTCGCGCCGTCGGGTTCGTCTTCTGCGTCCTCGGTGACCGCGGCCGGAAGACCGCACACGTCACCGACATCTACGTGCGGCCCGAAGCCCGCAACAAAGGGATCGGGCGGGAGCTGCTCACGGCGATCCTCGAGCCTGCCCTGGCCGCGGGCCTCGACCACGTCAGCCTCGAGGTGCTGATCAGGAACAGCGATGCCCGCCGCCTGTACGAGCGTCTCGGTTTCACCGCCATGGATGTGTTCATGGTTGCGCCGGTGGACGCGCTTGCAGAGCGGCTCGAGAGCGACGAGCGTGCGCCATCGTTTGGCTCGCTGCACGTTCAGACCGACGATGAGGTCGGCGTCGAGCGCGCCGTGGCGCAGTTCCTGCCGCGGCTGGGCCGCTCCGAACACACGGAAGTGACGGCTCCGAGCAGCGGCTGGGTTACGGTCGTGGACGAGCTCTGCGACCACAATCGCAGCGCCCAGCGCCGCCTTGGTGCCGAGTTGTCCGAACGCATGGGCGTTCCGGCAGTTGCACTGGCGCTCGAAGAAGAGACGGTCGTGCGCTTCCTCTTGTTCGAGCGCGGCCGCATGGTGGACGAGTACCTCTCTGTCCCGACGTACTACGGCGAGCTGAACAAAGCCGACGAGCTGTCGTTGTCCGCGAATCCGACGCTCGCCGCGCGGCTGACCGGCGCAGACCCCGCGCGCGTCCGCGCAGTCGCGCGCATCGCTTCGTCGCCGGCAGAACTCCCGCCCGCGCGCGAGCTGCTGGCTCAGATCGCCGACGTGCTAGGGCTCGAGGCTAGGATCGACCGGTGATCACGCTCTACGACGCCGGTCGCTGTCCCTACTGCGCGCGTGTCAGAATAGTGCTCGCGGAGAAGGGCATCGAGTACGAGACGGTCGAGGTCGATCTCGACGACCGCCCTACGTGGATCTATGAGAAGAACCCGCTCGGCCGCGTGCCCGTCCTCGAAGAGGACACCTTCCTGCTCGCAGAATCCGCCGTGATCGACGAGTACCTCGACGAGCGCTATCCCGAGCCGAGCCTCTGGCCGGCGGACCCTGCCGAGCGTGCACTGGGCCGAATGCTGGTCTTTCGCTTCGACGAGCTCTCGAAGCCGTATTACGCGCTGCGGCGCGGCGACGACGGTTCGGGCGAGCGGCTCGATGCTGCGCTTGCGACCGTGGCTGGGTTGCTGCAGCGGCAAGAGTTCTTGAGCGGGCGGGAGTTCGGGCTCGCGGACGTCGCCTACGTGCCGTGGATCCTGCGCGCCCGGGACCGCATGGACGTCGACCTCGAACGGTTCCCGGCCCTGTCCGAGTGGGTGGGTCGCCTCGAGCAACGCCCGTCGATCGCCGCCGAACTCGACGTCGTTGCGTCCTTGTGAAGATTCTGCTGCTGCATGCTTTTCCGCTCGACAAAGGGATGTGGGAGCCACAGCGTCCGGCGCTCGCCGGACACGAGGCGATTGCGCCCCGGCTCTACGGCCGAGGGCAGACGATAGACGACTGGGCGAGGTCGATCGCCTGTGAGACGCAGGGCGACCTCGCGGTGGTCGGCGCTTCGATGGGCGGTTATTGCGCGCTCGCATTAGCTCGGCACGCACCGGAGCGGGTACGCGGACTGTTGCTCGTCGGTGCGCGCCCTGACGCCGACTCTGAGGAACGTCGCGCCGGCAGGCAGGACACGATCGACTTGATCCACGATGAAGGGCTGGAGGGACTGTGGCGCATGATGCTGCCGAAGCTCTTTCACGACGAGAGCGCCGCCGACGAGCACCTGGTCTATCGGGACGCAGAAGCGCTCGTCACCGCGCTCGCTGCAATTCGCGACCGGGAAGACTCGACCGATGTCGTGCGCTCGTTTTCCGGCCCGGTGCAGTTTGTGATCGGCGAGTTCGATCCATATGTCTCCGCTGAAGAGGTAAGCGAGTTCGACGTCCGCGAACTGCGGGGCGCGGGCCACCTCGTGAACCTCGAGCGGCCCGACGAGTTCAACGAGATCCTGCGCGAGTTCGTCGGCCGTGTCTGAGCTCGCTTCCGTCGTCGACGTCGCCTGGCTCCAGCGCGAGCTTGGAGCTGAGGACATCTTCCTCGGCGACGTGCGCGGGCCGAACGCGCATGCGCGAGGACACATTCCAGGTTCGAGGCCGCTCGTCCTGGGCTCGCCTCCGCCGATGAGCGATCGCGAGATGCTGGAGGCGCTCGCGCCCGAGGTCGGGCTGCGGCTGCGGCGCCACGGTGTGACGGGCGACGAGCGGCTCGTCCTTTACGACCGCGGCGATGGCATGGGCGCGATGCCAGCCGCGCAGATGGCGGAGCTTGCGGGACATCCGCGTGTGGCCGTGCTCCTCGGCGGCGTTGCCGCCTGGCCGGGTGAGCTGCAGGTTGGACAGGTCGAGCTGCATCCGGTGAAGACGACCTTCGAGCCACGCTTCGATGCCGTTCCCACGCGCGACGAGCTTGCGAGCAGGCTCGAAGACTCGACGCTCATGATCCTCGACGTTCGTTCTGAGCAGGAGTTCAAGGGCAAGCACGGCTATCCATGCGACCCGCGCCAGGGGCGGATTCCGGGCGCGCGTCACGTCCCCGTGGAGCAGCTCTTCGCCGGCCCCGGCGAGCCCCTTCCGGCGGATCAGATCAGAGCTCGCCTCGGCGATCCGGCCGAGATCGTGGCGTACTGCCATTCGGGCTCTCGCTCTACGCTGGCGACGATGGCGCTACGGCTGGCGGGGTACAGGGCGCGCAACTACGCGGGCTCGTGGCACGAGTGGTCGCGTCACGACGACCTACCGCTCGAGAAAGGCTGACGGAAACCGACACGTCTCGTGACGCCACGGCCTGGTGTCGGACACCGTGCCGTAAATGTGACGCCGCGCGCGAGGGGATGTTCCGAACCACGAAACCAAGCCGCGCTCGCCCGCCGCGAGACGTGCCCTTCGCAGGCACGGCCTGGTGTCAGACACTCGGCCGTGTCCTGGATGGAGCCGGCTAGACCGGAGTGGTGACTCGCTCGGCAGCGTCGACGAAGCCCGCGCAGAGGTCGCGGCCCACCGCGTTCCAGCCGTCGATCCGCTCCGTGGTTTCGGCGAGCAGCAGGCCGGGGTCGACCGGCAATCCCTTTTCCTCGTGGATCCAGCTTTGTACCTGGTGGAGCGTCACCTCGGGATGGAACTGCACGCCCCACGCGCTGTCGCCGAGCCGGAAGGCCTGCGTGCACACGTGGTTGCGCGCCAACTCGACTGCGCCGGCCGGGAGATCGTGGGCGTAGTAATGCCACTGGAAGGCGTCGAAGGTCCGCGGTAGCCGGCCGAGGACTGGGTCGTCCGCACCCGCCTCGGTGAGCTCGACCGCGGACCAGCCGACCTCGGCCTCCTCGACCGGATATACCGGCGCGTGCGCCGCCTTCGCGAGCAACTGCGCGCCGAGACAGATCCCGAGGACGGGCATGTGCAGATCGAGCAACCGCTGCAAGAAGAAGTCCTCCTCGCGCAGCCAGGGATGGTGGTCGTTCTGGTCTGCGTGCATGGCGCCCCCGAACACGAACACGGCGCCGTATGCGTCGAGCGGACGAGGCAGCGGCGTGCCCCAGGCGAGGCTCCACTCTTCGAGCGTATGGCCGCGCTCGCGGACGACGTCCCCGAACACGCCCGAGCGCACGCTCTCGCCGTGGATGATCGCCAGAAAATCCATCAGCCCGCTGCGCTCACCGGAACCTTCGCCGCCTGGAGAAGCTGCTGCAGCTGCTTCGCGTTCGCGGCCGCTTGCGCCATGCGTCCGCCGTGCCCGTCTGAGCTCGTGGCGTTGTTGTTGAAGAACGCGTACGCCTGCTCGGCCTGCTCGGACAGCTCGCGCAGCGGCCGAACCCATTCCCGTAGCTCGTCGTCGGAGTACAGGTAATCGAACCGCTCGGCAGCGCCGCCGCCGCGCTTGTTCCACGTGGCCGCGTTGCGGCCGTGAAAGCGGATGTACGCGGTCGGGCTCGTGAGCGCCGGGACGGTCGGAATCAGATTCTTGGCGCCCTCGATTCGCGGCGCATCGACGATCACGTTCGTGGCGCCGAGCTCCTCCAAGAACCGCAGCGTGTCGGCGCGATGGTCATCGTCGAGCCAGCTCGAGTGTCGGAACTCCACCAGCAGCTCGTCCTCTCCGAGTTGCTCGCGCGCCCATCGCAGGTACTCGAGCGAGCGGTCTTTGTGGACCACATAAGAGGGAAACTGGAAGAGGATTCCGCCGAGCTTCCCGCTCGAACGCAGCGGCTCGAGCGCACCGAGGAACCTCCGGAACACCTCGCCGCGAAACTCGCGCGACGGACGCTCGACCCGGCCCCGCTCGTCTATCGGTGCATCGTCGCGCAGGTCGGGTGGCAGCGACTCGACCTTGACGGGGTGACGCGTCATCAAACCGAAAGCCTTGACGTGCATCACGAACCCCTCCGGAGTTCGCTCCGCCCAACGCTCGACCATCTCCTCGCCCGGCAGCCGGTAGTAGGTCGAGTCGACCTCGACCGTGTCGAAATGCTCGGCGTAATAGGGCAGGCGCTCTCCGGGCTTCACTCCCGGCGGATACCAGTGCTTCGCGAGCGCGTCGTCGGCCCAGGAGCAGGTGCCGATCCGGATCTCAGCCATCGTCCCAGCATACGAGACGGGGCCCAAAGGCCCCGCCTCCTACGGTGTCAGGCGGAATCCGCGCCTAGAGGCGGATTCTGATCCTGGCGCTCACCGCGGTGAACGCCGAGGCTGTCGCGCTCACGCACGGGGCCGCGGTCGTGGGCGAGGCACATCCCGTTGACGTGATGTCTCGCTCGGCCACGGTCGTGCGCGCCTGGAACGTCGACGTCGACTTCTTGCCCGTCTTTTTGAGCACGAGGCTGAAGTTGCCGGAACCGTTCGTGCGCGCGCTGAAACCTGCGGTCTTGCCGTTGACGAGGAGGCTGACCCTCGCGCCTGAGACGGCAGTGCCTGCCTGTGTCACCTTCCCGGTGAATTTCACGAGCCGCTTGCCGGCGTTGACCTTCTTCGCGAGCGTCGCAGTGCCGTTGGCCACGAACGCGCGTGTCTCGACCGTTCCGGCGACATTGGGCACACCGCCCGCCCACGGCGTCGTGATCGTCTTCCAGATGCTCTGCCCGGCAGGGACGGTGAAGATGCTGTTCACCGTGAACGTCGCATCGAGAAGCCTGGCGCCGTTCGGGGACCGGCTCGGCGTGCCGACCGGCACGTCATCCGGGCCGAGGCAGACGACCAGCTTGTACGCGCCGCGCGACGCTTCTGCGCCTGCGAGCTGATCGACGTGCACGGGCAGGTTGATGCTCTGCCCGGCGACCGAGAGAGCGAGGTTCCACACCGCAATGTGGGGCACGGGGTCGCACCCGGGCGCGTTCGTGGTCGGGGGTACGACGACGACGTCACCCGAGAGCGGAAGCGGGATGTTCGCGTCGCGCGAGAAGACCGTGCCGCTCGTGGATCCGATCTTCGTCCCCGGTGCCGCTGAGGTGTTGATCGAGTAGCCACTCGGCACGTAGATGGAGATGCTTGCCGGCTGCGCGTCTGATTGCCCCTGCGACACCTTGATGGTGAGCGACGTCGTGGTCTGCTTGACGCTCAACTTCTGGGTCGCGAGTGCATTCCCCGCGAGTGCCAGCGTGCCGATGCCCGCCAAAGCGAGCACGGCCAGCCTCAGGATTGTCTTCATACCCCGTCCTTTCCTACTTTCGAAATGAGAAAAAGCCCACCCATTAGACGCGCGATTCCCTCAAGAGTTGAGCCTAATCCCGGGCGCTCACGAGCTTCCCGAAGAACTGCCACTGATTGGCGCGGTAGCGGGCGAGCTTGACGCGATCGAGCGGGTAGTAGTCGCTGGGCGAAGTCTTGATCCGCAGTCCGGGCAGGAGAAAAGGATTCGTCTCGTCGAGGTGAGTCGCCGCCTTCATTACTCCGGCGCGGGTCAGGTCTCGGCCGGCCTTCTTCAGCGTGTCCACCATGGTGTATGCGACCGCCATCCCGTAGTAGTTGAACACGTCGTCGGGCTTCGCGCTCGGGAGGA
This sequence comes from Actinomycetota bacterium, assembly GCA_039648845.1. GTDB lineage: Bacteria > Actinomycetota > Thermoleophilia > Gaiellales > Gaiellaceae > 3-1-20CM-4-69-9. The sequence goes on along the minus strand of JBBWZE010000124.1, from coordinate 13,721 downwards.
AGCGCCGGAGGATCGATTTGTACAGCCGGACCGTCTTGTCCTTTGCCCACTGCTTCGAGGTCGGATCCTTCACGAACGCGATCGAGGTCGAGCCCTGGACTTGCTTGGTGCTGGACGCGACGCGCGCGATCTTCATGATGTCCGGGCTGATCGAGACCGATGTGACATACACGTGCGGATGCCACCCGAGGCGGAAAGCGCCGACGTAGCCGAAGATCGCGAATTGCGGCGTAGCAAACAGCATGAGCGTGTCTGCGCCGCTGCTCTTGAGCTTCGCCATCTGCGAAGCAACATCGTTGTCTGTCACCTCGTAGGCCTGCGTGCCGACGATCTTTCCCTTGCCACCTAGACCATGACGCAGGCCGGTGAGCATGTCCTTGCCGAAATCCGAGTTCTCGTACAGCACGGCGATGCGGGCCTTGGGTTGATGTGCAGCGAGATAGCGTCCGTAGATCGCGCCCTCGCCGGCGAAGCTCGGGAGGTATCCCATCGACCACGGATATTTCGCATGTTCCGTAGCGAGCTTCGACACACCGCTGCCGAGGAACAGCTGCGGCACCTGACGGTCGTTGAGATAGGAACGAATCGCGAGCGCGTGTTCGGTGCCGACGCTGTTGAAGATGGCCAGCACCTGGTCCTGCTCGACGAGCTGGCGCGTCAGCGTGATCGTCTTCGCGACGTCGAATTCGTCGTCGAGGTACTTGTAGACGATCTTCCGCCCGAAGATGCCACCCTTCGCGTTGACGTACTTGAAGTAGGCATCCGCACCGCGGCCGACCGATCCGTACGCGGCGGCAGGGCCGCTGATCGGGATCGTGCCGCCGATCGTGATCGTGCTCGACGTGACACCGGGCGTCGCCGCCGGACCGTTTCCGAGTGCGATCGCGGCCACCGCCGCGGCGAGGTGCGAGATCACCGCGAGATCGGCTTCGGCAGCAGCGGCAGGCTCACGGTGACCTTGCCGACCGTAAGCCGCGAGGCGTCCGGAACGAGCTTGAGGTAGAGCAGGTTCGCGACGTTCTGCACCGTCGACGTCCCGCCGAGATAGACACGTAGCCTCGATCCGCGCCGGATGACGTTGCCTGTCGCGATCAGCTTGATCGCGACCGTGCGCGCCTTCCTGCCGAGCGACGTGATCGTGCCGCCCTCCGTCAGCACCGTCTCCTGACCGCGCGCATCGACCGACGTCAGCACTGCGACGAGGTGAGGCCATCGCGTCGGTGTCGACGCCATGACACGCACGACGGGCGCGCCGAACTGTTCGATCGAGCGCTTCGGCAGCGTGAACGTGCGCACGATCTTTCCGCGCGCCGCCAGCCCGGAGTGGGCTTGCGACACGAGCGTGAGGTTCTTCACCGCGGGCGGCGCCGCGAAGCTCGCTGTCTTCTGGGTCCATGGATCAGAAGCGACCTGGACCGGCTTCTCCGTGTCGACGCCGTTCGGAAGTCCCCTCAGAAAGCGGTCATACCATCGCGTCGAGAGATCGAGCACGTGGGCGATATCCGGGCCGGGAAAGCTCGAGGGCGAGTGGCCGAAGTCGCCGACGTACAGGCGCTTCGGCCCGGCGAGCCGGCGATAGGCGTTCGCAGCCTGGTCGATGTCGAACGCAAAGTCGCGACGGCCCTGGAAGAGAAAGCTCGGAGTGGTCACGGCAGAAAGGGCATTGAGGCTCGACCGCGTACCGAGCAACGTTCGCACCACCGGCAGGTTCTCGTTGCCGATCATCTGCGGCACATACGACCGCAGGCTCGGATCGATTCGATCAGCCGGCACGCTCTGCGCGAAGCTGTAGATCGCACCGGACTTGCCGAGGTTCTGCGGGAAGAGCGCGCCGTAGAGATCGCTCCAGGTCTCGAAGGTCTCGAGCGCCTTGAAGGGCACTCCCGCGACGACGGAATTCCAGGCCACGCCGCCGCCGAGCGACATTCCCCAAGCGCCGATTTGCGTGTCGCTCACCTCGGGTCGGGCGGCGAGCCACTGGAACTCGGTGCGCACGTCCGCTACCTCACGGGGCCCGTCGAGCGAGACGTAACCGCCCGAGGTGCCGTGCCCCCGCGCGTCGGGGGCGAAAACGGCGTAACCCTTGCTGAGGTAGGGCTGGGCAACGCCGGCGACGAGACTTGTGTGATTGCCGCCGAGCCCGTGGAACAGCATGAGGGCCGGCCATCCTCCTGAGGGCGGTGCTCCCGGGGGAACGAGGAGAGAGGCGTCGATGCGAACGCCGTCTTCCATCGTCAACGACACCTCGGCGGCCTGTCCCACGGCTGGCGCAGCGAGCGCGAAGGCCATTAAGCAGGCAAGCGCAAGAAAGCGGCGCACGAGCTGCACAGCGTATCCCGGCTATACGATCGCCGTGTGGATCCGCGGCCGGTGGGCGTGTTCGACTCGGGCGTGGGCGGCCTGACCGTCCTGCACGAGTGCCTCGTGACCATGCCGCACGAGGACTTCGTCTACCTCGGCGACCACGCACGGCTCCCGTACGGGCCGCGGCCCTTGGCTGAGGTCCGGCAGTTTGCGCGCGAGATCGGGTGCTATCTGCAGAGCCAGGGTGTGAAGCTCGTCGTCAACGCCTGCAACACAGCGACGTCCGCGGCGCTCCCGCAGTTGCAGGAGGATCTCGACGTCCCCGTCGTCGGTGTGATCACTCCCGAGGCGCACGCCGCCGTTCAGGCGACGCGCAACCGTCGCATCGGTTTGCTCGCGACGGAAGGAACGGTCGCCGCCGGCAGATACGCGGAGCTCGTGCATGCCCTCGACGCCGGCGTGGAGCTCGTGCCGGTCGCGTGCCCGCGCCTCGTCCCGCTGATCGAGAGCGAGGATCCGTTTGGCGCGGCGACGACGGCAGCGGTGCGCGAGTATGCCGCGCCGCTCAAGGACGCGAAGGTCGACACGGTCATCCTCGGCTGTACGCACTATCCGCTGATCAGGCCGATCTTCCAGCGAGTGTTCGGGCGCGACGTGACGCTCGTATTCTCCGCCGAAGAGACCGCGCGCGAGGTCGCGGAGACGCTCGCGCGCAAGGGCTACGAGAACGACTCTCGGCGCGAAGGCTCCTATCGTTTCCTGACGACCGGCGACCCCGACACGTTCCGGGAGATGGGTGCTCGCTTCCTGCAACTGCCCGTCGCAGAGGTCGAGCACGTGGAGCTGGCCGCGCTCGGTGCTGCGGCATGACGCCGAGGAACGACGGGCGCAGGACCGATGAGCTCCGCCCGCTCGAGCTGATCCCTGATTTCCTCGAGCAGCCGCACGGCTCGGTCCTCTACGCACAGGGGAAAACGAAGCTCTTGTGCACCGCGTCGATCCAGGAGAGCGTGCCCCGCTGGCTGTATGGCAAGGGCCGCGGCTGGCTGACGGCGGAGTACTCACTGCTGCCGGCCTCCACCGGCGACCGCACCGACCGTGAGGCCTCCCGCGGTAAGCAGGGTGGGCGCACGATCGAGATTCAGCGGCTCATCGGCCGTTCGATTCGTTCGGTCACCGATTTCGAGGCACTCGGCGAGCGCACGCTCTGGGTGGACTGCGACGTACTGCAGGCCGACGGCGGGACTCGTTGCGCCGCGATCACCGGTGCGTACGTCGCAGCTCGGCGTGCCCTCGACAAGTTCGGCCTCTCGAAGGCGTTGTCCGGCTCGGTCGCCGCGGTGTCGGTCGGCATCGTCGAGGGTGAGGCGCTGCTCGACCTCGACTACTCCGAGGACTCCCAGGCCGAGGTGGACATGAACGTCGTCATGACCGGCGACGGCGCGCTCGTCGAGGTGCAGGCCACCGCGGAGAAGACGCCTTTCAGCCGCGCGCGCCTGGATGAGCTGCTCGAGCTGGCAGCGGGAGGGATCGAAGAGCTGGCACTAACTCAAGTGGAAGCCGTTGCTGCAGATCGCGTCTAGCCAGCTGCCGACCCTTAACTGGGACGAGTCGCTCCTGCGGCTTGCGCTCGCAGCGCTGCTCGGCGGGCTGATCGGCTTCGAGCGCGAGCTGCGTGAGCGCGAGGCCGGCCTGCGCACGCACTTGCTCGTGTCGCTCGGCTCTGCTCTCTTCACGATCGTCGGTGCATACGGTTTTCACGCGTTCCTCGATTCCGGGGCGAACGTCGTGCGTGCTGACCCGACGCGGATCGCAGCGCAGATCGTCACCGGGATCGGCTTTCTCGGCGCGGGCGCGATCATCCGGCAGGGACTGTCGGTCCGGGGCCTGACCACGGCCGCGACGCTCTGGGTCGTCGCAGCAGTCGGGCTCGCCTCGGGTGCCGGCTACTACAGCGCCGCGGTGATCACGACTGCGCTCGTGCTGCTCGCCCTCTGGCCGCTGCGGATCCTTGCGTACCGAATCCTCATTCGTTTCCGCCCGGAGGACGGGCGGCTGCTCGTGGGGCTGCCGGCCGGCCAGCCGCCGGGCCAGGTGATCGACGAGGTCGAGAAGACAGGGGCACGGATCGCGTCACTCGAGGTCAGCCAGGAAGGAGACCGTCGGCGGCTCGAGTTGAACGTCGTGTTGCCGCGGGACACTCCGGCTGCGCGCATCGTTGCGCGAATCGCCGATCTGGAGCACGTCGCCGAGGTGCGGTGGACGGACTGAAGGCGCGGCTAGCGTCACGCAACCTGAACAAGGCGCGCGAGCTCGAGCAGTTGCTGCCCAACTGGAGAATCGAGCCTCTGGAAGCCGACGACTACCCGGTCGAGGACGGCGAGACGTATTACGACAACGCGCGTGGCAAGGCTTTATTTGGACGCACTCGGGCTCAGCCGGACGAGTGGGCTCTGGGGGAGGACTCGGGAATCGAGGTGGAGGCACTCGAGGGTGGACCAGGGGTCCGGTCGGCCCGCTCGGGCGGGGACGACCCGGTGGGATGGCTGCTCGACGCGCTGGATGGCAGAGATGACAGGAGCGCGCGTTACGTGAGCGAGCTCGTGATCGTCTCGCCGGCAGGCGACGAGCTTCGCGGCGCCGGGACGCTGGAAGGCCGCATCTCCTTCGAGCCGCACGGAACGGAAGGTTTCGGCTTCGATCCGATCTTCATTCCTGTCGGTGAAGAGAGAACCGTTGCCGAGTTGGGCAACAGCTGGAAGCGAGAAAACTCTCACCGCGCAAACGCGGCCCGTGCACTCCTCCAAGCTCTAGGCAAGGCCGGCTAGCTCGTCATCATGGCGTTGCTGGGCGCGACGCGCGAGCCACCAGTTCAGCTCGGCGCCGAATACGATCACGTTCGCCATCACGTAGAGCCAGACGAGCAGGATCGCAGGCGCACCGAACGCACGCAGCGCCGGGTTCAGGTCCGCGTAGCGCTGATAGAGCGGCAGCACCTGGAAGGTTCCTTCGAGAAGGACGGCGGCGAAGATCGCACCCGGGAGGACCTCCCTCAGTGTCAGGTCGTCCTCGTTCGTCAGCACGTAGTAACAGGAAAACAGGAAGAGGAAGACGCCAAGGAGCGAGACGCCGATGGAGAGCGCGTAGGCCGTCGCAGCGTTCGACACGATGCCGGGTGCGTACTCCTGCAGCGCCGTTACGCCGAGCGAGCCGGCGAGCAGCGCGACGAACAGCGTCACCAGGGAACCGACCATCAGCAGGAAAGCGAGCCCTTTACCATGGAGGAATGAGCGGTTCGGGCGTGCGTAGACGATGTTGAGCGCAGACTCGAGCACGCTGAAAAGGGAGAGCGAGGTCCAGAGCAAGGCAAGCCCCCCGACGATGCCGAGTGCGGCAGCGTTGTCCTGGACAGCGTGGACGAGGTTGACGATCTGGTCGATCGGTGTCCCTGGGAGGGTCTTCTTGATCTCCCGGACGAGGAAGGAGGACTCGTCCGCCCTCCCGCTCAACCCCAGGAGTGCGAGTGAGATGAACGTCAAGGGGACGAACGAGAGAAGGGCGAAGTAGGCGATCATCGCGGCCAGATGTGGGCCGCGGTCGGCGTAGAACTTCTGCACCAGATCCCTTCTCCGGACAGGCATGCCGCTGGAGTATCCCGTCAACTGCCTCGCCGGCCCAGCCGCCGCAATTCCTCCTCTGGTCGGCGTCGGGAGCGACGCCTTTATGCTTCAGCGGACGATGGACGCGAAGCAGGCACTCGCCGACCTGACCGAGATCTCGTCGCAGATCCAGGCCGCGGTCGTGTTCGATGACACCGGGAAGGTCGCCGCATCCACGCTCGGGGATTCCCTGCGTGCGGACGAGCTCGCCCAGGCAGCCCGCGGTCTGCTTGCCGCTGCGGAGGCGGTCAAGACAGGAGAGAGCCCGCTGACGCAGCTCGAGGTCGCCACCGGCGACGGCAGCGTTTTCGTCGTGCGCACCGGCAAGACGGTCATCGCGGCCACCACGGGCAGCAATCCGACCGCCGGGCTCGTCTTCTACGACCTCAAGTCGGCGCTGCGCAATGTGAAGCCGAAGCCGGCGGAGAAGAAGCCCGCCACAACGACGAAGCCCGCAGCAGCCAAGAAGACGGCGACCGCAGCCAAGAAGAAGGCCGCGGCGCGTAAGCCCGCGACGAGGAAGAAGCCGGATGCGCCGTAGCATCGCCGCACTTCTCGGGGTCGCCGGCGGAATGCTTGCCGGCGCCGCGTTCATCCGTCGCCAGGGTGCGCATCGCGAGCGGGCCGATCTCTACTTCGAGGATGGTTCCATGCTCTCGCTCACGAACGGCTCCCCGGGAGCCGATCGGCTTCTCCCGCTTGCGCGGGACGTCATCCGCAAGACCCGCGGTACTTGACCGACAACGAGCTGAAGCTCGCTCTCCGCGAGCACGCCTATCTGGAGGGCGACTTCCTGCTGCGCTCGGGAAAACGATCGCGCTACTACCTGGACAAGTACCGCTTCGAAACACGGCCTGACATCCTGGCACCGCTCGGTGACCGGATTGCGCGCGCGGTGCACGACTTCGAACCGGAGGCGACGCGTCTGGCCGGGCCCGAGCTCGGCGCGGTTGCGCTCGCGGCCGCGGGCTCGCTCGCTTCCGGGCTGCCATTTCTGATCGTTCGCAAAGCTGCGAAGGCGTACGGCACTTCGAACCGTCTCGAGGGTGTGTACACGAAGGGTGAAACCGTCTGCCTCGTCGAGGACGTCGTCACCTCAGGCGGCGCTCTGCTCGAGGCGGTCGAGGCCCTGCGCAGCGCCGGTCTGACCGTGCGAACCGCGGTTTGCGTCGTCGATCGCGAAGAAGGCGGAGCCGATGCGCTTGCTCGTCAGGCCGTTCGATTGCGGTCGATTTTTCGGGCCGGCGAGATCCTCGAGGCCGTCTGAGCCCGCGTTTTTGCGCCAAAACAAGGCCGATGGTCGTCCGCTTCGGCTCAAAAGGCCCGCAAAACCGCATGGTTGAGCGGGTCCGGCCCGGCTGTTAGGGTTTTTGCCCGTGATTCGATTTGTCGACAGGAGGAGTAGGACTTGACGAAACAGGAGTTCGTTAACGAGGTCGCGAGGCGCTCCGACCTCTCGAGTCGCGATGCGGCGAAGGCCGTAGACGCCTTCCTCGACGCGATCACCGACACGTTGCAGGGCGGAGGGGAAGTGGCCTTCACGGGCTTCGGGAAATTCGTGACCCAGCGGCGCGCAGAGCGCCAGGGCGTGAATCCTCGCAATCCGACGCAGAAGGTGACGATCCCGGCAGCCACGGTGCCGAAGTTCACCGCGGGGAGTCAGCTCAAGGCGGCCGTCAAGAGCGGCGGAGCCGGCGCCTAGTTTCAGAGCCTCTCTCTCGAGAAACTGCGAAGGCCGCGTAGAAAGCGGCCTTCGCCGTCTTTAGGGCGAAGTACCTTTACGGTGTGGCCGCCGTCGCGACGACGAACTTCGCCGACCGCCTGGCGGAGGCGGTCGAGCGGAAGCGCTCGCAACTCGTGGTTGGACTCGACCCGCGGCCGGATCTCCTGCCCGTCGAGTTGAAGGGCGAAGCCCATCTCGGCCGCGCCCAGGCTGCGGACGCGTGTGCGCGCTTCTGTCGGGGTCTTGTCGATGCGGTTGCGCCTTACGTCGTGGCGGTCAAGCCACAGGTCGCGTTCTTCGAGGCCCTCGGTTCGGACGGCGTGCGCGCGCTCGAGGACGTCTGTGCGTACTCGCGGGGGGCCGGATTGCAGGTGATCGCCGACGCGAAGCGCGGTGACATCGGCTCGACGGCGCGCGCGTACGCGGCTGCCTATCTGGAATCACCGAACAACAAGCCGCCACTCGCCGATGCGGTGACCGTGAATCCGTATCTCGGCCGTGACTCGCTCGATCCCTTCCTCGCGGCTTGCCGCCGCGACGGCGCAGGCATCTTCTGCGTCGTCAAGACGTCGAACGCCGGCGGGGCGGAAGTGCAGGACCTCGTTCTCTCGGACGGGCGGCACGTGTGGCACCAAGTCGCCGAGCTCGTGGCCGAATGGGGTGCCGATCTGGTCGGAGAGCACGGCCTGTCGTCGGTCGGCGCCGTGATCGGTGCGACGCATCCCCGCGCTGTCGGCGAGGCCCGGAGGCTGCTTCCGCGCGCGATTCTGCTCCTCCCGGGTGTCGGCGCCCAGGGCGCGACGCCTGCAGACGTTGCGCGCGCGTTCACGAGCGGCCCGGCCAGCGCACTCGTGAACGTCTCACGGGACGTGATCTACGCCTTCCGCGTCAGCGGCATGGACTGGCGGGGCGCAGCCGCCGCGGAGGCCTCGAAGTACGCGCGCGAAGTGTGGGCAGTCTCCGGCTGGTAAGGAACAAGCTATGGATCCGCGAACGCGTCAGGAGCTGACGCGGTACGGCGCTCCGGCCGCGTTCCTCGCGGCCGTCACGATCGCTGTGATCCTGATCAATTCCGGCTTGAACAGCGGCCCGGGATCGACGACGACTGTCGGCGTCTTGCCGACGACGACGCGCGTCGCGACGACTTCGACGACGACAAAGCTCGTCCTCACGACCCCACAGGCCGCCACCACCCCGACGACGGAGACGACGGCGCCTGGGGCCGAGTACTACACGGTGCGGAGCGGCGACACGCTCGGCTCCATCGCCGAGAAGTACAGCGCGACGGTGGACGAGCTGATGACGCTGAACCCCGGAATCGATCCAACCGCGCTGCACATCGGCGACAAGCTCCGCGTGAAATAGCGCCCTTACCGCAATACACGGCAGGATCACCGGCAGGGGCGCTAGCCTTCCCGCTCGTGATCCTTCGGATCTGGGTCGCCGCCTTCTTGGCGGCGCTCGCCTTCGTCACCGTTGCAGACGCGGCACCAACACCGCCGCCGCCGGTTCTTGCCCGAGCCTTCATCGTGGAGAATCCCGAGACCGGCGAGGTGCTCGCACAGCACGGGGCCTGGACGCGTGTGCCGATCGCAAGCCTCACGAAGCTGATGACGGTGGTCGTCGCACTCGAACATGCGCGCTGGAACGCCGTGGTGCGGGTCCGGGCCGACGCGGCAGCAGTCGGGGAGTCGACCGTGCACCTCCGAGCCGGCGAGCGGCTACGCGTGGGAGATCTCGTCAAGGCGGCGCTGATTCAGAGCGCGAATGACGCCGCCGTCGCGCTCGCCGATTACGTCGGCCGCGGCAATCGCACAGCGTTCGTCTCGATGATGAACGCAAAGGCTCGGGAGCTCAGGCTCGAGCGGACGCACTTCATCCGGCCTGACGGACTGGACGTACAGGGTCACTACTCCACAGCGAAGGACGTGACGACGCTTGCGGAGTTCGCGATGCGTAATCGGCGGATCCGCGCCACTGTTCGGGTTCGCAACGACACGATCCCGGGGGGCCGGCACCTGCACACGTGGAACGACCTGCTCGGCGTCTTCAAGGGCCTCTACGGCGTCAAGACGGGACACACCGGCACGGCGGGCTGGTGCGAGGTCGCCGCGGTGCGCCGCAACGGTGTCACGCTGTACACCACTGTGCTCGGAAGCCCCACACGCTCGCAGCGGAACACGGACCTGGCCTCGCTGCTCCGCTGGGCAATCTCGCGGTACCGGCCTGTGTGGCTTCTGCCTCCTGGGCGTGTCTATCTCGAGGCGAGTGTCGGGTACGGGAAAGGCTCGGTCCCCGTCGTTGCGGCCCGGCAGGTGGTGCGGTCCGTACGCGTCGACAAGCCGCTGGTCGAGCGTGTCGTCGCCCCGAACGCCCTCGAGTTGCCCGTCGAACGAGGCCAGCGCGTCGGCGAGATCCGCGTCTATTCTGGACGCCGGCTCGTGGCACACCAACCGTTGATCGCCGGCCGTTCGGTCGCCAAGCCGGGGCTCGGCGGACGCGCCGGCTTCTACGCCGGCCGAACGCTCACCCACGTCAAGGACTGGTTCTCGTGATCGTGACGGTGACGTTGAACGCTGCCATCGACCGGACGCTGACGGTCCCGAACGTTCAGCTGGGCCAGCGTCACCGCGCGAGCCAGGGGCTCACCCTCGCGGGCGGCAAGGGGATCAACGTCGCGCGCGCTCTCAAGCGGCTGGACGTCCCCGTCGTCGCGACGGGCCTCGCGGGCGGGCGCACGGGGACGCGCATCGTCGAGGAATTGACCTCCGAGGCGATCCTCAACGACTTCGTGCGGATCGCCGACGAGTCGCGCACGTCCACCGCCGTCGTCGATCCGACGGTCGCGACATACACCGAGATCAACGAGTGGGGGCCTCACGTGGAGCCGGAGGAACTCGCGATGCTGCTCGAGAAGATCAGCTACCTCGCGCGCGGGGCCGACATGGTCGTCTTCGCCGGGACGCTGCCTCGCGGCGTCGACAACGCCTTCTACGCAGAGGCGATCCGCGACCTCAACCGCCGCCACGTGCCCGCGGTCCTGGACTCGGAAGGGACTCCTTTGCGGCTCGGCGTCGAGGCCGAGGCGTTCCTCGTCACGCCCAACCAGCGCGAGGCCGAGGGGCTCGTCGGCCAGGAGCTTGGAGACGACGAGGACTACATGATGGCGCTCGACCGAATCGCGGACATGGGCGCGCGCAACGTGCTCATCACTGCCGAGACTCGCAGCTTCGGGCTTTTCCGCGCCGATCGGAAGCGAACCCTGTTTCGCGCCGACGCTCCGCTGGTGGAGCCCGTCTCCGCGGTCGGATCCGGAGACGTCCTCCTCGCCGCCTTCCTCGCCGCGCGCGTCGCGGAGAAGCCCGTCGAGGACTCGCTGAAGATCGCCGTCGCCGCGGGGGCGGCCTCGACGCTCGAGGTCGGAGCCGGGCGCTTCGAGCCGCGCGAGGCGGCGCGGCTGCAGAGCTCGGTCCACGTGCGGGTGCTCGAGCCGGTCGCGGGCTGATGTCTTGGCGGGGTGCTAGCGTGACCCGATGGGAGTCGAGCTAGCGCCCGGACAGGTCGAGCGGCTCCTCGAGCTCGACCGGAAGTTTGGCAGAGAAGGGCTGACCTTCGATGACGTTCTGCTCGTTCCAGCCGAGTCGCGCGTGCTGCCGAACGAGGTTTCAACTGCGACAAGACTCACGCGCGCGATCAGGATCGAGATCCCAATCGTCTCGGCCGCGATGGACACGGTCACCGAGGCGCGGCTTGCGATCGCTCTTGCGCGTGAGGGTGGGATGGGAATCGTCCACCGCAACCTGTCGATCGACGCGCAGATGGCGGAGGTCGACAAGGTGAAGCGCTCGGAGTCCGGGATGATCGTCGAGCCGGTCACCCTGCCACGGGATGCAGTCGTTTCCGATGCGCTGGAGCTGATGGCGACGTACCACATCTCAGGCGTGCCGATCACCGACGAGACGGGCCTGCTCGTGGGGATCCTGACGAACCGCGATCTTCGTTTTGCACCCGACGCATCGCAGCCGGTGTCCGCTTTGATGACGTCGCGCGACCTGGTGACCGCTCCCGTCGGGACGACCCTTGCGGAGGCGGAGGCGATCCTTCACCGCCACAAGATCGAGAAGCTCCCGGTCGTCGACTCGGAAGGGCGCCTGAAGGGGCTGATCACCGTCAAGGACATCCAGAAGAGGATCGAGTTCCCGAAGGCGACGAAAGACGAGCGGGGACGATTGCGCGTCGGCGCCGCGGTCGGTGTCGGCCCCGATTCGTGGGAGCGCGCGGGAGCGCTCGTCGACGCGGGTGTCGACGTGCTTGTCGTCGACACTGCGCACGGCCATTCGGCGTCGGTCCCGGAGATGGTGCGGCGGATCAAGTCGGAGCTCGACGTCGAGGTCGTCGCGGGCAACGTGGCGACGGCCGAGGGTACGGAAGCATTGATCGATGCAGGTGCAGACGCGGTCAAGATCGGAGTCGGGCCAGGCGCGAGCTGTACGACTCGGGTGGTGGCCGGCGTCGGCGTCCCTCAAGTCACTGCGATCTATGAATCCGCGCAAGTCGCGGCCCAACACGACGTCCCGCTGATCGCGGACGGTGGGCTGGCGTCGTCGGGTGACATCGCAAAGGCGCTGGCGGCCGGGGCGGACTCGGTCATGACGGGATCGATCCTCGCGGGAACGGACGAGGCGCCCGGCGACGTCATCTTTCAGCAGGGTGAGCGGTTCAAGGAGTATCGCGGCATGGGCTCGCTCGGGGCGATGCGCGCGCGCGGCTCTTCGCGCGACCGCTACTTCCAGGGTGACGTCGAGGACGTCGAGAAGCTCGTTCCGGAGGGAATCGAGGGGCGCGTCCCGTACAAGGGGCCGGTCACGGCGATCCTGCACCAGCTCGTCGGTGGCCTGCGCCAGGCCATGGGTTACTGCGGGGCGGCGACGATCGAGGAGATGAAGGGCGCGCAGTTCATCCGCATCACAGCCGCAGGCCTCCGCGAGAGTCACCCGCACGACGTGACTATGACGAAGGAGGCACCGAACTATCGGCGCTGAAGTCCTGCCGCTGCCGGAACGGCCCGCGGAAGAGCGGCCCGTATTGGTGGTGGATCTCGGCGGGCAGTATGCGCAGCTGATTGCGCGTCGCGTGCGCGAATGCCGGGTGTACTCCGAACTGGTCGGCCACGGCGTGACGGCCGCGCAGGTGCGAGCGCGCAATCCGCACGCACTGATCCTCAGCGGCGGGCCGGCATCGGTGTACGCGGAAGGCGCGCCGCACGTGGATCCCGAGATGTTCGAGCTCGGTATTCCGACGCTCGGCATCTGCTACGGGGCGCAGCTCTTGGCGCTGGATCTCGGCGGCACCGTCGAGCGGACCGGGGCGTCCGAGTTCGGCAAGACCGATCTGACCGCAGTCGAGTCGGAGCTCTTCGCAGGCCTGCCGGAGGAGGAGACGGTCTGGATGTCGCATCGCGACACCGTCACGGCGCCTCCGTCCGGAGCGCGGGTTGTCGCAACGTCGCGGTCGACGCCCGTGGCGGCGTTCGAGGATGCGGCGCGGCGCCTCTACGGCGTGCAGTTCCATCCGGAGGTCGTCCACACGCCGCACGGGACGGAGCTGCTGAAGAACTTCCTCTACAACGTCGCGGGCGCGCCGCCCGTATGGACGCCTGCAGCCGTGATCGAGGAGCAGGTGGAGCGGATCCGCGCGGCTGTCGGGCGCGAACGCGTTCTGTGCGCTCTGTCCGGCGGTGTCGATTCGGCGGTTGCTGCGCTGCTCGTGCACAAGGCGATCGGTGACCAGCTCACGTGCGTGTTCGTCGACCACGGCCTCTTGCGCGAGAACGAGGCCGAGCAAGTCGTGGAGACGTTCGACGGGCACTTCCGCGTCCCCCTCGTGCACGTGCAGGCGCAGAGGCGGTTCCTGTCGCGACTCGAGGGTGTCGACGATCCGGAGGAAAAGCGAAAAATCGTCGGCGAAGAGTTCATCCGCGTTTTCGAAGAGGAGGCGGGGAAGCTCGGAGACATTCGCTTCCTCGTCCAGGGAAC
>JBBWZE010000073.1:0-8733 GCA_039648845.1 Actinomycetota bacterium | reverse complement strand
ACCCGCATCCCCGCTACCGGGAATTTCTGATGCCCTTGACAAATAACTAACACGCTCTACCAGGGCCGCGCGGGTGCTTGAGTTCATCGAGGAGCGGCGCTGGAGCTCTCGGAACTGCTGACCGCCCGAGGATCGAGGGATCAGTCGATCCCTTCAGTCGGGATCCTGGCCAGGAGCGCCGTCCCAAGGCCCGGAGTGCTCGTGATCTCCAACGTTCCACCGAGCGCCTCGACGCGGTCTCTCAGGCCAACGAGCCCGGAGCCACGCGCAGGATCCGCTCCTCCGACGCCGTCGTCGCGAATCGCAAGCTCGACGATCGAATCCTCGGTTCTGAACTGGACCTGCACCGCGGATGCCTCGGCGTGTTTGACCGCGTTGGTGAGCGCTTCGGAGACGAGGTAGTAGGCAGCCACCTCCACGGACTCCGGCAGTCTGCAGTGGATTCGAGTTTCCAACTGAACCGGGAGGGCGGCTCGGCCGGCGAGCGTCTCGAGCGCGGGAGCGAGGCCACCCCTGGAGAGAATCGCAGGATGGATCCCGCGTGAGATCTCCTGTAGGTCCTCGACGGCGTCGGCGAGCCCACTCGCTGCGCTGAACAGCTCAGCTCGGACCTCGCCCAACTCGTGAGGGACCTTGGCCTCAGCTGCACGCAACGCAAGACCGAGCGAGACCAGGCGCTGCTGCGTGCCATCATGGAGATCACGCTCGATCCGCCGTCGTGTCTCGTCCGAGGCGGCCACGATTCGCGCCCGCGACGCCGCGAGCTCGGACCTATTCTCCGCATTCGCGATCGCCGTTGCGACGAGCTCGGTGAACTTCTCGAGGCGTTCCTCCGTGTCGAGTGGCAGTGGCTCGTTGTCCGAGACTGTTATCGCGCCCCAAAGACGGCCCTCCACGACGATCGGGCTCGCAACCGTCGAAACGATGCCGATCCGGCGTGCCGCCGCCGCTACCGGACCGCTGCCCGACGTCCAGTCCATCGAGTCGACCCGGGCTGAGCGGCGGGTGCGATAGACCTCAGCCGCAGCCATTCCGTCCTGGAACTCCGATCGCGTCCCGACCGGGATCTCGAGCCTCGCGTCGCCGTCAGGGAAGAGACGCTGCCAGCCCCACGCCGTGACGAAGACGACCGCCGGGCCATCGTGGTCGTACCTGAAGACACCCGCCGGCGACCCGAAGAGTCCGGCGACCTCTTCGGTCACGGCGGAGAACATGTTTGACGGCTGCACGCCTTCTGCCACAAGTGTCGCGACTCGGCGAAGGGCGGCCTGCTCGTCGGCCAGCCGGGCGAGCCCGGCGCGGCTCTCCGCATCCGCAATCGCGGTTGCGGCCAGTTGGGTGAACTTTTCCAGACGCTGTTCGGTGTCGTCCGGGAAGCGTTCGCGCACGGTTCCGATTCCGATCGACCCCCACAGCGCCCCGTCGACGACGATCGGAACGCCTACGCCGGAGCGGATGTCTATGTCGCGGAGGACTCCTTTCGCCACGGCAGCGTAGTCGTCCATCCGAGCCGAGCGACCGGTTTCGATGACTCCCGCAGTAACGGGGAGGGCCTTCAGCTCGAGCCGGCTGCCCAGCGCGGACTCGTCCGCAGCGGTGCCGGTGATGGCAACGACAGTGATTCTCCCATCCGGCTCGAGTCGGCCGATCGTCGTGGCCTGCGCATCGAGAAGGCGGTTCACCTCCTCACAAAGAGTCGCGAAGACCTTCGCGGGCGGCACGCCTTCTGCAACGAGGGTTGCAACCCTGCGCAACGCCGCCTGCTCCTCTGCCAGTCGGGAAAGTCCGGCGCGGCTCTCCGCGTTCGCGATCGCCGTCGCGACAAGGTCGGTGAAAGATGCGAGGCGCGCCTCGGTATCTGACGGCAGCGGCTCCTCCGCGGAGGACGCGGCGGTCATGACGCCCCACAGGCGGCCCTCAACGGTGATCGGCGTCCCGACGGCCGATCGATAACCCGCCTCGCGGGCGGCGATACCGACCGGACCGGAGGCATCGGCGAAGTCGTCGATCCGAGCGGGGCGGCCGGTCTCGAACACGATTGTCATGGCGTTCTTCCCCTCGGGGATCCACCGCTTCCCTACCGGAAAGGCGGCCGCACCCGGGCTCCAAGCGGCGACGGTGGTGAACATGCCGTCGGGGTCGTAACGGCCCATGGCAGCGCTACCGACTGGAAGGAGTTGCCCGACCTCCTCCGTGACCGCGGCGAAGAGTTCGTCCGGCGGCACCCCCCGAGCCACCAATGTCGCGACGCGGTGCAGCGCCGCCTGCTCCTCTGCGAGCCTTTCAACCTTGCTCTCGGCCTGTCGCCGCTCGGTCACGTCGCGCCCCACCGCGTAGATCAGTCGTTCCTGTAGCACAGGCGTCGCCGTCCACTCGATCCATCGGTACGAGCCGTCCTTGCAGATGTAGCGGTTCTCGAACGCAATGATCTGTTCGCCTTCCCCGAGGCGATCTGCCTCTGCCGTTGTACGCTCGCGGTCGTCGCGGTGGACGAACTCGAGGTACGGTCGCGCGAGCGCCTCGTCTTCCGTGTAACCGAGGCGTGCCTGGAAGGCCGGATTGACGCGCTTGAAGTAGCCGTCAAAGCCTGCGACAACGATCAGGTCGGACGAGATCGTGAAGAGGCGGTCGACCTCGGCTTTCGCCTTCGCCTTTCGCGTCGCGATCACCCTGAGCGCGCCGGCCAGCGTCGCCAGCGCGAGACCGCCGGCGAGGATGATCCAGGGAAGCACTTCGGCAGCGCCGTGAACCTTGCCGCGCGGCACCTCTACGGCGAATCGCTGCCCGGCGGCTGCAAAGGTGCTTCGATTTGTGGCGCTGCCGGTGAGGTTGCCGGCTGAAGTGCGGCCGACGGTGATGCGCAGCTTGGGGCTCGAGGGAGTACTCGAGTCCGCGTTGGCTGCCGCTGCGAGCAGCCATGAAGCCGGGACGAAGAGAACCACGTAACCCGGCTCGACGACCCCCCGGCTGAGACGCTGCGCCGACTGAACGAGGAACAGACCTCTCGTACCGTCCGAGAGTCGCCCAAGAGAAGTGGCAGCGACGCGGTACGCCGTCTGAGGACGGGCCACGGCGGCCGCAACCCCCGGAGCGTTGCCCAGGTCGGTGCCCTCCGCACCCATGGGCGGAACGCCCGTAGCGAGCGTCGCCGGCAAGTAGCTCGTGCGCGGCGCGGCGGGAGCGAGTCCCCCGGAAGGCGTCGCCTCGAGGATCCGGTGGCCTACTCGGCGTTCGTAGTCAACGCGTTGGCTCGACCGCACCGGCTCGACCCAGGCGGCTGCGGGGAGCCCGACCAGACTGAGCCAGCCACCGACATCCGTGAACGTCTTTGTCGGGCTCGCAGGTCCGACGAGGAGACGCCGGACACCATCCGCCAGAGTGGAGGCCTGGGCGACGCGGTCCCGAACCTGCGTGGCCGCGATGTCAGCCCTGTGGGTCGAATCGCGTCGTGCATCCAGCTCGCCAAAAGCCCGAGCGAGGACGAAACCGGCGACGGTCAACCCGAGCACGAGCCCAACCGGTGCCAGCTGACGAAATCGCACGCTCACGGGAAGGTCCCAAACATTCTGCGCGTTTTCGTTCTCCCTGTGGGCGGCGCTTTGGCCATTGCCGCGAGATGCGCTAGCGTGATGCTTGGTCCCTCTGGAGGTTGATCGTGAAGGTCTGGCCGACGGCCACCGTGGTTGTCTCGGCGCTGCTTCTCGCCGGGGGCGTCATGGGAGCTCGACCAGACCCTGTGAGGATGGGCGTTGTCCTGAAAGCACTTGACAACCCGTTCTTCGTCGCGATGTACGAGGGAGTCAGAGTGGAGGCGAAGCGACGCCGCGTACGTACCTCGGTCCGGGCCGCGGCGAGCAGTGCCGATCCTGCTGGGCAGGCAGCGCAGGCCCGAACACTCGTCAACAGCCAGCAAGACTGCTACATGGTCAACCCGATCTCGGCGACGAATCTCGTAGCCACTCTGCGGGGTGCGAGAAGGCCGATCATCAACGTCGACAGTCCGATCGATCCCGTTGCTGCGAAGCGCGCCGGCGTGCGCGTGCGCACCTTCATCGGAACGAACGACTTCGCAGCGGGAGGGCTGGCCGGCGCGGAGATGACGTCCCTCCTCAAGGGCCGAGGCACTGTCGCACTCCTGGCCGGCTACACCGACAGTGTCAACAGCATGCGTCGCTTGAGCGGTTTCGAGCGAGGCATCCGGCGGTCGGAGCTGAAGGTGGTCGCCCGGGTCACCGCCAACTACCGACGCGATGCCGCCGAACTCGCTGCCGCGCAACTCCTTCACGCGCGTCCGCATCTCTCCGGTTTCTTCGCCGTGAACGACTTGATGGCGCTTGGCGTCGCCGACGCGGTGCGCACCGCAGGCAGGACCGGAGCCGTCGAGATCATCGGCGTGGACGGCATTGCGGAGGCACTCGATGCGATTGAGAACGGATCGATCAGTGCGACCGTTTCCCAATACCCGTACGTCATGGGACGGATGGCAGTCGAAGCCTGCGTCGCCGCAGCCCACGGAGCAAGATTGCCGCAGCGTGTTGATTCTCCGGTCGCAGTCGTGACCACGTCAAATGTCGGGCGCGCCACCGCGACCTTCCCTCGCCCGTTCCGGCGCTACTCGGACCCGTTCGAGCGCCTTCTCCGGGGGAGGCCCTAGCAGCCCGAGACGAGCTCGGGCACTTTGTCTTCCAGGCTCCGGACGAACTCCGCCTCCGGCATGTAGTGCGCGCTCGGCCGCGCGCCCGTCGCGGTCCTCAAGACCGGATGCGTGCGCCGAGCGTCGGCGACGATTGTCGTGGGTAGCTCCTGGGTGTCGTAGGTGCAGATGAACGACACGGGGACCGAAGCCATCGCTGCGCTGATCCCCGCCTCGTAGCGTTTCCACGCGGCGACGTCGGCCGTTGCCGAGCTCTGGGGCCAGATCACCTCGGCGACGACCCGCACTCGGGAAGCGCCGCGCTCGAGACGGTCGTCGACATATTGGGTGTACTGCTCGAACGCATGCTCGGGGCTCTGATACCAGGTAACGGCGTCCGCGAACTCGATCCGGTCCGCGTCTTTCCCGAGTCTCTGTTCGAGAACTGCCCGGCCCTCGTCTCGCAAGACGACGAGCACGTCCTCGCCACGTCCCACGCCCCGCCGGAGAAACGGCACGGCTCCTGCAGCGAGCTCGTCTGCCGACGAGTAGACGAGTGCCTCGTGCCTGCACCCGCGACCGTGGTTGGAATCAGCGAGAAAGTCTCGTATGGCGTCAGCGGACAGCTCGCTCTTGGAGATGAACCCGAGTACGGGAGTGACCGCGACGAGGGGGGCGAGGTCCACCTCGCTGTGCGTCGAGGCCAGGATGGTGCTCGTCGGAGCCCGCCCGGGAGTGGCGGCAAGCTCCCACGCCAAGTCAAGCCCGCTCTCGCCGTTCAGATCGACGTCGACGATCGTTACCTCAGGCTCGAGTTCTCGAGCGCGTGCCCGACCCTCAGCCTTTGTAGAGGCCACACCGACCACAGCGACTCCCTGACGCTCGAGCAGTCTGGAGGCAGCTTCGAGAAACTGTATGGAATCGTCTACGAGTAGACAGCGTAGAGGCACTGTCCAACAGGATGCCACACGAGATTTCCAGCGTCATGGCGGGTAGCAGGTATATGTCGGGCCGCCCAGTCCTCCAGCCCGAGCAAGCGGACACCACACGTCCAGTCAAACTGCTCACCTCAGGCCGTCCTGGATGATCGATCGAAGCAGGGCGGCCGCCGCCGGATCCTCCTGCACGTCCCAGTCGAGGTAGCCAACGTGCGCGAGGTGGACTTTCCCACGGCTCGGCAGCTGCGACCACGCAACCGATCTGATCCATGGCATAGCACGCAGCATTTGGCGGAGGTTGCGGAGCCATTGCACCCGATCGGCGTACTGGGTATTGACCTCTGTGAGCATGATCGGCTTGCGGTAGACGTGGTGCAGCGCGCGCAAGCGCGGGTTGAAGCGCCGGACTGTGTAGTTCTTGCGACCGCCGAAATTGATCATCGTCGAGCCGACGGCATCGACATAGCGACTGCCGGGCCAGTACCGGCGCAGGTTGCGTAACCAAGCTTTCTGCGACACGTAGAGGCTCGGGTTGGCCGACCAGACGAAGCGAACGTTGTCTGCACCCGTCCGCCGGAACAGCGTCACGACGTGACGCCACGCGCGCCGATAACCGTTCGGGTCCTGTGACCACGGATACCACGAGCCGTTCATCTCGTGCGCGTAGCGCAAATAGACGATGCCGTCGAAGCGCGCGAGGCTTCGCGCGAAGCGTTCGATGTAGGGGTCCTGCCAGCCGGCCGCGATGTCGGCGTTGCGATAGCCCAACTGAGGACGAAACTGTGCAACGAGTCCACGCGAGGTGGGAACCGGCTTCCAGGGCTCCCACGACACGAGCAAGCGGGCCACTCCCTGTCGCTGGCTCTGACCGATGAAGGCGTCGATCGTCCGATGGTTCGAGAACGCCTCGAACTTCGCAACCATCTGGGGAACAGCGCCGACCTTGCGTCCCCAGTCGTCGACGTGCCACGGATCGACGTAGATGCCGAACGCGCGCTTCGGCACCAGCGCGCCCGCCTGCCGCACGGGCGCATCCAGAACATGTTTTGCAGGCAGGGCGAGCACCCCGAGCAACAGCAAAGTGGCACTACCTGTGAGCAGGTTGAGGGCCAGGCGCCTCAAGGATCACCTCCTGCCCCGTGAGTTCCTGAGCTTTGGCGCCGGGAACAGGCGCTTCCGTGCGCGCGGCCGATACGAGCATCGCCCCCGGAGCGGCAACGGAGGCCAGCATGAGGGCTGCCGCGAGGCGAGGCACTACCGCCGGCACGCGCGCTCGTGCAGACCCGACCCGCGATCGCGCGCCTGACGCGGAGGCACGAGTGCCCCACTCCTGGTGGAGCATCGTTGCGAACGCGGCGATCCGAATCGGCGCCATCAGGAAGGTCAACTGCAGCACGAAGAGCGGCAGCCTCCTGATGTCGGCAGGTGAGCGGCGGAAGTGCGGAACTTGACGGACGCCGATACTGACCAGCATCCCGGCATATCCCACCGCAAGCTCGACCGGCAGCGGAAACCCGGTCGGCCCCCCCACGCCCCGCGCGGCGTGAGCCACCGCGAGGATCGCGACGGCATAGAGCGCGAACGGTGTCACGATGTCGGTCACGAACGAGACGAAGGCGATTGGCCTCCGCCACAACCAGTGCAGGCTCAACAGCGTCTCCCGCTGACTCGAGCGACCCCAGCGCAGCTGTTGTTTCCAGAACGTCCGCCAATCGGACGGCGCATCCGTCGTCACGACAGCGGTCGACTGATACACCGTCCGCCAGCCGTTACGCAGGAGCTCGTTCGTAAGCACGCGGTCGTCGCCTACATGAAGCGGGACCCCGAAGACGCTCTGCCGCACGAGTCGCTCGACAGCCGGTTCGAATGCAGACCGACGGTAGGCAATCGTCCGCCCCGCCAGACATCCCACCTGACCGAAGACCGATTGCGCCGGGACGGTCAGGTGGTAGCGCAGATCTTCCAGCCAGTCCGCGAATCGCCGCACTGGGTTGGTGCCGACGTCGAAGATCGCCTGACGCGGTGTCACGCCGCCGACCCTCGAATCGGCGAATGGGCGAAGCATCTCCTGAAGCGCGCCCCGCTCCCAGACCGTGTCGGAGTCGAGCACGACGATCACGTCGGTGCCTGGGTCGGTTGCCTCGAGCCCGGCTGCAATCGCTAGGCGCTTACCGGATCTCGGGATCCGAAGAACACGATCGCAGTAGTCGTAGGCAACGGCGGCAACTTCAGGATCGCCTCCGTCGACGACCGCGACCAGCTCGCCTGGACGGTTGGCTACCACGCTCGCGAGCGCTCGGCGAAACACTGCTTCCGGCTCGTTGTACACCGGGACGATGACGCTCGTCGTGACTCCCGACGCGTCGCCGGTGGACGGGTGGTAGCGGCGGGCTGCCAGCGCCTTTGCCGCCCACAGCGCCCAGACGTACAGGAAGAACACCATGAAGAGGGACGGCCCGGCTCCCCCAATCGCATCGTAGGTGTCGATCAAGAACGTGAACATGAGAGCGCGCTTGCTCGACTCGCGTCGTAACCACCCCGCTGTGTCGAATGAAAGCCGCGCCGGCCATCATTTTCGAGGCCGACTGCCGTTCAGCTGAGCCGAGCCGCCGATCACAAGGAACTGATCGCAGGTGGCTGTTGCGTGAGCACCATCCGCTGTTGAGCACGGCTCCTGCGACGACTTCACTCGTAAGGACACTCGGGTCACGCCCATCCAGTCGACACCAGGAGGCTTCGATGCTCACCCGTTCCTTCTCCGCTCTCGTTACCACGCTCGTTGCCGCGGGGACTCTCGCCGTCGCCTCGGCGATGGCGACCGACGAGCCCGCACCTCCCGCTCCGTCCCCGTCCACCGGCAGCGCCAAGGCCTGCGTCGACAGCAAGGCGCCCGTCTCGCGGCTGAGCGCCAGCTGGAGGACTTCCTTTCGCAATGGTGTCGTCCGCGGAATCGCGATCGACCAAGGCTGCGGTGCCGCCGGTGCAGGCAAAGTGAGCCGCGTCAGCGTCGCGATCGAACGCAAGGTCGGCAGGCGTTGTCAGCACCTGCTGCGGAACAGCCGCCTCAGCCGTGCGATGACGTGTAGCCACGTGTGGCTGCCCACGAAGGGGAGGACCAACTGGTCCTTGCGCCTGCGCCACAAGCTGCCGCGCGGCAGGTAC
>JBBWZE010000062.1:0-3144 GCA_039648845.1 Actinomycetota bacterium | reverse complement strand
GGATTTCTCATGGCATCGTCGGAGAGGCAAGGGTTCTATCTGGCGCTCGCGGAGCTGGGGCGCCGCTACTCGGGCGACGCGACCGTGCCGTTCGGGGGCGATCTGACGCGCTACGAACTGGGCGTCTACTCCCAGCATGGGGAGGACGGCGTTCTTGCCGAGATCCTCCGGCGCATCGGTCCGGGCCGCCGCGAGTTCGTCGAGTTCGGCATCGAGACCGGAGTGGAGGGCACATGCGTTGCCCTGGCCGACGTACTGGGGTGGTCGGGGCTCTTCATGGAGGGCGACGACGATCGTGCCCGGGCGCTCGCTTGGAAGTATCGCGACAATCCTGCCGTTCGGACCGTGCACGCGCGGATCATGGCCGAGAACGTCAACGACCTCTTTGCGGACAACGGTGTCTCCGGCGAGCCCGATGTCTTGTCGATTGACATCGACGGCAATGACCTGTGGATCTGGAGCGCTCTGACGCACGCGCGACCGCGGGTGGTCGTTATCGAATACAACGCGCATCTCGATCACGACCGTCCCATGGTCCAGCCCTACGACCC
Source organism: Actinomycetota bacterium (assembly GCA_039648845.1). GTDB lineage: Bacteria > Actinomycetota > Thermoleophilia > Gaiellales > Gaiellaceae > 3-1-20CM-4-69-9. The sequence goes on along the minus strand of JBBWZE010000062.1, from coordinate 2,593 downwards.
TGAGTGGAACTGGCCGGAGACCGACTGGTTCGGCGCCTCTCTGCGCGCGCTCGATGTCGTTGCCGCCGACAAGGGCTACCGCCTGGTGCACACTGAGCTTGCCGGCGTCAACGCCTTCTATGTCCGGACCGACCTCGTTCAGCACTTTGAGGACGTCGAGCGAGTTCCGCGCCGGTCCGTGAATTACAACGGCCGGGGTGGTGGGCATCCTCCCCATCCGGGTGGCGGCCGGTATGTCGAGGTGGAAACCGAGTGAGCGAGGTCCTCGGCCGAAACTTTCGCCTCGACGGCGACGCAATACTTGTGCCAGGGTTGGGCGCTCCAGCGTCACGAGGATGAGCCCCGACGCGCGCCGGCACACCGCAGGGTCTCGTCGGCCTGTGTATCGGGGGCAGGAGTTCGAGGAGGGACGCGCCGATGCGCCCTCGAGCTCTTGGTGATGAAGCCGAAACCGTTCGCGGCGCACCGGCGGACGCAAAACGGCACGGCTGCCGGCGTCGCTGGTCGTCAGCGGCGCCCGCCGCGTCGGCCGTAAACGCATGGGCGCGCGGCCCTGCAGCTCGACGTCCGTCACGCCCCGTCGACTGGTGCCTGACGGTGCTCGGAGCGGTCGATCACGAACCAGAAGATGTACAGGCGACCGCCATTGTCGCGGGCCAGGAGCGCCGTCTCGGTGGGGAGGAAGACTCCCGACTTGGTGCGACACGTGAGCCTGATCGTCTGGCCTTCGCGTTCGCGCACGACGCGGGCCACGAATGCGCTCAGCTCGGGCAGTTCGGCAGGGTGGATCCACGACACCGGGGTGGCGAGCAGCTCCGCGTGCGTGTAGCCGAGCATCGCGCAAGCCGCGCGATTGGCGTCGAGGATCTGATCCTCGAGCGGGTCGACGACGAAGATCGGGTCGTCGGAATCCTCGAACAGTCGCTCGAAGCGCTCGTCCCGCTCGGGCGTGGTCACCGGCCCTAGCCCGCCGCGGCCGATTCGACCGCCGTCCTACGGAGCGCGCGACGAGCCTCTGCCGCTCGCTGCGTCAGTAGACGCCGGCGGGCGGGCGACAGATCCTGTACGAGCGCGTGTCGGACGAGGTCGTAGCGAAACCGGAATCGCAGCCCGGATGCGCGCAGGAGTCGCCGGTCGCGCAAACGCTCGAGCTCCTCGGTGAGCTCGGCCGGGTCGACGCACAACATCTCGGCGAGGAGCTCCGGCTCGAACGGCTGCTCGAGGGCAGCGGCGCTGGCCAGGACGCGGTGGGCGTCGGGACCCTCCATGCGGCAGCGTGAAAGCAGCATCTCGGCGAGGGCAGCCGACAGTTCGCGCCGAGTCCCGTTGGCGATCGCGTCGGCGACGAAGTGGGGGTGGCCTCCGGTCGCCCCGTGAAGCTCGGGCATCCCGAGCGGCGCGAGCTCCGTGGGAGTGAGGGGCTCAAGCCGGACCGCCGCTGTCGGCGACAGCCGGTGCAGCGGGTGGTGGGGCGGCGCATCCTCGCTGCGCAGCGCGACGACGACCGCTGCCGGCAGCTGCGCGCAGCGGCGCTGGAGGTAGCCGACGGCGGCGATCGTGGTCGGGTCGGCCCACTGGAGGTCGTCGAGCACGAGCACGAGCGGGGCGTGCTGAGCGACGAACCCGACAAGGGCCTCGAGCGCGTCGAGCGGCGCAACGTCCGCACCCTGACGGCCCGCCCCAAGCTCCGGGAGGATCCCCGCGAGAGCGGGCCGTGCGGGGTCGACCTCGACATCGCCGAGCGCGTCCCGAAGGGCGGCGGCCAAGGGCACGTACGGCAGGTCGCGCTCGAGCGGCGAACATGTCGCGCGCCCGACGCGCACGTCGCGCAGCGACGCGGTGAGCTCGTTCAGCAAGCGGCTCTTGCCCACGCCGCCCTCTCCCTCGACCATGACCAGCGCGAACTCCCCCTCGAGACTTCGGCGCACCGCGTCCGTCAGCGCCCGCAGTTCCTCCCTGCGACCCAGCAGGCGCAACGACCCCCCGGGGGGACTCGTCGCTTGCTCGCCGACCGGCCTGGGCAGCAGCGAGCAGACGTCCTCCTGGCGCAGGATCGCGTTCTCCAGGCCCCGAGTCTCGGCGGTCGGGTCAAGCCCGAGCTCCGAGGCCAAGAGCTCACGGACGCGGCGGTACGCGTCGAGCGCCTCGTGGGCACGGCCCATGGCATAGAGCGCGAGCATCGTGGTCCGGTGGGCGCGCTCGGCGAAGCGGTCGAGACCGATGGCAGCCCGGGCGTGGGTGAGGGCGGCGGCGTAGTCGCATTCGGCGAGCGCCGCCTCGGCCGCGTCGAGGTGAGCGCCGAGCGCGCGCCCGCGGTAGGTCCCACGCAGATCCTCGGCCCAGCTCGCGTACGGCTCGTCCTCGAGCACCTCGCCGCGCACGAGTGCCAGTGCCTCCTCGAGCAGGGGTCGCGCGTCGCGCGTGGCGGCCTGTCCCGAGCGCTCGAGCAGTTGATCGAAGCGATCAAGGTCGAGGTCGACCAACTCGACGGCGAACCGGTACGCATCGGGCTCGGTGACCACGAGCTCGCGCGCGCGCCGCCGGTCGGGCGAAAGCCGGCGACGCAGGACGGAGACGAAGGTCTGAAGCGCGG
>JBBWZE010000021.1:0-3312 GCA_039648845.1 Actinomycetota bacterium | reverse complement strand
ATCTGATCAACGACCAGTCCCTGGCGAAGATCCGGGCCCTCAACGAGATCGCGGGGCGCCGCGGTCAGACGCTCGCCCAGCTGGCGCTCGCCTGGACGCTTCGCGATCCCAGGGTGACGTCGACGCTGATCGGGGCTTCGAGCGTGGCCCAGCTGGAGGCGAACGTCGCAGCTCTCGACAGGCTCGAGCTCTCCGAAGATGAGCTCGCAGAGATCGACCGCTCTGCCACAGATGCCGACCTGAACATCTGGGCCGCCTCGAGCGAGACCTGATCGGCTGTAACGCCGCTCCGTCGCTTCGAGACTGGGCGTTATGCGATTGCGGCTTCTTCTCCCCGTCGTCCTGGCTCTCGCCGCGGCAGGGGTCCTGTGCGTAACTCCAGCGTCGTCTAGCGCTCCCCGGTCGACGCTCACGGCGGGATCATCTGACTTCGGGCGGATCCTGTTCGACGGCCGCGGCTTCGTGCTCTACGCATTCACGCGCGACCCACGCCGCAAGAGCGCCTGTGTCGGCGAGTGTGCGACAGCGTGGCCGCCCTACCTCGTCGAGACTCGCCCCCGGGCCGGCAGCGGTGTGAAGGCGAGGCTCCTCGGAACGACCAAGCGCGCCGGCGGCAGGCTGCAGGTGACGTACGCGGGACGGCCTCTCTACTACTACGTCGGCGATCGCAGAGCAGGTCAGATCCTCTGTCAGGACGTGACCGAGTTCGGCGGAGTCTGGCGCGTGATCCGTCCGACCGGCATTCTCGTGCGCTAACCCGATCTGGTCAGCGTCCGTGAGCGGGGTCGAATCCGACCGCGGCCAGATGCGGGGGCGGCGGGGATCACAGGCCGCCGGGACGCGGGCCGGCGACCGAGCAAGCGACCGACCAGGAAAGCGCACACCACCGATACGGCGAACCAGATGCCGAGCCCGACGAGCGTCCAGGTCAGCCAGCCGGGCATCAGTGCTTCCTCACGCTTCGTGCCGCTGTTCGGCTGGTCAGTTTCGAGACGAGCGCTCGAAACTTCGCCGGTGCCATTGCCGCCGACTCGTCCAGTTGGCGAGTCGGTCGCATGGAGTTCTCCGGAGAGGGCCAGAACGACCAGGCGAGCGTCGACGCGAATCGTTCACAGCCGTACTGGTCGTGCGCCAGTCCGGGCACGCCGTAGCACCAATCGCGCCCTCCGAGCTCGCGCAGCAACAGATCGCGCTGGGCCTCGTCGAGTAGCAGGTAATCGACCTTATGCGCGTACTCGTGCTGGACGACGCCCCAGGCGAATTGACCGGCGTCCAACAAATCGGCGTCGAGCCAGATCTCGCGTGGAAGGGAGCGCGACGGTTCGCCGGGAACGATGTGAATCGTGACCGGACCAGGGACCAGGATCCAGTCGAACGAGCTCGCCTCGAGGGCTGCGACCACGGTTTCGCGCTGTGTCCTCGTACCGCCGTCGAAGGTGTAACTCCCTACGGCTCCGGACGTCGCGGTCGGCAGTGCGAGGTACGCGGCTGCAACGAGGAAGGCGACGCGATGCAACCGTCAGTGCCTTCGCAGACCGAACTCGGCTGCCGCGATCTGCACGTCGCGGCCGCCGTACGCGCCCGGCGCTCTGAGCGCGGACACGACGCCGATGCCGAGCTCGCGCCAGGATTTCGTCAAGAGCACCCGGCGATGGGTGGGACTTTCGAGCCACTGCTGCACCGCGCTTGCGGAAGTGAATCCAGGCGATCCCCAGAGCAGGTTCTCGCCGGCCTTCCACGCCCGGTAGCCGCCGGCCCGATAGAAGCCGCGGATCCAACTCGCGAAGAGCCGACCTGTCGTAGGCCAGCTGTGCGTGAACATTCCCGCCGTCGCCAGCGCCTTCGAATGCTCGGTTGCCGCATTCGCGAGCGCGGCTGAGTAGACGAGCGGTCGCAGTCCGTACGTGCGCCGCGCGCGATTCACCTCGGCCAAGAGCGATCGCGCGAGATCGGGGATCGCCGACACACTTCCCGGCTCGGCCTGTCCTGACTCAACACTCTGTGCCGACGCGACGTTCGCCGGCTGCGCCGGCGCCGGCTGCGGGCAAGTGGTCGTCAGCGCTGGCAGTACCGAGATGCAAGCCGGCGGATCGAAGGGCACCCCGCCGGTATCCGCAGCACCGGCTGCGGGAAGCGCACCCGCGCCGACGGCCGACGCAAGTGCGATGAACCCGCGAGAACGTCTACTGCGAAACATCCACTCCTCCCGTGCCTGCTGTCAGGGAAAGGAGAAAGCGAAAGGCAACAAAACATGCGGCAAATCACTCGATCGAGGGACGCGGCTACTGAGCGGCCGGTACGGCGAGCTGCGACCACACGGTGCCGTCTTCGACGGGCGCCGGGCATTCCGGCTCCCGCGTCGAGATGCTCGCGACCACGCAGACGTCGGTGTACGCGCGGCCGACCACGACGGCCAGGCTGCGATCGAACTCGCCGCCGGCATTCGGTGCGAGCGACCATTCGGCCAGGTTGCGCCGTGGCTGTCCCGCCGCGATGCCGAACACCCGCAGCGTCATCGCGCGGGCCGGGCGCTGTGCCAAGTTGCGAGCCTTGAGCCGGACCAGTAGGCGCGGCACCCTGACGAATGTCTCCCAGACGACGGAGAGTTGGGGACGCTCCTGCGGGCGGGAAATGTGCACGCGGACGCAGCCGGTTGTGTTCCCGCGCGTGTAACAAGGTCGGGGCTCGTCGCCGACCCATGCGCGCGCGCCGAGGTCGTCGAAGTCTCCGGCCGGAAGAGAGAGGTTCACGGTGTGCTCGATCTCGCCCGAGCGATTCGGGCCGAGCGACGCGCCGTAGAGCGGCTGGCCCGGCTGCCAGGTGGGTCGGCCTCGCTGGTCGGAACCGCGGAGCAGCTGCTCCACCTCCACGACGATGTGGTCGCTCGAGCGAAGCCCGATCCCGTGAACGGAGACCGCGACGACGGATCCCGACTTCGGCGTCACCGTGATGCTCGGCTGCGCTCGGTCGCCCCAGGTCTCGACCCCGGCGTAGACGCCGAAGACGAGCGCCGCCCCCAGCACGAGGATCCCGATGGAGAGCACGCCACGCTCCTCGCGCGATCCCTCTTGCAAGCCGTAGGCCGCGACCGCACCGAGGAAGACGGCAAGTGCCGCCGACCCGAACGCGCCGAAGCTTGCCAGGGGATGGTTCCGCGCCATTCTGCCGATGAGGTCTCCGCTGATCGCCAGGGCGGTCAGCAGGGCGCCCAGCGCTGGCAAGGCGGCGAGAAGAAAGCCTGCGGCGCCCTTGGCTTCCTTCCCGATTGGGAGGAACCTCGGCATGACGGCCCAAGTACCGTTGCGCTCTCTG
>JBBWZE010000332.1:0-2751 GCA_039648845.1 Actinomycetota bacterium | reverse complement strand
GCCAAACGCGAAAGCGCAGCAGCTGCCGTCCTTCCCCGTGCTCCTCGACCGCCATGCGCAGGCGGGCTCCACCGAGCCATCCGACCTTGAGGTGCAGGTCCCACCGCTCGAAGTCGCCGCCCCGGAGGACGGTGACGCTGCGGGCCTGCACCGCCGCTTCGAGCCTGTGCAGGCGCTGCGTCGCCGATGACCATTCCTCGCACCAGACGGCGAGCGTCCTCGGCCTCGGGAGCGCGAGTGGGTGCGCCGGGTTACGACCCCACCGCCTCGGCCGGGCGCTGCTGCGGCCGGTGAGCCGCGCCACTGGTTGGAGGAGGTGCAACACCGTGGTCAGCGGCCAGCGATGCCACCGCGCCCGCGCTCTCCCCCCGAACGGAGCCAGCGCGCGCCACGCCGACCGCCCCGCCTGGACGACGGGCGCCGCAAGCCAGAGCACGAGCAGCAGCGCTGCAACAGGAAGGTGGAGCGCCGGCACGAGAGGGAGCAGCGGGTGACGGAGCGAGTCGTTCGCAGCCAGGGCCGCGACCGGCCCGAGCAGGTAGTACCACTGAGGAAGCAGCAAGAACGAGTCGGGCGTTGCCGGTGCCCGCTCCTCGAGCGGCTGGAAGGCGCCGGATCCCCAGAGCCCGTAGTAGATCCGCCACCGCCGTGCCCCAGCACCCGGGTGGTAGACACGCCCGGCCCAGCGAGCCTGGCCACGACTGTATTTCTGCGGCCATTTCCGTGCGAGCAGACCTTCTGCCCTGCCATAGCCACGCTGCTGCTTCCAGTGTGCGCGCACCGAATCGCGTCGGCGATGCCAGACCACAGCCGTCGAGTTGAAGCCGATCGTCCAGCCGCGATCCTGAAGCCGCCAGCAGATGTCGACGTCGTCACCGGCGACCCGGAATTGGGAATCGAATCCGCCGATCGCCTCGAGCGCCGTCTTTCGAAACGCCATGTTGCAGCCCGGGATGTGCTCGGCTTCGCGGTCGGTGAGGAGGACCTGCACCGGTCCGCCGGGGGTGCGGTCCACGCACTCGGCGACGATGCCGCTGTCCGTCGGCGCGATATTCGGCCCGCCCACGCCGACATGCGTCGTCGTCATGAATGTCGTCGCGAGGTAACGCAGCCATTGCGGATCGGGGCGGGCATCGTCATCGAGGTAGGCGATGATCTGGCCGGTCGCGGTCTCGAGGCCGAGGTTCCTCGCAACGCTCAATCCCCGACCGTGCGAGTGGAGGATTTGCGCTCCGTATTGCTGTGCGATCGCGACCGTCTCGTCGGTCGAGCCGTCGTCGACGACGATCGTCTCGTACGCCGGATAGTCCAGCTCGGCGATTCCCTCCATGCAGTCGCGGAGCGTCCGCGCGCCGTTCCGCGTGCAGACGCAGACAGTCATGCGTGGCCACTGGGCTTCGGGGGCGAAGGGAGTCTTCTCGAACGCGTCTCGCACCGCGCTCAGCGCGGGCTTGGGTTGCCGACCGCGGTCGACGAGCCCGAAGTCCCAGTCGCCGACTTCGGATCCGCCACGGTGCCACTCATCCGTCCACGCGAAGACGAACGTGCCCGCGCATCCGGCCGGGAAGGCCGTGCGCAGCATCCGCCCGAGCATCGTCGCCTGCGCCGCCTCCCCGTTGCGGCGGCTGTCGAGACCGAGCTCGGCAAGGACGAGCGGCCGATCGCCTGCCAGATTCTGGAGTCGACCGACATAGCTCTCGAGCCGCTCCTCCTGCTCGAGGTAGACGTTGAAGCACACGAGGTCGAGAAATGGAAGGTGCAGGTACTCCGTCGAGGGATAGTTCGCGTACGTGAACAACGCCTCCGGGTCCTCGGCGCGTGCCGCGCGGTACAGGCGCTCCAGAAAGCGTTCGACCGGGCGCCGCCCGTACCAGCGGACAATCGACGCGGGGATCTCGTTGCCGATGCTGTAGCAGAGGATCGCGGGATGCCCTGCGCATGCTTCGACGCCGGCTTGCACACGGCGCTCGATCGCACTCCGCCGGGCGCGTTCCTCGAGGAACGCGACATGTTGCTCCCAGGCGAGTCCGACCATGACCCGGAGACCGTGTTCCGCAGCGAGATCGAGGAGCCACGGCGGCGGGCACGTGTACGTGCGGACGGCGTTGATGCCGTTCTCGCGCATGTGCGAGAAGTCCGATGCCACGACGGCCGGCCGGGGATAGTCGCTCCCGTCAGGCCCGGGTGCAAACGTGCCGTACGTGACGCCGCGCACGTAGAGCTTCTCGTCTCCGGCGTACAGGAACTTCCCCCGGGCTTCGGGCCGTCCGGGTGTGACAACGCGAACAGGACTGAGCCCTACCGCGGTAGCGATCTCCTCCGACGGGTGGAGCGCTAGTGGCGGGAGGCCTTCCGAGGTGTTGCTGCACGCAGCGCCGAGCGAACGAATTTCAGCGGGCTTGCCGGTCATAGGTTTGGCGAATGTCGGCGCAGAGCAAAGCCAGGCAATGCTTGCCTGAACCGACACAAAGATCCCCCGTTCTGGCGCAGACTGGGGCGCAGCGAAACGCCGCCATCCGCGCGCATGGCGTGAAGTGACTTCGGCCAGATATCCGCGAGTCAGAGATCGAAACCGCAACCGCGGCGGCTTTACGCATTTATTACCTCACGCCGCGCAGCGACCCGGCGTGCTAGGCGACTGCTGCTTCGGAGCGGGCGCACGGACGCCGGCGCCAAACTCGTCGGTCTTCTCGGGGACTAGAAACATCCGGCACAACCTGCTACTTTCTGCTTCTCAAGTTGTGCTAACCA
>JBBWZE010000324.1:0-12296 GCA_039648845.1 Actinomycetota bacterium | reverse complement strand
CCATATCAGAGAGGCGCTCGGCCAACTGAGCTACCCGCCCTTGCCGCTTCGTTGCCGATGCCGGCTAGGCCGGCGTCGGCTACCCGCGGCCGAATCGAAACCGGGTAATCCGATCGAAGTCATCATGGCTCGGCGCAGCCGAGGCGGACTTCGATCGGCATTTCGGGACAAGGACTCGAACCTCGATCTTCACGTTCAGAGCGTGACGTCCTGCCATTAGACGATCCCGAATCGTCGCTTCCTGACTTAGTGGCTCCGAGCAACTAAGTGTGTTTCGTCTGCTATTTCTCGCTCGGCCTGCGCCGAACGATGTTTTCCATGCCACTCGCCTACCCTTCGACCCTGGATCGACGGCTCTCGGTTGGTGAGCGTCGTCCTACGTGGAGGAGCTTTGGAGCCCGATCCGTGCTCGCCGGTTGGAAATGCGCATGCTAAAGCTGGCGCTTATTCGGCCATTGCATTTCCAGCGCTCGGCAGAGAACCTTTCTCTCTCAGGCGGGGCCTCGATTCGATTCAGAGCTGTTTCAAGCTGAGCATCACCTTCTGTTCGAAATTGTCTGGTCGCCCTCCAACAAAAAAGGCGACCCGCTTTGGGTCGCCCTCGTCTGGCTTGCTTCTGCGGCTACGGATCTAGCGCAGGGAGCTCCCAGCGAGGGCTACGACGTAGCCGGGGCGGCGAATCGCATCCGAGCGATGCCAGCACGGCAAAACACGGACGGCGACGGCCGTTTCGGCGAGAAATTCCTGGGTGTTGGCTTTGGTCATCATCTTGGTGTGGCTTGCGCCGGATCGCAGAATAGAGCAAAGATCGGACATTGGCAAGACTTCCAAACGAAGATCTAACGAACAGAAGTCCCACGCAGATACTGAACTTGGAAGAAAATGCCTCACGTCATTCGGCGCCTTCTCGACGCAGGCCGTTCATGTGCGAAGGAAAATGGCCGGATGATCGACGTGGCAGTGCTCGGGCGGGTCGGCATCGACCTGTACCCGAACCAGCTCCGCACTCCGCTCCGCGAGGTGCGCACGTACACGCGCTTCGTCGGCGGCTTCGCGGGCAACGTCGCAACTGGGCTCGCGCGGCTCGGGCTGACAACGGCGATCGTCTCGCGTGTCGGTCCCGATCCGCACGGCGAGTTCGTGCGCGACTTTCTCTCGGCGGAGGGAGTGGACGTGCGCTTCCTCGCTGTCGACAAACGCCTGATGACACCACCGACGTTCTGCGAGGTCTGGCCGCCCGACAACTTTCCGATCACCTTCTACCGCTATCCGACCGCGCCGGACTGGCAGCTGGGTGCTGAAGACTTCGACGCCGACGAGGTCGCCGCCGCGCCCTACCTGCTCGCGACCGGCACCGGCCTCGCGCAGTCACCCAGCCGCGAGACGACGCTCGCCGCGCTGGCCGCGCACCAGGGCACGACGATCTTCGACCTCGACTGGCGTCCCACGCTGTGGGAACGAGCCGATGAATACGGCGAGCTCGCTCGAGAGGCAGCCGGGTATGCGGACATCGTGATCGGCAACGAGGAAGAAGTCGAAGCTGCCGCGGGAGAGCCCAGCGTGTTGCTCGAGCTAGGAGTGCGCACGCTGGTGCTGAAGCGCGGCGAACGTGGCGCTCTCCTGTTCCACGAAGGTGACGAAGTCGATGTGCCGGGCCACCCGGTCGACGTCGTCAACGGGCTCGGCGCGGGAGATGCGTTCGTCGCAGCTTTCGTGCAAAGCCTGCACGCCGACCTTCCAGTCGAGGAGGCGGTGCGCCGCGCTTCGGTAGCCGGCGCGATCGTCGCATCGCAGCTGGCATGCTCGGAAGCAATGCCGACACTCCAGGAACTCGAGGCGGAGCTCGCGTGACGGAGCTCCTGCTGCGCCACGGCGACTGGGACACCGTCGACCCCGCGTCGGCATCGTGGCGCTATCTGTCGTTCCGCGTCGGGCGCCTGCGCGACGGCGAGCAGGTCGCGGGGCGGACGGGGGACGAAGAGATCGCACTCGTTCCTTTGGGCGGCAGCTGCGCGATCGAGAGCGGCGGCGAACGGTGGGAGCTCGGGGAGCGCGCAAGCGTCTTCGACGGCATGCCCTGGGCCCTGTATCTCCCGCGCGACGCTGAGTACACGCTCTCCGCCCTCGGCGACGTCGAGGTCGCAGTGTCCGGAGCGCTTGCCGATGAGCGCCTCGAACCGCGACTGGTCACGCCGAACGACGTCGAGATCGAGGTGCGCGGATCGGGCAACGCGACGCGTCAGATCAACCACATCATCAAGCCCGACTTCCCCGCCCAGCGCCTGCTGGTCGTGGAGGTATTCACGCCGGCAGGGAACTGGTCGAGCTATCCGCCTCACAAGCACGACGAGGATCACCCACCCGGGGAGGTCGTGTTGGAGGAGATCTACTATTACCGCACACAGACCGAGCCGGCAGGAGCGTTCGCCGTACAACGCCTCTACAGCCCGCAACATGGAACGGAGCTCACGGAGACCGTGCGCGACGGCGACATCATGCTCGTGCCGCACGGCTACCACACGACTGCAGCGGCACACGGGTACGACCTGTACTACCTGAACGGCCTTGCCGGGGATCGCCGGTCGATGGCGGCCGCCGACGATCCGTCGCTCGCCTGGATCCGCCCCGCCTGGGCAAACCTCGAGCCCGACCCGCGAGTGCCCATGGTCACGCTGGAAGGACGGCGGAGCTGAGCAGCATTCGCGTCGCGAACGCGCCGTGCAGCTACGGAGCCTTCGAGATCACGGTCGGAATCCTGCCCGACGTGCCCGGGCCTGAGCGTGTGCTCGAAGCCATCTCCGGCGCGGGTTACGAGGGAACCGAGCTCGGCCCGCCGGGCTATCTCGGCCGGCGCGACAACCTCCGCGGGCGGCTCGAGGAGCACGGTCTCGCACTCGTCGGCGGCTACATCCCCATCCGCTTCAGCGAGCCCGAGCACTGGGATGAAGACCTGGCGGCGATGGGTGAAACGCTCGAGTTCTTCGCCGCCGGAGACGGGAGCGAGGCCAAAGCTGTTCTTGCGGACGGGGGATCCCCGGACCGCGCGCAGTTTCCCGGCCGGGCCGCTTCCGACGAGTCGATCGGCCTCGATGCCTCCGGCTGGCGGCGGCTGTCCGAGGGTGTTGCGCGCGCTGCGGATCTTGCGCGGACCCGCGGCTTCGAGCCGACGTTCCACCACCACACCGCGACGTTCGTCGAGGCACCGTGGGAGATCGAGCGCATGCTCGAGCTGACGGACGTCGGCCTGTTGCTCGACACGGGCCACCTTGCGCTCGGTGGCGGCGATCCCACCCAAGCTCTGCGCGACTGGGGCGAGCGGATCAATCACCTGCACGTCAAGGACGTACGCAATGACGTGCTCGCAGGCGTGATCGCCGACGGCGCCGACATGCCGGAGGCGTGGCGTCGCGGTGTGTTCTGCGAGCTGGGAACGGGCGACGTCGACCTCGAAGGTTTCTTTGTCGAGCTGGCTCGATCTCAGTACGCGGGCTGGTTGGTGGTGGAGCAGGACATGGTCCCGCAGTCGGCTCAGGACGCCGCCGACGCGGAGGCCGCTCAGGTCCGGAACCGCGCCTGGCTCACCGAGCACGCATCAATCTAGGAAACGTCGCGCGTCCAGGCCAGGTCGAGCGCGCGCAGCGGGAGAACCACGCTCACGTGAGGCCCGACGAGTAGGACCTTTTGCTCCTGCGCGACGGCCCGCCAACTTTCGTCGCTCGACCACGCGACCGAAACGAGTAGGCCGAAGCGCCGAACACGCGGGAGATCTCGGCGGCGGGCGTCGTACACGCGCACTCCGCTGGCCGTTCCCAGCACGACGTAGCTTCCTAGCGGGCTCCCTCGCAACTCGGTCACCTGCGACGGAACACGCGTCTTGAGCGCGGCGATGCGCCGGCCGGAGAACACCGCGAGCACGGTCCTCGACCCACTTGACGCGAGCACCGCAAAACGAGCGGGACTGAGCCAAGCCACTCGAATCGCGCGCCAGCCGCCCACACCACCAAGGGCCGGCAGAGCCTCGAGCGCACGAGTGAACTGGCTTCGGCTCTGCAGCACCTTCGCCCGGCCCGTGCGTGGGAACTGGACGATTGCGCCGCGGCGGATGTAGGTCATCGAGCCGTCCGGCCTCCACGCGGGTGCGCAGCCGCCGATCATCGGCAATGACGGTCCCGTGGCTGCGCTCACGATCACACGTCGATGCTCGTCGCAACGAGCCGCGAGCGGTGTGTTACGAGGCCAGAGCGACCAGCCTGGTGGCGCGGAGGCCGGCGAGACGAGGGCGCGGCAGCCTCCGTCGCGCGGCGCCGGCGTCGTCGTCAGCGACGGGAGCCGCAGTGCGTGCAACCGGCAGGCCTCATCGACGAAATAGAGCACGCCGCTTGCGCTGCCTGTCCGCAACCGTGCCGCGATCACATTGCGATCGCGCAGGAGCGCGTCGCCCATCGGTGGCACCTTGTGCGTCTTGACGGGCGATTGCTTTTTGGAGACCGACTTGCCGACGGTGTCGACGACTGCGGCTCCAATGACGCCGATCGCGAGCAACGCGACCGCGATCGTTCCAAGACGCGGTCGCCGTCTCATGGCCAGGGCCAGTCCGATCCGACTGCAAGAGGCTGACCGCACACGGCGCTCGCGCGCGCGGCGATGCCGGTTGCGACTGCCCGACGGTCGTCATCGAGCGTCGGCCCGGCCGGACCCGCGCCGGTACAAGCCGCGACGAACGCCGTGAGCTCGGCGACGTACGCGTCTGCGAAGCGAACGCGATAGTCAGGCGGGAACCGCGCCGCGTCGGAGCGGCGGATCAAGGCCGCCGCGCCGTCGCCCGGCCCACGCACGAAGACAGAGCCTTCGCTCCCCACCACTTCACAACGAATGTCGTGTCCGAACGACGAGGTCCGCGACACGTGCGTGACGGCGATGCCACCGCCCGCGAAGCGGATCGTCACGACGCCGTTGTCGAGGTCGCCGAAGTCCGAGAGATCCGGATAAACGAGCGCCTGCCGCACGACCGACACCTCCACGGGGTCGTCGTCGAAGAGCCAACACGCCGCGTCGTAGTCGTGCGACGCCATGTCCAATAGAAACCCGCCCGTGTCGCGCGGATCCTCGTCTGCAGGCCACTCGGTGTCGCGGCTCGTGAGCAGGATGACGAGCGGAGTCCCGCCGTCGCCCGCCCGGATCCGGCGATGCGCCTCGACGAAGCGGGCGTCGTAGCGCCGCATGTAACCGACCTGAACGATCTGGCCGGAGCGAGCCGTGCTCTCCAGGCGAAGAGTGTCGTGCTCGGCCAGAGATGTCGCGCCCGGCTTCTCCAGGAAGAGATGTTTGCCCGAACTGAGCACTTCCACAGCGAGGCGAGCGTGATCGACCGAGCGGCCGGCGAGGACGACCGCGTCGACATCGTCTCGGGCGAACAACTCCGCGTAGGTGCCATGAGCAACTCCAAGCCGCCTCCCTACCTCCTCGGCGCGCCCCTCGCGGGCCGCCGCGACCGCCACCAACTCGACCCCCGGCAACCGCTGGGCATTCTCGGCGTGGAGGGTGCCCATCCCGCCGAGACCGGCGACGCCGAGCCGAAGAGGAGGCGTCGCCCTTGACACTGCGAAGGTGAGTATGGCAGCGTCGCAATCGCTTGCGCAATCGATTTTCCAGCCTCGCGGCCAGCGAGCCGCAGGAGGACGGTGCGCCTGGCGTCGTCCCCCGGCGTAAGGCGACGCTCGCCGACGTCGCCGAGCGGGCCGGCGTCTCGAGCTCGACCGCCTCGAGGGCCCTGAACGGGCACGGCGGTCTCGCCCCCGCCACGCGTGCCGCCGTGCAGGACGCAGCCGCCAAGCTCAATTTCCAGCCGTCTGCACTCGCTCGCTCCCTCCGGACACAGCAGACCTTCACCGTCGGGTTCGTCGTACCGGACGTGTCGAGCCCGTTCTATGCCGCGGCACTGAAGGGAGCGCAGGGACAGCTGGAGCAGGCCGGCTACCGCGTGATGCTGATGGACGCAAGCCTGGACGTCGAGCGGGAGCTCGCCGCGCTGGAGACCTTGCTCTCGCACCAGGTCGACGGGCTGCTCGTCGCAAGCACGGGGCTGCCGCGCTCACTCTTCGACGGCGCGGTCGACGCCGCGGCGACGCCGACGATCTTCTTCGACGGAGTGGTCGAAGGCACCGGCCAGGGCGCGGTCACACTCGACAACGAGGGAGGTATCGCGCTGCTCGTCGACCACCTCGTCGAGCACGGCCACGAACGTATCGCTGTCCTCGCGGGATCGCAGCGGGAGAGCGCCGGCGCGGCCCGATTGCACGCCTTCGACGACGCGATGGCCACCCACGGCCTCTCCCCCGCAGATCGGTACGTGAAGGTTTGCGCCTGGGAGATCGCCGACGGCCGGCGCGCGGGACTGGAGCTCCTCGCGGACCCCGAGCGCCCAACGGCCGTGCTCGCGTCCAGCGCGGAGCTTGCACTCGGCTTCATGTCGGCCGCCGCGACGCGCGGCGTTCGCATTCCGGACGACGTCGCGCTCGTCGCCTTCGACGACCCGTATTTCGGAGATCTTCTCGAGCCTCCCCTTACTGCGGTGGCGTACGACGCCCGCCAGATCGGCGCTACCGCAGCGGAACTGCTCGTTGACGCGATGCGATCCGAGGCCAAGGTGGTCGAGGTGCGCGTTCCCGTCACCCTCGTCCGCCGCCGTTCGTGCGGTTGCTGGCCGGAGGCCTCGCGATGAACCGGAAGAGCGATTCACCGGCGATCACCTTCCGCGGTGTGACCAAGCGTTACGGCGGACAGGACGCGCTCCAGCCGACGAACCTGGAGATCGAGGAAGGCGAGTTCTTCTGCCTCCTGGGGCCGTCGGGGTGTGGGAAGACGACGACCCTGAACCTCGTGGGCGGCTTCATTGCGCCGACTTCGGGCGAGATCCTGATCAGAGGCGAGAACGTGAACCGCCTCCCTCCCTACAAACGCGCGGTGAACACCGTCTTCCAGAACTACGCGCTGTTCCCGCATATGACGGTGCGTGACAACGTCGGCTTCGGTCTGAAGATGGCCGGCACCGCGAAACGCGATGCGGGCGGCAGGATCGAGGAGGCCCTCGGGCTCGTCGGGCTCGACACGTTCGCCGATCGGCTCCCCGCGCAACTGTCCGGCGGACAGCAGCAGCGTGTCGCGGTCGCACGTGCCCTCGTCAACCGGCCCGCGGTCCTGCTGCTCGACGAGCCGCTCGGCGCGCTCGACCTGAAACTGCGGAAGCGCCTTCAGATCGAGCTCGCCGAGATCCATCGCGACGTCGGCACGACGTTCATGTACGTCACGCATGACCAGGAGGAAGCGATGTCGATGGCAACTCGCATCGCGGTCATGAACGAGGGACGCATCGAGCAGGTGGGCGCGCCACACGAGATCTATCACCGGCCCAAGAGCGCGTTCGTCGCCGACTTCATCGGCGAGTCCAACTTCATCGAGGTCGAGGTCGGAGCGGGTGGCAAAGCCGCCCTCGACAACGGAGCAGAGGTCCCCGCCCCGGAGCCGCGCACCAGCGGGCGGGCAACACTGATGGTGCGGCCGGAGTCCATCCAGGTCCAGCGTGTCGCGGACTCGAACGGAACCGGCCTACGAGGACGAATCGCCCAGTCTTCGTTTCTCGGCAGTCATACCCGTGTGGCAGTGAAGTGCGACGGCGTCAGCGCGCCGGTCACTGCCGCACTCTTCGGCAACGAGGGTGCTGCCGCGAGCGATCTGCTTCCGGAGACCGAGGTCGTGCTGATCTGGGACCCGGCGGACGTAGTGCTACTGGAGGGGTCTAATCGACGAGAGGAGGATGTACGTGACGTCAATTGACGAGCGCTTGTTCGACGAGCGCATGAGCCGAGGCCGCGTGTTGCGGCTCGGGGCAGTCGGCGCCGTCGGAGTCATCGCGGCAGGATGCGGGGGCTCTTCGAAAGGGTCGAGCGGGTCGGCATCTGCAACCGGTAAGAGCGACAAGGCGGTGACGCTGAACTGGCTCACCTGGTCGGATCACTACGCGAACGACCAGCTGGCGGCGGTGAAGCAGCAGACGAACGAGCAGGGCCGGCCGCAGCTGTTCAGCGACAACGCGGACGCCTACCTGAAGATCAAGCAGACGGGGAGCCAGTTCGACATCGTGTCGGGCGACGCGCTCTGGGTTCCGAAATACAACAAGGACGGGCTGACGGAGTCGTTCGATCTCTCCTCGCTGCCCGTCTCGTCACAGCTGTACTCGATCGCTCGGGACTTCTCCTTCTGGAAGGACGGCTCGAACTACATGGGCTATCCGTTCTCCTGGTCGACGGTGCAGATCTACTACAACCCGAAGTTCGTGAAGACCATCCCGGACTCGTGGCATGCGATCCTCGATCCGAAGTACAAGGGGAAGATCTCACTCGAGAACATTCCGACGGACATGATGGCGATCGCCGGCAAGGCGACCAGCGCCAAGCAGCCGTACAGCATGACGACGGCGGAGATCGCCGAGGCGAAGGCCTATCTGAAGGAGTTCAAGCCGAACGTCCTGAAGCTGGCATCGCAGAACAACGAGGTGGTGCGCGCTCTCGCGGACGGCTCAGCGTGGATCGGCATCACGAACCTCGGCACGGACGACCGCGTGAAGGACGCAGGCGGCCCGCTCGTGAAGCCGGCATACCCGAGCGAGGGCACGGTCGGGTTCATCGACTCAGAACAGATGGTGGTGAAGTCAAAGAACAAGGATGCGTTCCCACGCTTCATCAACGCAATGCAGCAAGCCCCCTACATCGCCCAGAACTTCATCACCAACGGGCGACCGCTGTTCAACGAGAAGGCGTACAAGATGCTGGTCAATCAGGGTCACGGCGACCGCGCTCAGCGGCTGCTCTACAACCAGCCTGACAAGGCTCTGAAGATGACTCTGAAGGGCCCGTCCGGCAACGAGCAGGCGTACACCGACGCGTTCAACGAGGTGTTCGGCGCCTAGATGAGTCTCCCCGGCTCGAGCCCGGGCGTTCCAGCGACCCAGCCGGCAGACGTAGAGCTGCCGCTGGGTCGCCCCGGGCGGCGGACCTGGTCTTCGTGGCTCGGCGAGTACGCGGGATTCGCGCCTGCGCTCGTCCTCTTCGGCGTCTTCTTCCTGGTCCCGCTCGGGCTGATCGTCTGTTACAGCTTCTGGCAGACCGTCGACTACAACGTCGTCCACCACTGGACGGTCGACAACTACCGCTACTTCTTCAGCGTTCCCACGTATGTCTCGACCTTCTGGGCGACGGTGTGGGTGTCGTTCGCGGCGACCGCGCTGACGCTCCTGATCGCCTTTCCGTTCGCGTACTGGCTCGCACGCTACGTCCCCAAGCAGTACCAGAAGGTGTTGCTCGTCCTCGTGATCCTGCCCTTCTGGACGAGCTACCTCCTACGCGTCTATTCCTGGCTCACGATCCTCGGTCCCCAGGGGGCCATCAACCGGTTCCTCCACTGGACCGGTGCGACGTCGAAGCCCGTCTCGTTCTTCCTCTATGACCGTCCTGCGGTCATCCTCGTGCTGGTCTACCTCTACTTCCCGTTCGCAGCGCTGACCCTGTACGCGTCGCTCGAGCGCTTCGACTGGAACCAGTTCCGCGCAGCGATGGACCTCGGCGCGACACCGGGGACCGCGATGTGGCGGATCCTCCTGCCGCAGATTCGGCCGGGCATCACGACGGCGGTGATCTTCGTCTTCATCCCGATCCTCGGCGAGTACCTGACGCCGCAACTCGTCGGCGGCGCGAAGGGCGTGA
This sequence comes from Actinomycetota bacterium, assembly GCA_039648845.1. GTDB lineage: Bacteria > Actinomycetota > Thermoleophilia > Gaiellales > Gaiellaceae > 3-1-20CM-4-69-9. Next base: position 2,538 of record JBBWZE010000324.1, on the reverse strand, counting down.
TGATCGGAAACCTCATCGTCAACTTCTTCCAGGGCGCCCAGTACACCCGGGGCGCCGCGGCCGCTTTGCTGATCGCCGCCCTGATCGTGGTGCTGCTCGCCGTCTTCCGGCGCTCGCTCGAAGTCGAGGATCCCTATGGCACGTGATCTCGACGTCGTCTCGCGGCGGGGCAGCCTCACACGCGGCGCCCTCAGTGTCTGGGCGGTCCTCGTCTACGTGTTCCTCTTCGCCCCGATCGTCCTGCTCGTGGTCTTCAGCTTCAACGCCAACCGATACGGGACCTTCCCCATCACGGGCTGGACGACCAAGTGGTACGGACAGGTCTTCCACGATTACCAGATCCGCGACGCACTGACGACCACGATCCGCATCGCGCTCGAGGTCACGGCGGTCAGCACGATCGTCGGGACCGCGGCGGCGTTTCCACTCGTCCGGTCACGGCTGCCGTTCCGGAGCGGCGTCCGGATCGCGATGGTCCTACCGATCATGATTCCCGGCCTCCTCATCGGCGTCAGCCTGCTCGTCCTCTTTACGAGCGTGTTTCACCAGACGCTCTCGCCGACGACAGCGGTGATCGGGCAGAGCGTGTATACGACGCCGTTCGTCCTCCTGCTCGTGGCGGCACGCCTGCAGGGCTTCGACGCCAGCCTCGAGCGCGCTGCGAGCGACCTCGGCGCGAACACCTTCAAGCGGCTCCGGTATGTCGTACTCCCTCTGCTCGCTCCGGCCATTCTCGCGGGAGCGCTGTTCGCATTCACGCTCTCGCTCGACGAGTTCATCATCACTCTGTTCCTGATCGGCAGCCACAACACCCTCCCGATCTACATCTACACACAGGTGAAGTTCGGGATCACGCCCGAGGTAAACGCGCTCGCCGCGCTGCTGCTCGCCGCGTCGCTCTGCCTGATGGCGTTGGCGTTCGTGCTACCGGGCATCGTTCGCCGGGCGCTTCGGCTCGTGCCGGGTCGCGCAGCCAGCTAGGGCGCGTCCGGTCGCAGGCTCGTAAACTCGCGCGGCCTCCCTCGCCTAGAGTTTCCTCGCTCGTTCCGAAGATTGGGTCGCAGGATGGGGTTGCGTCCCGCCGGTTTCTGACCTGAATAGAAAGAGAGGGCTGCGCCCAGAAGGGGGAGAGGAATCTTCTGGGCGCAGCCCTAAGTTTGACGCTTTACGCAACCTCGAGATAGTCCCGCAGGTTCGGTGCGAGCGTTCGGAGTACGTCGAGCGCCGCCACCTCGAGCTGGCGAGCTCGCTCACTTGTCACTCCCAGCTCCTTCCCCACCTCGACCAGCGACTGCGGTGGCTGGCCCGAGAGACCGAACCGCAGCTTGAGTACCAGCCGGAGGCGCTCGTCGAGTGAGTTGAGCATGGCCTGAACTTCCTCTTTTTGCTGGCGTTCGGCCAGCGCTGAGTCCAAATGGGCTGATGTCGGATCCGCGACCAACTCACTGCAAGCCTGCTGCCCCTCTTTCGGCGGGGACTCGAGACTCACGGGCTGCTGCTCGTAGCCCAGTAGGTCCACAACGCGGCGGTAATCGAGTCCCGCTTCGTCAGCTATCTCGCCGAGCAGGGGCTCGCGATTCAGGCGCTGCGTGAGAACCTGGCGTGCTCGTCGAACCGTCCGAATTTGCCTCCCGACCCAGATTGGAACCGGAACGAGACGCGCATGACGCTCCGCCGCTTGCCCGACAGCCCGATTGATCGTCAACGTGGCATACGTCGAGAACCTGAAACCCAATCGGTGGTCGAATCGCTCGACCGCCCGCGTGAGTGCCAGGTTCCCTTCTTGGATGAGGTCGAGCAGTGGAACGTTGTAATGCGCGTACTGACGGGCGACCCACATGACCAGACGCAGATTCGCCTCGATCAGAATCCGCTTCGGACGCTCGTCTCCCCCTTCCCTACGACGAAAGAGTTCACGCTCCTCAGCCGGAGACAGCATCGGCACCCGGCCTACTCGACGGGCGTACAGCGTCAGTGAGTCCTCGAGCCCGTAGCTCGAGTCAGCTTGGCTTGATGTTCTGTCGTTACTGCGATCAAACTGTCGATTCGTAAGGTCGATGCTCAACTGAAAAACCTCCTTTCGCACTCGAGCTCTCTTGGCGCAGCAGACACCGGAAGGCGCCCTGCGTGCGCGGGCGGGACCGTCCCTCAGGCTTTAGCCAGGACGGTCGAGCGAGAGGGCGAGAGGCAGCTGACGCCGGCACAACTCGATGAGCGTGATTGGACGCGTGCCATCGCGGCGGGTGAGGTTGAGCATCGCTTCTGTCACGCCGAAGGTGGACCCGCCGTGGGGGCCCCCAGAGCTGCCTGATCCGCTCGAGGCCCCCGGAGTGCTTGGCATCTGAGGCTCATTGTCCGGAGTGGGTGAGCGAGGGGACTTTGGCCCGCGTGCGCCATCTGGCCGGCTATGTGCACTGTTCGGCCTCGGCTCCAATCGCCTCGCCTGCGTCGCCTCGGTTCTGGCGGCGCATGACGCGAAGAGAAGAGCGGCAGTGGTAGCGTCGCAGGCGATCGTTACACGGCAGTCGACACCGCAGC
>JBBWZE010000308.1:0-8854 GCA_039648845.1 Actinomycetota bacterium | reverse complement strand
AGCCGACGCCTCGCGACTGCGGCGGCAGTCGGGTGACGTCCTCGCCGTCGAGCGAAACTTCGCCTGCATCCGGCTGCTCGAGCCCTGCGATCACGCGGAGCAGCGTGGACTTCCCGCTTCCGCTCGGGCCGAGAAGCGCGGTTAGCGAGCCGGTCGGCACGTCGACGGAGACCCCGTCGAGGGCCGTGAACGCACCGAAGCGCTTGACGATTCCTTGCGCCTCGATCATTGCGTTCTCTCTTTGGGCTTCAGTCGTGTCATCAGGAGCAGCGTCGCCATGGCGAGCAGCGCAAGGACCACCGCAGCCGCATAGGCGCCGGTGGTGTCGAACGACTGGTAGCGATCCTGAACATAGAGGGTGAGCGACTCCGTCTCGCCGGCCAGCCTGCCGGAGACGACGCTCACCGCGCCGAATTCGCCGAGGGCGCGAGCCGTGGTCAGCACCACCCCGTAAGCCGTCGCATAGCGGATCGCCGGCCAGGTCACGCGCAGGAAGGTCTGTAGGGCCGAGGCGCCGAGCGTTGCCGCCGCCTGTTCCTGCTCCGTTCCGATCTCACGCAGCACCGGGACGACCTCCCGCACGACGAACGGCAACGAGACGAAGATCGTCGCGAGGACCATCCCCGGCAAGGCGAACACGATCCCGTGCCCACCGAGCCAGCCGCCGCGGCCGTAGAGCAGCAGCAAGGCCAGGCCGACGACGACGGGCGAGAGTGCTAACGGGAGATCGACGACGGCGTTGACGATGCCCGCACCCGGGTAGCGATGACGAACGATCGCGAGCGCGCACAACACGCCGAAGATGGTGTTCGCAGGAACCGCGATCGCGGTGAGGATGAGCGTCACCTTCAGCGCGTGCAGAGCGTCCGGAGTCGTGATCGCATCCCAGGCCGGGCCGACCCCGTGCTCGAAGGTCCGCCAGAAGACGTATCCGACCGGCACGACGAGCAGCACCGCGAGATAGCCGAGCGAGAAAAGACGAAGGGCGTGTTTACCGATCATGCTTCGTGACCCAACGACGGAGCCCGCCGATCGCAAGCAATACGCCGAACGAGATCAGGAGGATGACGGCGGAGGCCGCCGCCGCGCCACCCGGGTCCCCGCTTTCCAGTCGGCCGAAGATGTAGACAGACACCACTTCCGTCTTGAACGGAAGGTTCCCCGAGATCAGCACCACCGCGCCGAACTCGCCGATCGCCCGCGCGAACGCGAGTGCGACGCCGGACAGAATTGCCGGCAGGATGCTGGGCAGGACGATCCGCTTGAAAGTCGTGAACCGCCCCGCGCCCAACGAAGCGGCGGCGTCCTCCATCTCGCGGTCCAGCTCGAACAGAACCGGCTGCACTGTCCGCACGACGAACGGCAGCGTCACGAAGAGCAGCGCGAGCAAGAGACCCCACCGGGTGAACGCGGCGTTGACCCCGACGGGTGACTTCGGACCGTAGAGCGCGAGCAACGTCAGGCCGGCGACGATCGTGGGCAGCGCGAACGGCAGGTCGACCAGCGCGTTCACGAGCCCCTGTCCGACGAAGCGATCACGTACGAGGGACCAGGCGATCGCCGTCCCGGCGACGGCGTTGACGAGCGCAACGATCAGAGAAAGGCCGAGGGTGAGCCTCAGCGCGGAGACGCCTTGTGAGGTTGAGACTGCGTCCCAGCCATGCGCCCCCCAGCTCAGCGCGGCGAGCGGCAGCAGCACGATCAGGCTCAGGTAGAGCGTGCTCACCCCAATGGAAAGTCCCGGCGCAACTGCGCGCCGGGGCTTGAGTGCCGCGGAAAGAGTGTCGGCGCTAGCCGCCACTCGACCCCTGGAAGCGAACCATGATTCCCGTTCGTGGGTCGAAGAACTTCTTCTCGACCTTCGCCCAGCCGCCGACGTACTTGATCGTGAACAGCTGCGGCCGCGTCGGGAAGTTGAAACCGCGCGCAGCTGACGAGACGACCGGCCGATAGCCGTTCTGCGCGAAGATCTTCTGCGCGGGCGGCGTGCGCGAGAACTTCACGAACGCGTTCGCCTCGGTCTTGTGCTTCGAGGTCGATGGAACGGCGATCGGATTCTCGATCAGGATCGTCGCCTTCGGAATCACGAACTGGACCGGCTGGCCCTTCTGCTGCGCGAACAGCGCCTCGTTCTCATACGCAAGAAAGACGTCACCGCGGCCGGCGAGGAACGTCTGCAGCCCCTCGCGGGCGCTGGTCGGCTGCGCGACGACGTGCTTCCAGAGCTTGCCCAGGTAGTCGACAGCCTGCTTCGGCGTCTTGCCCGAACGCAGGGCACCACCGTACGCAGCCATCACGTTCCAGCGGGCGCCGCCGGACGTGAACGGGTTCGGCGTGATCACCTGAACACCCGGCTTGAGCAGGTCGTTCCAGGTCTTCAGCTTCTTCGGGTTGCCGTCACGGACGACGAACACGACGACCGAGCGGGTCACCATCCCCTTGTACTTGTCCTTGTTCCAGTTCGTCGGGACGATCTTCTTCTGGACGAGCGACGTGATGTCGGGCTCGAGTGAGAACGCGACGACGTCCGCATCGAGGCCCGCGGCAACGGCCCGGCTCTGCTCGCCGGAGGCGGCGTAGGACTGGGAGAACGAGACGCCGTTCCCCGCCTTGGTCTTCTGGAAGGCGGTGATCAGTTGGCCGTACGCCTCTTTCGGCGTCGAGTAGGCCACCAGGGTCAGCTTCGTGTCCTTCGAAGCACCGGCCGCCAACGCGGGCAGAAGGAGCGCTATGAGCAAAGCCAGGCTAATTCGTCGCATCTGGTCTCCTTATTAGTCCACTGAATCGGTGGACTTTAGGGACAAGGTGAAACCACGTCAAATGGGAACCGCAGGCGGTTCCATACAATCGGTCGGGTGAGCCCCTCCACCAATCTCCGCGTCGGCGGCCGGACCTACGAGATTTTTCGGGTCGAGGGCGCCGAACGGCTTCCCTACACCCTGCGGATCCTGCTCGAGAACGCCCTGCGCCACGAGGAGGAGGACGACGCTCACGCGCTCCGTCGCTGGCAGGCGGCGGCCGAGCCTTCGGAAGAGATCTCGTTCCGACCGGCACGCGTCCTCCTGCAGGACTTCACCGGTGTGCCCGCGGTTGTGGATCTCGCCGCGATGCGAAACGCGATGGCCGACCTCGGGGGCGATCCGTCCCGAATCAATCCGCAGCTTCCCGCCGAGCTCGTCATCGACCACTCGGTCCAGGTGGACGAGTACGCGTCTGCGCGCGCGATGTTCCGCAACGCCGAGCTGGAGTTCGAACGCAACCGTGAGCGCTACGCGTTCCTGCGCTGGGGACAGACGGCGTTCGACAACTTCAAGGTCGTCCCACCGAACACGGGGATCGTCCATCAGGTCAACCTCGAGTTTCTCGCACGCGTAATCGAGACACGCGACGGCCAGGCGTTCCCGGACACGCTCGTCGGGACCGATTCGCACACGACGATGATCAACGGGCTCGGCGTGCTCGGCTGGGGCGTCGGCGGGATCGAGGCCGAGGCGGCGATGCTCGGCGAAGCGATCTCGATGCTCGTACCGAAGGTCGTGGGGTTCAAGCTGACGGGCGCGATGCCGGAAGGCGCGACCGCCACCGACCTCGTCCTGACCGTCACGCAGCTGCTGCGGGCCGCCGGCGTAGTCGGAAAGTTCGTCGAGTACTTCGGGCACGGGCTCGTCGGGCTCCCGCTCGCGGACCGGGCGACGATCGGGAACATGTCGCCCGAGTACGGCGCAACCTGCGGTTTCTTCCCGGTCGACGACGAGACGCTCAAGTATCTGCGGCTCACGGGACGCGATGACGAGCGCGTCGCCCTCGTCGAGGCGTACTGCAAGGAGAACGCACTCTGGCACGACCCGGATTACGAGCCGGAGTACTCGCAGGTCGTCGAGCTCGACCTCACTACCGTCGAGCCCTCCCTCGCCGGGCCGCGGCGTCCGCAGGACCGGGTGCCTCTGCGTGAGGCGAAGCAATCTTTCGTCGACGCGCTCGAGAGCTTCGGCGTCGACTACGGCAACGAGCACGATGAGGCAATCTCGGAGTCGTTTCCCGCCAGCGACCCGCCGGCGACGGTCGATCCGGGCCACGGCAAGTTGATCCCGGAGGTGCGCGTGCCTGTTGCGGGCGTTGCGATGCTGGAGCAACAGACACCGATGGCGGTGGCTGTCGGCGGGGAGGAGTTCGAGCTGGAGCACGGCTCGGTCGTGATCGCTGCGATCACTTCCTGTACGAACACCTCGAACCCGCAGGTCATGATCGGTGCGGGTCTCCTGGCGAAGAAGGCCGTCGAGCTGGGGATGCGCCGCAAGCCCTGGGTCAAGTCGAGCCTCGCCCCGGGCTCGAAGGTCGTGACGGAGTACTTCGAGCAGGCGGGCCTCGACAGGTACCTCGACGACCTCGGTTTCCAGACGGTGGGCTACGGCTGTACGACGTGCATCGGGAACTCGGGCCCGCTGCCGGAGGCGATCTCGGCTGCGATCGTCGAAGGCGACCTCGTCGTCTGCTCGGTCCTCTCGGGGAACCGGAACTTCGAGGCGCGCATCCATCCCGAGGTAAAGGCGAACTACCTCGCTTCGCCGCCGCTCGTGGTGGCGTACGCGCTTGCCGGGCGGATGGACGTCGATCTCGTCAACGAGCCGATCGGTCAGGACGGTGACGGCAACGACGTCTACCTGCGCGACCTCTGGCCGAGCTCGGACGAGATCCAGGAGACGATCTCGCGAGCAGTGCACGGCGAGATGTTCACGCGCACGTATGCGGACGTGTTCACGGGGGATCCCGCCTGGCGCGAGTTGCCGATCCCGGAAGGCGATCTCTTCGCCTGGGATCCGCAGTCCACGTACGTCAGGCAGCCGCCGTACTTCGAAGGGATGTCACGCGAGGCGGAGGCGGTCGAGGACTTCAGCGGCGCCCGCTGCCTCGTCGTGGTCGGAGACTCGGTGACGACCGATCACATCTCGCCAGCCGGCGCGATCAAGCCCGACTCGCCGGCGGGCAGGTATCTGGTGGAGCACGGTGTCGAGCGGAAGGACTTCAACTCCTACGGCTCGCGCCGCGGCAACCACGAGGTGATGGTGCGGGGAACGTTCGCCAATGTCCGGCTGCGGAACCTGCTCGTGCCCAGCTCCGAGGGGACGTGGACGGTCCACATGCCGAGCGGCGAGGAGATGACGATCTACGACGCTTCGAAGCGGTATCTCGAGGACGGGACGCCGCTCGTCGTCATCGCCGGGAAGGAATACGGCTCCGGTTCGTCGCGAGACTGGGCGGCGAAGGGACCGAACCTGCTGGGCGTGCGTGCAGTAGTCGCGGAGTCGTACGAGCGGATCCACCGCTCGAACCTGCTGATGATGGGAATCCTGCCGCTGCAGTTCCTGGAAGGCGAAACGCCCGCGACTCTCGGCCTGACGGGACGCGAGGAGTTCGCGGTCGAAGGCGTGCAGAACGGCGACGCGGACGAGGTCACGGTGCGCGCGGACGAAAAGAAGTTCCAGGCACGTGTGCGTCTCGACACACCTCGTGAGCGCGAATACTTCCGCCACGGCGGGATCCTGCAGTACGTGCTGCGCCGGCTGCTGGCGACCTGACCGCCGAGAACCCGCTTTGCTCCATGCCTGTGCACGAAACGTCACAATCCTGACGCGGACGACACGGCGAATGCAGGCAGTTAGTGGGGTCAGACCCAAAAACGAGCCAGCCCCGACCACATCCGGTCAAGGACATGGCCGATTAGTAGGCCTTAGGCTGCTCGGTCTTTCGACGCGGCCGTGAGACCGCGGAAACTTGCTGCGACGCGCGCGACGGCTTGCTCGTAGCGCTTCTTCGGGACCTTCGCCACGTAGCCGTTCTTTCGATGGGACTGGACGACGCGGTCGATGAACTCTCGCGCCTGCACGTCCGCATCGGGCAGCTTCGCCACGTCTCTCAGTCTAGGTCACTCCAGAGACGATCGACGATCAGCTCCGCGAACCACGTGTACCAGTAGTTCTGGGAAAGCTTCCGCCCCGCCAGATAGGTCCGCAGACGATCTGAGACCTCCAACGCCGGCGTCAGGGTCGGAACGACATCGTCGGGCCTCACCGAGTTGCCCGAGCCGCGCACGAACTTGCTCGTGTATGCGTAGGCGTCCTTCGCCATCGCCGTCCAGAGCTTGCGGTCCGCCTCGTAGAGCTCGACGAGCCCCGCGTCCCCAAGGCGCTTCAGCTTGTTGAGGCTCAGCGCCACAGGACCGCACGCGCTGTCGTGACAGCGGCCGACGCTGTCGCGACCAGCTCGATCGCGAACAGAACCGCGGCCACGTCTCGGAGCGCCCGGTGCGGCGAGAGCAGCCAGGCGAACGAGACGGCGACGGTGATCAGGCCGAGGAGGAACGCGCCGAGGATCCACGCACCGGCGCGTCGGAAACCTGCCGTCGCCGCCGCCGGCGTGTCGCCCGCGAACGATTGGAAGGCCGAGATCGAGACACCGAGGAAGACCAGCAGCAGACCGGCAAGACCGGCCGCAGCCCCGAAAACGGCCGGAACGAGACCCATCGCTTCACCGTAGCCAAGAGATCGGAAGGCGGTTACAGTCGCGATATGCGACTGGGCAAGGACGGAAAGGTCGAGCTGATCAAGAAGGTGCCGCTCTTCTCCAAGCTCTCGAAGAAAGGGCTCGAGGAGGTCGCCCACATCGCCGACGAGCTCGACCTTCGCGAAGGCAAGGTCATGGCGGAGGAAGGCGATCGCGGCCGCGAGTTCTTCGTCCTCCTCGAGGGCGAGGCAGACGTGACGAAGGGCGACAAAAGCATCAACACCATGCACGAGGGCGACTTCTTCGGTGAGATCGCCCTTGTCACGAAGATGCCGCGCACGGCAAGCGTCACGGCGACGACCGATGTACGTGTCCTCGTCATCACGGAACGGGACTTCGGCACGTTGCTGAAGCACTCGGACGAAGTCAGCCGCGGTGTCGCGGAGGCATTGGCCGAGCGAATCGCCCCCGATCTACCTGTCTAGGCGCAACGGATGGAGCTCGGTCTCCTTGAGCTCGCGCGCAGCACGACGCACGAGGAAGAAGACGACGAACGGAACGACGATCGAAGCGACACGGAAGAACCACACGAGCTCCACGTAGGAGAAGTGGAAATGCAGCGCCACCTGGTCTTGCGAGCCGGCCAGGAAGACGACCGCCACCCACGAGAAGAACGCCGAGATCGTTGCCGTGCGCCAGGGCGCGTCGCGAGGACGGTCGAGCAGCTCGTGCCGCGCGTGATCCCCGCTGATGCGACGTTCGACCGCAGGCCAGAAGTACAGCAGTCCGAACACGATGAGCGGGAACAGCGCCCCGCCGAAGAAAGGGTTCGGAACCAGCGTGTATCCGAACACGTGGATCTCGAGCGGGGGCATCAGGCGTAACGCTCCGATCAGCCACCCCACATACCAGTCGGGCTGGGCACCGTTCGTCGCGGCGTAGGTGTGGTAGGGCCCGTACAACCAGATGGGATTGATCTGTATGAGGCCTCCGAGTAGAAAGAGGACGCCGGCAACGGCGAACAGGAGGCTCAGAGAGCGCAGCGCGTAACCGGGCCACAGTGGCGAACCGACGACATTGCGTTCCGTGCGCCCGGGGCCGGGAAACTGCGTGTGCTTTTGCCGGACGATGATCGCGAGGTGAATCGCGATCAGCGTCGCCATCACGAGTGGGATGACCAGCACATGCGTGATGTACAGCCGCGGCTCGAAGACCTCCTTGCCCGGAAACTGGCCGCCCCACGCGAGCACAGCAAGCCAGGCCCCCACGACCGGCACGGACAACAGCACCGAATAGCCGATCGCGAGTCCCATCCCCGAGAGCAAATCGTCCGGAAGCGAGTACCCCGCGTAGCCCTCGAAGACCGCAAGCGCAAACAGCGTCGTCCCGACCCAGACGTTCAGGTCGCGGGGCCTGCGCGACGCGCCGGTGAAGAGGATCCGCAGCAGATGCAGGACGATCGCCGCGACGAAGACGTTCGCGGCCCAGTGATGAGTCTGCCGCAGAAGCAGCCCTCCTTTCGTCCGGAACGAAAGGTCGAGCGTCGACTGGAACGCCTTCGTCATCTCGTGGCCGCGCAGCGGCGCATAGTCGCCCTGATAGATGACGTGCTGTGTGCTCGGCTCGAAGAACAGGGTCAGGTAGATCCCGGTGGCGACGAGCACGACGAACGCGTACAGCGCGATCTCGCCGAGCATGAACGTCCAGTGATCGGGGAAGACGTACTGGAGTGTCTTCTTCAGGAGCGGCGCCGCGCCGAGCCGCTCGTCCAGGAAGCGGACGAGACCCCGGATCACTGCCGCACGCCCCACCAGCTCGGACCGGGCCTGCCTGAGAAGTCGCCCGCCGCGACGAGGTTCCCGTCGCCGTCGACCTCGAGCGGCAGCTGCGGCAGTGCGCGACCCGCGGGGCCAAAGATCCGGTTGCCGCCGTCGGTCACCGAGAACGTCGAGTAGTGACACGGGCACACGAGCGCGGGGCCGGGCGCCGTCGGGTCATACAGCGGATAGCGATATTCCGAGACCGCGCACCCCGCGTGCGTGCAGATCTTCGAATAGGCGAGCAGCCCGTCGGGAGCCCAGCTCTGTCGTTCCGGCGGCAGATCGAGCTCGTCCGGCCGGACCCGGACGACGATCACCGGCGACGCGATGTCTTCCTTGTCTGCGGCGGCGGGGAACGCGGTCACGAGTTCGCCGACGACGATGCCGGTCGCTGCGATCGGCTCGTCGCTCTCCGTCACGAGCAAGATGCCGCGCCGCCAGGGCGACCGGCTGAGGATGCGATTCGCTTCCGGACCGCACGACAGCGCAGGGGTGAGCAGCGCCGCGCCGAGCACGCCGACTGCGCCGCCGCC
>JBBWZE010000301.1:0-2607 GCA_039648845.1 Actinomycetota bacterium | reverse complement strand
CGAGCCGCTCGAACAGCGCTCGCGCTTCGTCGACGCGGCCGTTGAGTGCGAGCGCGCTGACCAGCCAGAACGAGCAGGCCAGGAACTGCCCCTCGTCGCCGGTCAGGCCATCGTCGGTCTCGGCGGTCGAGTAACGCGAGACGAAGCCATTGCGGCCGAGCTCGCGCGAGATCGCGTCGATCGTGCCAGTGACGCGCTCGTCGGTCCCCGGGAGAAAGCCCACCAGCGGGAGATTGAGGATGCTGGCGTCGAGTTCCTTGGAGCCGTAGTACTGCGTGAAGGTGCCGCGCTCGCGGTCGTAGCCTCGCTCGCAGACCTCCCGATGGATCTCGTCGCGAACGCGCTTCCAGCGGTCCACCGGACCCTTCAACTCGAACCGCTCGGCGAGTCGCACCGCGCGGTCGAACACGACCCACGCCATGACTTTGGAGTATGTGTAGTGCTGTCGCTTTCCCCGCGACTCCCAGATCCCGTCGTCAGGCTCGCGCCAGATCGTTTCGACGTGCTCGACCGCAGCCCGCCATCGCGGCCACAGTCGCGGCTCGATCCTGCCAAGGATCTCGGTGCCGGCGAACATGACCCCCGCGACCTCGCCGTAGACGTCGAGCTGGAACTGCTCGGAAGCCGCATTGCCGATTCGGACGGGCTTGGATCCTTCGTAGCCGGGAAGCTCCGGCAGCTCGAACTCGGTCAGGCGCCGCTCGCCGCCGATCCCGTACATGATCTGCAGCTTTGCCGGGTCGCCGGTGGCCACGCGCAGCAAGAAGTCCCGGAAGGCCAGCGCCTCGTCGGTGTAGTCCGCGGCGAGCAGCGCTTCGAGCGCCAGCACGGAGTCGCGCAGCCAGCAGTACCGGTAATCCCAGTTGCGGATGCCGCCGATGTCCTCCGGCAGCGACGTCGTCGGCGCCGCGATCAACGCTCCGGTCGTCTCAAAGGTCATCGCCTTGAGCACGATCAGCGACCTCAGCACCTCCTCGCGATACGCGCCCTGGTATCGGCAGCGCCCACTCCACTCCCGCCACCACGCCTCCGTGCGAGCAAGCGCCGAATCGGCATCCTCAACTGGCGGAGTCTCCTCATAGGACAGATGCCAGGTCAGGGTTAGTCGCTCGCGAGCGCCCTCGACCGCGGTGAACTCCGCGCGCACCGTTCCGTCCTCCGCGCGTAGCGGCAACGGCGTGCTGAGGCGGAACGCATCGGGCCCGGCGGTGGCGATCACCCCGTCCGGCGCGAGCTCGATCCACGGCACGATCGTCCCATAATCCGGACGCAGCGAAAGCTCCATCCGCATCGGAACCCGACCGCGCAGACCCTCGACGACCCGGACGAGACGCGGCGGGCCTTGACCTCGTCGCGGCATGAAGTCGATCACTCGAACCGCGCCCTCCGCGGTCTCGAACTCGCTCTCGAGCACGAGGGTTCCGGGCCGATAGCGACGAGTACTCGCCTGCACGTCGCCAACCGGCGCCACCAGCCAGCGCCCATGCCGCTCGTCGCCCAAGAGCGCCGAGAAGCACGATGCCGAATCAAAGCGCGGCAGGCACAGCCAGTCGACTGCTCCGTCCCGCCCGACCAGCGCAGCCGCCTGTAAATCACCGATGAAGCCATAGTCCTCGAGAAGCATCCGCCCCTGCCTTTCTGCTCAGACCACCGGTTACCAAGTCAGTTCGATTTCGAGTTCGCGCTCGTCGGTTCCCAGTTCGAGTTCGAGCTTGAGGTCGACCTGGTCGGGGACGTGCACGGTGAAGCGCATCCCGCCGCGCTCGAACTCGATGTCGTTGTGGCGCGCGAGCATGTCGGCGAGGTTGCGCAGCCGCGCCGCCACCTCCTCGCGGCCGAGGCGCTCTTTCTGCTCTACCTCGAAGATGTCCATCGGCTTTCCTTTGGCATAGGTGCGGTTGGGCAGGGTCCGGATCGGGTCGGCGGCGGGCGGCTCGGGCTGCGCCCTTCGGCGATCCGAGCGAGCGCGCGGGCGCTCTGCAAAAAGCCTTCGGGCAGCATCGCTGACGGCGACGCGCCGGGATGCCGGGGCGCGATACGCACGGCTAGGACGCCGGGGCGGATGTGGAAGCGCAAGGGCGGTTCCAACCTCACGGCCTCGCCGTCGATGGCGGCCGGCACCGAGCACTCGGCGTCAACCTCGAAATCAGGTGCCGTCCATTCTCGCCACGGCCGCTGCGGCAAATGTCCGCCAGCCCCTCGGCCGGTCGGTGCTCCGACGACTGTAATGCCGAGCAGCCTGTCGTCGATCCTCGGACGCGTGCCGGAGCCGACCGCGCGGCCGAACCGGTAGCGGTTGTTCGAGACCAGGATCGCTGCTCCCGAACGGTGCTCTTGACCACCGGGCCCGGTCCACCACAGGTCGAGCCCCGTCGCGTCTGGGCCGAGCACCTCAGGCACGGTGTTGAGGAGGGTCCTGAGCTTGGCTTCCCGATAGCCCTCTCGTTGGACCGCATCGGCGTAGAGCCCGAGCGAGACGTTGTTGACGAACACCCGCCCGTTGACGTCTGCCAAGTCCACGCGGCGCTCGCCGCCGTCGACGAACGCGTCGAGGGCGCCGACGACGTCGTCTCGATCGACGCCGAGGTCGAGCGCGAAGTGGTTGCG
>JBBWZE010000300.1:0-4956 GCA_039648845.1 Actinomycetota bacterium | reverse complement strand
CAGGTCCGCGAGGGCCTCTCGGACAAGTACGACGCCAAGGCGCAGCTGTGCTCCGGCACGCAGAGCCAGTCGAAGTCCAAGACCCTCAACTTCCTCGGCATCCAGGTCGACGTGAACGCCGACCTCGTCGTCGACGACGTCATCGCCTGACACGGCCGGGATCCTTCGTCACAGGACGACGTAGCGATGGAGAGCAGGAACCGCGTTTCTGCTCTCCATTCGCGTCCGCAATCGCTGGGGTGCGAACGATGCCTGACACCGTACTGATCGTTACCAACGACCACGACGAGCATGCCGATGCCGTCATTCTCGAGCTGAACAAGCGCGATGTCCCCGTCTTCCGGTTCCACCCGGAGGACTTCCCTCGCGCCAGTAGTGTCTCGATCGACATCGAGGACGGGCGTATTCAGGGAGAGCTCCGCAACGCCGATCATCGCGTCGCCTTCGATGACATTTGCGCCGCCTGGTACCGACGGTCGCGAAACCTGTACATGGGGGCAGTAAGCCGGACCTCGGAGAAGCTCGACGACTATGTCAAGGCGCAATCGACGGCGACCGTGGTCGCGCTCTGCGCCAGCCTGCAGACGCTGTGGGTGAGCCATCCCTTCAAATTGCGGCGTGGGGAAGTCAAGGCGCTGCAGCTTGCCGAAGCGAGTCGCGCCGGACTGACGATCCCGCATACCCTGATCTCGAACGACCCGGCGCAAGCGGCTACGTTCGTTGACGCGCTGGGAAACGCGGAATGCGCGATCAAGCCGCTGATGGCCATCGGTGTGACCGACGATCAGGGATACCGTCTTCCGCTGACGGCAACGCTGCCTCCGGGATACTCGGTGAATTCGGTGGCGCTGGCTCCGACCATGCTCCAGCCCTATGTAGCAAAGGCGTTCGAGCTGCGCTGTGTCGTGATTGGGGACCGGGTCTTCTGCGCCAAGCTAGATTCGCAGGCCGACGAGAGGAGCCGCGTGGATTGGCGCGGGGGAGACCCCGCCCACGAGATCTTCACGCTCCCGGAGCGGGTCGAGGCATCGGTTCACCGGCTCTTGGACAGCTTTGACCTGAACTTCGCGTCGCTGGACATGATCGTGACGCCTGAGGGCGACTACGTCTTCCTGGAGCTCAATCCCAACGGGCAGTGGCTCTGGCTCGAGTTCGAGTTGGGTCTTCCTCTCGTATCGAGCATGGCGGATCTCCTGACCACCAATCACACGGGACGGCGCCTCCAGGCGAAGCGAGGTGCCCTGAGTGCGACGTAAAATCCAAGATGGCTGGGGCACGCTGCGGCTGCTCTACGAGATGGATCGGCCGGCCTTCGTGGTCGGAACTGCCTCGAGCGTGGTTCAGTCGCTTCTGTACCCGCTCATCCTGATCATCGTGTGGAAGGGCTTCTCCCTGGTGCTCGCAGGGAGAAATGACCTCGTCCAGCAAGGTTCCTTGCTTCTCGGCCTGCTCTTCGGCCTGCTCACGCTGGAGACGCTGCTTCGAATCATCAACGAAACCGCGACAAGCATTCTGAAAGCCGAGTCGGCGCAGCAAGTCAACGCGCGCATCATGCGGAAGATGTCGGAGGTGCCCTACCGGCTCTTCGAGGACAACGCCTTCCAGGCGCGCTACGGGCTGCTTATCAGCCAAGCCAGTTACCGGCCGTCGATGCTTGTAGAAGCCTTTGTCGCCAGCATAAGCGCGCTGGTCGCCGCCCTTGGCATCGCAGTCACCATCTTCGCGGTTGCCCCACTTCTCGACGTGTTTCTGCTGCTCTTGATCCCTCTCACCATCGCGGAGACGCGGTATCACAGTCGACTTCTCGACCTTCAAACGCACTCTGCGCCGGGCTTGTTCCGCATGATGCACCTGACACAGAAGAGCATCGACGCCACCTGGCAACGAGACATCCGGGTGCACAACTCGAGCATCCTCAACGACGAGTACCGCGTACTCGCCCACGCCTACGTGAGCAACCTGAGGCGACTGCTGCGCCGGTATCAGGTGATTCGCGGCGGCATGGGCATAGGTGCTGCCGCTGTCATCACGCTTGCCATGGGCGTGGTGTTCTGGCAGATCAGCCAGAGCCCGGCTGGCCCGGCCCGAGCGGCCGTTTTGCTTCCTGCGCTCGTCATGGGGCTGAATTACGGAAGGACGTTCTCCTCGTCGTTGGGTTCCCTGACCGAATGCCTTGGCTACCTCGCGCAGGTCTTCGACTTCTTGAACCAATCGTTCGAGAGCCCGCGGGTAGCCGCTCCACGCCCGGCAGCCACCGGCTCCCGGGCCCCGGCGCTCGCGACGACGGCGGCGCCCCGGGCAGGGGGCGGGTAGGCGATGCCTTCGGCGAACGTCCGTGCGGTCCACCTGCAGGGCGTGAGCTACAGGTACCCACAGAGCGACAAGGGCGCCCTGTCCGAGGTCTCCTACACCTTCCCCACAGGGACGACGGCCATCGTCGGGCCCAATGGCGCCGGCAAGAGCACGCTCGTCAAGCTGCTGACAGGATTGCTCGCGCCGACGTGCGGCGCGATCAGCGTTCAACTCCCGGACGGTACGTGTCTCCCTCCTGAGCGGGCGGACAAGGCCGTCCTCTTTCAGGAGCCCTCTCACCTCTACCTGACCATCCGCCAGAACGTCACGATGCAGTTCGAGCGAGCTCCGGGCGAAGACGCCCGCATCCACAACGCTCTAGAGATCGCAGGCCTGAGTAAGGTCGTGGCGGGGCTGCCCGAAGGGATCGATACGCTGGTTGGGGCGGGATTTGGAGGTCAACTTGATCTCTCCGGCGGGCAGTGGCAGCGCCTCGCCTTGGCGCGCCTGATCTACCGGGACGCCCCCGTGATGATCCTGGACGAACCGGTAGCGAGTCTGGACCCCGAGGGAGAGCGCGCGGTCTTCGAGCTCTTCGCTCAGATGAATCAGGCCAAGATCATCCTGTTCACCACGCATCGGTACGACTCCATTCCTAGAGACACGACGATTGTCGTTCTCGTCGACGGGCGCATCGCTGAGATCGGCACCCATGAAGAGCTCATGCAGCGGGAGCGTCATTACTGGTCTCTGTGGACGTACGGGCGGCAGCGGGTGCCGCAAGATCGCGGGGTGCACGACAACGGACGGCAACATGTACGCTGATGCTGTTGCCAAGATCACGGAGTCGATCTTCCCCATCTTCTACGTCGATCCTCAGAGCGATCTCGTCGGCGTCTGCGGCACCGGGTTCTTCGTCGACGACAGTGGTCTGTTCCTCACGTCAGATCACGTCATGGCGTCGCCGCCTCCCGGATCGACGGCGTACTACTACGGGAAGACACCGGACGAGGTCTGTGAGCCCGCCGTCGAGTTCGAGCACGTGGCGAGTGACCCGGGTCGTGATCTCTACCTCGGGAGAGTGGCTCGAGACTACCTGCAGCCGGTGGAGGTCTCAGACGAGCCGGTACGACCCGGCGACTCCGTCTGCCTGTGCGGATATCCCATGGCGGTTCTCGACATCGGTCCGGCAGGGGGCATCGTCGGAAACGTACGGCGGTACTGGCAGCCCACCTTTGTCATCGATGCCACACAGACCGTGATCGACGGTAGAACATACGATGGCTACATCGTGCAGCACCCATGCTTCGCAGGCATGAGCGGCGGCCCCGTATTCGATACGGAAGGGAAGGTCCGCGGCCTGGCGGCTGCGACTCTAACGAGGACGATTCCCGCCGTACCGGGCGAAAGCCCAACCGTCGTGCCGAACGGCGTCGTCATCGATGTTCAGCACATCCGAGGGTTCCTCGAGTCGCCGCGGGCACATGCGATCGGCATGAAGTGAGGCCCGAGGCCTCAACCGGCGATCGCCGGCGAGGCCACGGCCGAGCCGGTGCGCCCCCGGCGGCGCGCAGCCGCGCGGCTTGCAACATCGCGAGCCGGCCGTCCCGCCCGCGCCGACTCACCCACATCACCTCTCCGCCGTGTTCTCGAGCGCCGCGGACGGCGAGCCGTCGCCGGCGGCCCGGAGCGCCTCGTGGCTTCCGGCCCAGGCGGCGAGCTGGATGCGGTTGCGCGCGTGGACGCGGTGCCGCAGCCGCTCGATGCGGTGCTTGACCGTGTGGTGGCTGAGGAACAGGTTCCGGCCGATCTCCTGGTCCGTCAGCCCGGCGGCGACGAGCCGCATCAGCCCGAGGTCGTCGTCCGAGAGCTCCTCCGACTCCTCCTCCTTGGCGAGCAACTCGACCAGCGACGTGCTGGAGCTCGCCGCGATCTGCAGGTGAAAGGCGCGCTGGCCGCGGGCGACGCCGCGCAGCACGTGCAGCGTTTCAGCCGGCGAGAGCTGGAGGTCGAGCAGCCCCTCGACGCCGGCGGCCAGGAGCCCGCGCAGGTCGGCCGCGGTCGCCGCGTGCGGACAGCAGAAGACCGCGCTGATCGGCAGCGCCGCGCGCGCCCGGCGCAGCGCTTCGCAGACCGCGACCGCCTCGGTCCGGTCGATAGAGCCGTCGACGACAGCGACGGCGGCGCCTGCGATCACCTCGGCCGGGTCGCCGACGCGGTTCGCGTCGAGCGGCAGGAAGGTGACAGCGGTGGGCGCTTCGCTCTGGCGCGCCATCTCCGATAGCAGCGCCTGCACCGTGGTTCGGCCCGTGAAGGCCGCGACGCGGAACTCGTCGGTCTTGCGGGGCCTGAGCCGGTGGTCGCTGTCAGAAACCTCTGACACCGCGTCCTCCTCACGAGGGCCGACACCGCACGAGGTCGCCAAGCGGCTACCCGACGGAGCGGTTTATTTGCCTCGCGCGCCCTGATTGTACCCCCGCCGGTCGCCCGCCGGTTTTCGGTTTGTTCTACGTCGAGCAAATCAGAAGTCTTGCCCATTCGCCGTGTCGCTCCGCGTGAGCCGTGTCAGGCGGTTTCTGCCGTCGCCGCGGCCCCGCCGAAGGCCCGCCTGCAACGCAGCGACGAACCGCTCGCCACCGTGGCCCACGCCACCGGGTTCGGATC
>JBBWZE010000287.1:0-7084 GCA_039648845.1 Actinomycetota bacterium | reverse complement strand
GCCAACTCGCTGCCGACGCCAACCATCAAGCAATAACGTAGGCGCCCTTACCGGGGACCCGGCAGGTGCATCTTGGATGCACCTGCCGCCCGGCGGGCAGCTAAGCCCAAGTCCAGCAATCGTGCTCTGCGGCGCGACGCATCGATTTGGTGCGATCTGGAGTGCCGCTAGAGTGCGCCGGGTGCGCGCCAGGTCTCGTCTACCCGAGCGCGATCGCCGACGCGTGCTGATTCTGGTCGAGAACGCGCCCGTGCCGTTCGACCGCCGCGTTCGACAGGAGTCGCTCGCACTTCGAGCAGCTGGGTACGAAGTCGTCATCGTCTCTCCCCAGGGCAGCAACGGAGATTCTGAGCCCTATGAGGTCTACGAGGGCATCGAGATCCACCGCTTTCCACTGCGAGAGGCACAGCGCGCGGCCGGCTACCTACGCGAGTACTCGGGCGCTCTGAGGCAGATCCGAAGTCTGGTTCAGCGACTAACCGCCGAGCGTCACTTCGGTGTCATTCATGCGTGCAACCCGCCCGATTTCCTTCTCGCAACGGCCTGGCCACTCAAGCGGCGTGGAACTCGTCTCCTCTTCGACCATCACGATCTATCCCCTGAGCTCTACGAATCTCGTTACCAGCGCAAGGATGCCTTCTATTTCGCGCTCAGGGCTGCCGAGAGGCTTGCCTTTTGGGCGGCAGACACGGTTATCACGACCAACGAGTCGTATCGCCGCATCGCTATCGAACGTGGCAAGAAGCGACCGGAAGAGGTGTTCGTCGTACGGAACGCCCCTGATCCCGCTCAATTCGGACCGGTAGCACCCGACGAGTCGGCGAAGCGTGGCCGTCGCCATCTCATCGCGTACCTAGGACTCATGGGAGCGCAGGACGGCATCGACACTGCACTGCGAGTGCTGGCCCTCCTCCGCACCCAGCGCGACGATTGGCACGCTGTCTTCATGGGTGACGGCGAGGTCTTCGAAGAGATGCGTCAGTTTTCCGAGGAGCTCGGGCTCGCCGATTCCGTCGAGTTCACGGGTCGAGTCAGAGAGGATCGCATCCTTCCGGTTCTTTCCGCCGCTGACGTCTGTATATCGCCCGAGCCCTCGAGTCCCCTCAATGATCGCTCGACGTTCGTCAAGGTCGTCGAATACATGTCGATGGCCCGTCCGGTGGTCGCGTTCGACCTGACCGAGACACGTGCGTCGGCGGGCGATTCAGCCCTCTACGCGCCCCCGGGCGATGAGGCGGCCTTTGCGGCGCGCATAGCAACGCTTCTCGATGATCCCGGGCAGCGAAGGAAACTCGGGGAATGCGGTCATGCTCGAATGGCGGGAGAGCTGAGCTGGAATCACTCGCGCACGCAGTTGCTCCGCGCCTACGCCGCCCTCCTAGACGAGTGATCACACAACTTCGGGTTGGAGCCTGATCCCGGCCTCGGCGGCTTCTCCGCCGAGCTCGATCCCAGGCGCAAGGTCGCTGTAGAGACTGAGCAGAGAGCCGGCTATGACCGCGGCGTCAAGACGCGCAGCCAGATCGCGCCCGTTGCTCCGGCGAGGATTCCTGAGACACTCGACGAGAGCCGCTGAGAGCGCGGCCTCGGACGGCTCGCAGACACTCGATGGGGAGACGCCGTCGAGTAGTTCTCGGATGTCGCCGGCCGGGGTCGCTATCACAGGCAAGTTGCACATGAGGGCCTCCTTGACGGCGTTCGGAGATCCCTCGATCGAAGAGGTGTGCAGGAGACAGTCCGCCGCGTTCATCAGCAGCGGCACACGATCCGGCGTGACGCCTTGAGCGACCTCCAGCCGCAGGTCCGGAAGTTCCGCGCGCGCACGACGCACCGCAGCCTCCGCGAGCCAGTAGCGCTTGCGAGCCACGGCCGGATCCGCGGCGAACAGGGCGACGCGCCCATCGACGTTCCAGCCGAGCTCACGGCGGGCCTGCGCGCGGTCCTGCGGGCGAAAGACGTCCGTGTCGACCCCGTTTGGCAGCACGGTATTACGCCTCCGAACGGTCGCCGGCAAGACGGTCTCCATCTCGAGGGACTTCGTGATCGTGTGATCTGCGAGGCGTGAGTGCCGTCGGATGATCGCTCGCTTGACTTTCGACCCACGTTGAATGAGCCCGCTTTCGTCGGGTGTACCGAGAACGTCGTCGCCGAGATACGAGACGAGCAGAGGGGCGCGTCGGTAGAAACCTGCTGCGAGTGCTGCCTCGCCGCTGTGCGCGTGCACGAGCTTGTACTTTCGTCTACGAGCTAGCGACCACGCCGCCAGCCGACCCGCAGCAACCAGATACGCAAGCGGAGAGCGGTAGCCTCGGATGAAGAGAACGTCGCATCGAAGGCCACGATCGACGAGCGACTGCATCTGCCGCTTGATGAACACGCAGTAGGTGTCGTTGTCTTCGTTGGGCCACCCGCTCGTGACGACAAGCACATCCGAACGCGCGTCCCTCCGCTCCCAGGTCAGGAGAGGTCTCTTCATGCCACGGCCGTGGCTGCCCGCTGGTTCGTCTCCAGCCATTGTGCAAGGACATACAGGACGCTCCGTCTGCGGGTCAGATCCGTCGCTCCGACTCGCCCCAATGCGGCCTGGACGCGATCTGCCGACAGCTCGGGCAGCCCGAGCAGCGGGCGAGCCCATTCCTCATGCTCGGCAAGCAGGCCGCTCTGAGGGCCGAACCAGTCCGCCAGAGGCTGCGAGAAGCCCCGTTTGCGCTCGAAGCGCTTGGTGGGAGGGCAGAGCCGGCGTGCAAGCGTGGGCGGAAGGTGGCGCGCAGCCGCCTGCCGATAGAGCCACTTGCGCTCCCCGAGGGGCGACACCTTGTATCGGCTCGGCATCCGTTCGACGAGCTCGAGCATCGGGAGATCCAGGAACGGCACCCGGAGCTCGACTGAGGACCGCATCGCGCAGTGGTCGCCGATGATGAGCAAGTCGTCGGCAAGCGAAAGCCGTGCGTCGACGCGCAGTAGTTCGTTGACAGCGTCGCCGGTTTGTTCTGGCTGAACCCAGCGCTCGATGGCCGTACGCGCGAGCTCGGAAGCAGTCGCGCTCGTCCCATGAACGAGCGCGTCGATCTCGTGGCCCGGCAGGACGGAGAAGATCTCGACGTACCGGTCGGTGCGGTCACGAGCAGACAATGCGCGGTCGAGACGGGACGCCGACTCCTCGCCGAACGCACGCCGCGTCACCGCATGGCTTAGCGACGGCCAGAGGCGGCCCAGACGGTACAGACGCTCGGTCATATGCCTCGGGTAACCCCCGAGCGGCTCATCTGCGCCTTGCCCGCAGAGCGCCACCTTGTGTGAGCGCCCGACCTGCTCGCAGATCTTGCGGACCATCAGCGCACTCGAGTTGGCGATCGGCTCGCCGAATTGTCCGAGAACCGAGGGCCAGTCACCGACGAAATCGTTGTCGTCGAGCACCGTCGGGTTGTACGGGACGCCGAGCTCCGCCGCCGCGCGCCCAGCGGCGAGTGCCTCGTTCTCCGCTCCCTCCGAGCGCATGCCGATTCCGAACGCCTGAGGCAGGTACGGAAGGTGCGCCGCCATCATCTGCGTTACCAGCGACGAGTCGACGCCTCCGGAAAGCAGCGATGCAATCGGAACGTCCGCCATCAGTTGACGCTCGACCGCCTGGTCCAGTTCCGCGATCAGGGCCTCGCCCCATTCACGTCGGCCTCTCGGGCTGGCGCTCGAGTGAACCCGGGAGGTGAATGGCAGAAAGTCCGGCTCGCGCCCGGCGTCAGCCGTGGTCAGCCGAACGAAGTGGCCCGGCGGCACCTTCCACGCCTGAGCATCGATCGTGTGGGGTGACGGGATGAAACGAAATGTCAAGAACAGCTTCAGCGCCTCCGAAGACAACCTTCCCGAGACAAGTCCGGCGTCCGCGGCAGCTGCAAGCTCAGAAGCGAACCACGTTCGGCCCTTCGAGATACCGACGTAGAGCGGCTTCACGCCGATCGGGTCCCGCACGAGCACGACCTGTCGGCGCCTCACATCGGCGATGGCGAACGCGAAGATGCCGTTCAGCCGCCCGAAGAGCTGCTCTCCCCACTCCTCCCATCCGTGTACCAGCGTCTCGGCGTCGCAGCGAGTCTTGTAGCGGTGACCGGCCGACTCGAGCTCGCGGCGTAACTCGAGATGGTTGTAGATCTCGCCATTGAACACCACCCAGACGGAGTCATCCTCGTTTGCCATCGGCTCCGCCCCGCCTTCGAGGTCGACGATGCTCAGCCGCCGATGTCCCAGGACGATGTCGGCCGGCCCTGACAGCTCGTGGGCTTCGCAGAGTCCTGCGCGGCCGTTCGCCATCCGCCAGTATCCGACGCCGTCCGGGCCGCGATGCGCGAGCGCCTGCGTCAGCTCGTGCATGCCCTCGCCCGCTGTGGCCCTAGCGCCGCTCGAGACCATTCCGGCGATGCCGCACATCAGCGCCGCCTTCTAAGACGGTCAGCCGAAGTTCGCTCATCCCCGGCTCCTACAATTCGCCGGGTGGAGTCCTTGTCGGCGGTCGTCCCTGCTACTGATGCTTCCGCGACACTCGGCGAATGTGTCGACGCGATCCGCGGCGCGGTCGGCACGCCAGAGGAGTTAATCGTCGTCGATGCTCCTTCAGGCGTGGGACCCGCCACGGCAAGGAACATCGGCGCACGGCGGGCGACTGGTGACGTGCTCGTCTTCGTCGATTCGGACATCGTCGTGCACGCAGACGCGTTCGAACGCATCCGGGCCGCGTTCGGCGCGGATCCGGCTCTCACCGCCGTCTTCGGCTCGTACGACGATGATCCCAGGGCGACAGGGATGGTCTCCGAGTTCCGGAACCTCCTCCACCACCACGTGCACCAGAGCGCGCCAGGCATGGCCACCACCTTCTGGGCAGGCATCGGCGCCGTGCGGCGCGACGCGTTCCTCGCGATCGACGGCTTCGACGAGCGGCGCTTTCCCCGTCCCTCGATCGAGGACATCGAGTTGGGCATGCGGCTCGTCGACCGTGGCGGGCGCATCGTCCTCGATCCGCGTGTGCAGGGAACGCATCTCAAGCGGTGGACCCTCGAAGGGATGCTTCGCACCGATTTTTCGGCCCGAGGCGCGCCGTGGGTCGAACTGCTCCTGAGCCGCAGCTCGGGTTCGACCGCCCTCAATCTCGGCTGGAGGCATCGCATGAGCGCTGCAGCATCGCTTGCGCTGCTGGTGACGACCAGCCGCAGGAAGGTGCCGCCGTCGATCGCGCTACTGGCCCTGATCATCATTCTCAACCATTCTTTCTATCGAATGCTCCTGCGCCGGCGCGGGCCGGCGTTTGCCGCGGCTGCGTTGCCCCTTCATGTCGTCCACCATCTCGCCGGCCTGGCCGCCGTCCCCGAGGGGATTCGCCGACATCTTCGGCGTCGGAGCCCGTGATGCTCTCGATTCCGAGATGTAGCCGATCGCGGTGGCGACCTGAGCAACGCAGACGAGGACGCCGGCCGCCGCTCCTCTGCCGAATCCACGTCGGATGAGCCGGGCATAGAAGCTCGGCGGCTCGAGTCGTCGACGCGCGCCCGATGTCCGGAATCGGTAGGCCCCGCGCCCGTAGCGAACCTGCTGCCGGAGGAACGCGCGCAGCGTCTCGTTCGGACGATGGACGAGCTCTGCGCCGGGCACGGCGCGCAGCACGAAGCCTGCCGCGGCGAGACGGGCGCACCAATCGCGGTCCTCACCAGCCGCGGCAGGGAAGCGCTCGTCGAAAGGCACGGCGGCGAGGACGTCGGCTCGGCACCCGAGGTTGTTCGTCGGCGCGAACGAGAGCCCCCCGTTCGAGGAGACGGACGCCAGCTCGGGCGCTTCTGCGACGATCTCGGCCGCCGCGGCGATCGCACGTCCAGGGTTGGCGCTGAGCGTCCTTCCGGCGGCAGCATCGGCGCCGGCTCCGATCGCGCGGGCAAGCGCTTCTGCCCAGCCGGCGGCCGGCTCGCAGTCGTCATCCGTGAAGCAGATGCATGTGCCTCGAGCACTGCGCACCCCAGCGTTTCGCGCCGCCGCCGGGCCGCCGTGATGCAGGCGAATGAGTCGCACGAATCCGTGCTCGCGTGTCGCAGCGACGATCGCCGCAGCCTCAGTTGATCCGTCATCGACGACAATCACTTCCAGGTCGTCCGACACCGTCTGAGCGGCCAGTGCCGTGAGGCACGTGCTCAGCGATACAGGACGATCGCGCGTGGGCACGACGACCGATACGAGCGGGCGCTGCGAGGTGCTACGCGACTCGTTCGACGGGGCCGGCATCCGCTGCACTGAACTCGAGCAGCGCCTCGACGAGCTCACCCTCTTCGAGGTAGTCCGCTTCGGTGTTGACGCTCCAGACGTCGTGAGCCGCACCGTCGACGATGTTCAGCGTGGCAAGGATCGCCGTCCACATGGAGTGGTCCTGGTTGTTGTAACGATGCAACCCGTTCCGACCGCATGTCTCGAGGTTCTCGAATCGCTGCAGGTACACACGGATCGTCTCCACCGCCTCCTCGTAGGCGTGGTCGTACATCGGGTACGCCTTCGGCACGAGGACCTTCACGCCGTCCGTGACCTTGCTGGGATCGATGAGGCCGATACGCGCGAGCTCGGCCTTGGCAAGCTCCACCGCCTGCTCGTCGGTCATGTTCCAGAGCTCGTCACCCTCGAAGCAGAAATACTCGACCCCCAGGCAGGTCATGCCCGGCTGCACCATTCCCTCACTCCAGACGCCGTAGTTCTGCACCCGCCCAGCGCGCGTGTCGGGGTCGTGCAGATAGATCCAGTTGTCCGGGAACGGCTCTGGCTCCGACGTCATGAGGGCCACGAGCATCAGGTCGCGGTAGCGGAGTGCTCGGGCTGCCGTCTTTATGTGAGGCGGAGCCGGCGGGTCGAGGCTGAGGATCAGCTCGCTGAGCGGGATACTCGACACCACCGAGTCGACCGGATGTTCGTCCTTGGAGCCGTTCCGCTGGACGGTGATGCTGTCCACGCGATTGTCCGAGTGCTTGATCGCAACGCATCGCTGCTTGAGGTAAACGGGGATCGACTTTTCCTCCGCATCCGCCGCGAAGGCCTCCCACATCTGGCCCGGCCCAAGGCGCGG
>JBBWZE010000281.1:0-4502 GCA_039648845.1 Actinomycetota bacterium | reverse complement strand
TCGCGGTCGCCGAAGGCATCGCCGGTGGCCTGTTCTTCTCCATCGGCGACATCTCAGTCAAGGTTGCTACCCAGGGAGGAGCTCGGGCAGTGTTTGCGATCGGTGTGGTCGCGGGCTACTCGCTCGGAACCGCATTCCTGCAGCTCGGCTATCAGAAAGGCGGAGCGCTCACGGTCGCCGGCCTGGCGACGCTACTGACGAATGCGCTGCCGATTGCCGCGGGGACCGTCGCGCTCGGTGAGCCTGTCCCCGACGGCGTGTTCGGCGGCGTCCGTATCCTCGCGTTCGCAGCCGTTACGTTCGGCGCGATCCTGCTCGCCCGGCCCGACCGCGGCCCCGTGCCGGCGTCGGTGCCGATCACTCAGTGAGGCCTGCATCGGTCGAAGCTTCGGCGGCCGATCTTCCAAGGTGCGATTCGAGCCGCCAGAGATTGTCGAGGTGCTCGTTCGCCCACAACAGGACGAGTGCGGGCCGAACCTTCGCCCTGTCACCGGCCGCCACGGCGTCGCGCACGCAGTCCCGCAGTCGCCGGCGACCTTGGTTGTCGCGAGTGTGCGGCGGCGGAATAGCCGTGGAATGAATGAAGGAATCGCCGAGCGTGATGTACCACGACCGCAGCGAGTGAATCTCGGCGTCCAGGTTCTGGCCACAATCGGTGAGACTCGCGTCGCCATCCGTCATCCGGCCGAGCGCTGAAAGCGACTGCGCCGCGCGCCGCACTCGTGCCGCACCTGCAACGAGCGCCCCGACACTTTCGAGGTTGATGCGTCCTGCAGATCGCTCCGCGAGAGTCTGTCGAAAGGCATCGTCGAGCCGGTGGACGGCAGCGGCTGCGGCCTCCGCGGTGCCCGACGACCCGGCTTGGCCACCGCCGGCGATGATCTGGCCAGCCGTCGCGACGAGGTAGTCCGCGCTCCGTCCGTACGCCGAGGCGAGGCTCTCCCGCAACACCGTCGCGGCGCCGCGCGGCCAGAAGAGCAGCCCGACACCGAGGCTGATCGCAAAGCCGATCGCGACGTCCTCGATCCGCACCAGCCCGACGGTCCAGCCGACGGGCTGGATGATGTTGAAAAGTACAAACAGGACGACCGTGAACCCGGCCTGGCCTGCGGCGAACGAGATCGCGCGAGGCGCGTAAGCCGCAAGCAGGATCGCAACCGGGAGCACTGCCCAGAGAACCTGATCGTGAGTGCCGATCGCGATGACGAGCGCTGCGCCGAGGAAAATCCCTGCAGCCGTTCCGGCGAGCGCACTGAGGACCGACCAGCCGGTGCTCAAAGCGTTCGAGCGCAGAACCGAAAGCGTTCCGAGAACGACCCAGAAGGAGTGCTGAAGGCCGCTTCGCTGCGCGATGTAGACGGCAACGGCAAGTCCCGCGGCGCCGCGGACGCTGTTGCGAAACCAGACCGAGCTGGTCCCGGCATGCTCGACGGCGTACCGCTGCGTCGCCAGGAGCGTGCGTCGCGTCGGCCGGGTGGCGAAATCCTCGCCGGCGACATCCAACTCGTCGAGCTCGGGCGCAGCCATCCCGCCGGCGAGGAGCGCGTAACCGGCAACCTGCCGGGCGGAATACGAGATCACCCGGACACGGAACGCCGGCTCGAGCGCAGACTCGAATCCCTCTTCGTCGAGAGCCGGCGGCAACTCCGAGATCTGCCGTACGAGTGCCCGCGCCACGGCGTCACGCGCCACTTCGATCCGCTGGAAGTTCGGTCGCTCGTCCCCACCGGCCAGCGTCGCGGCGCTCGCTCGCAAAGCCGCAACCGTTGCCGCCACAGCCTCGGCGTTTTCCTCCCTGCACAGGTCGAGTGACGGCAAGTCCGGCCGAGGGGCCAGAAACGACAGCAGCCAGTCGAGCTCGTCGACGAGGGAAGCGAGTGCGGCCGTCGGCCCCGTGGGCCCGTTCGGCCGATGCGGCGTGCCGAGGAAGCTCCGGCGGAGAGCCTTGACCGCCTCTCGCGCGGCAGCCGTGCGGGATGGAATCGCCGACGGATCGGCCGCAAGCTCGGTGTCCGCGAGATCGGCGAGAGCGCCGCAGGCCCGAGCCGCGTCACTCCGCAGCGTGGCCCGGGGACGGCCCGGCCAGAGGAGCATGTGCGCACAGATTGCCGCCGCCGCAGCCAGCCCCCAGCCTTCGAGGCGCGCCGGTACTTCGGAGAAGGGGAGTGGGTTCGTCACCGGCAAGATGAACGTGAGCAACGCGGAAGTCCCTGCGGCAGCGAAGTAGCCGTTGATCACTCCGGAAAACAGAATCGCGAAACCGACTACGGCCATCGCGGCGGCAGCCAGCAAGGCGTTTCGCGAACAGAGCGTCCCGAGAACGATGTTGCCGGCGCCGACGCACGCCAGGGCCAGGTACGCGACGAATCGGCTGCGCATCGGTCCGGTGAAATCGACGAATACCAGCATGGACAACGATCCGAAGGCAGCGAAGAGGGCTGTCTGCGGGTTGCCGATCACCTTGTCGGCGAACGCGAAGACGGAAGGCATGACGATCGCCGCGCGTGCCGCGCTCTTCAGCGAGGCCAGGCCCGGATCCGTAAGCGGAAATTGCGGAATCGCCGCGCGAATGCTCCGGGCGACCCGCCGTAAGGGCAGCCACATCGATCCCGCCCGCCAGGGGAGGCCCACCACGGTTGCCGATCATAGGACGAAGGCCCTCGCGGGCAGGTTGAGGCGGCGGCGTGGCTTCCTAGAATCGGGACGTGGCGAGGCTCACGTTCGTCTTGTCGGACACCGTGGCCGAAGAGACTGCGGCGGCTTTCGCAGGTCGAGGTTGCGCTGACCGTCATCGGAACCCTTGACGATCTCCGTCACGGTGAGGCCTGGCGCGAAATCGAAGCCAATCCTGAGCTGATCAATCGTTACAACGCCCTGAAGCGAGCGCATGAGGGCGGCTCGGAGGATGCCTGCAAGGGCCGCGAAGCGGGACTTCTTCCACGACGACTTCCGCTTGTAGAAATTTTTTGTTTAGCCCTATTTGCAGGGTTTTTCCCCTGTCGAGGCTTGTTACATATCCGTAGCCCCGGGTAGGGGATCTGTACCTAGCAGGTCATTGACGACTCGAGGGCGAGGGCCCTCGGAAGGGGTTGATACACATGACAGTCGCGGAAATCTGGACGCTCAACGTTGCGGCTGCGCCCAGCGTCGACCTTTCCGGGTTCAAGGTCGAAGCGCTCGATGGCAGCATCGGCAAAGTCGACGAGGCCACGTATGAGGCCGGCGGCAGCTTCGTCGTCGTCGACACGGGGCCGTGGATCTTCGGGAAGAAGGTCATGCTTCCGGCCGGTGTGATTCGGGACATCGATCTGGACTCGGAGACGGTGTTCGTCAACCGCACGAAGGATCAGATCAAGAACGCTCCCGAGTTCGACGAGAAGCGGTATCGCGACCAGGATTATCAGAACAAGATCGGTCGCTACTACGACCGTGGCGGTGCCGGCTACTCCGAGCGAAGGTAGTCGCTCACGAGTGGGGCCGCCGGCAGCGCCGCAGCCTGTCGGCGGCCACACTAACTATGTTCAGCCACCGTCACGTGGCTACTGGACGATCGGCTAGATCAGGCGCAGCCTAGAGCGCGTACGCGCCTCAGCTCGATTCGTGCTTCGGTCGGGTCGCGAGCTCGCCCGGATCGCCCTCGAGCGATTTCGGATCGATCTCCCAGCCCAGACCATCGTGGGCGTGCCTCGCAATGACGCGGCCCGCTGCGTCCAGTTCGACGACCTCGCCGCGCACCGCCACGCTCTCGTCCTCGGTGCGATTCCCATCGGCGTCGTACAGGAACGTTTCGATCCGGCCGGGCTGCTCGCTCTGACTCATCGCTCCACCCTCCCCAATTCGTATTCCTTGTTAGAAAATGGCTGCTCCAGGGCAGATTTGTGGTGAGCGAGAACCTACCTCAAGGGGAGTGAGGCCATATGCGGCGCCTGATCCTTTCTCTCGTTGTCGCCTGCGCGGTTGGCGTGCCCGCCGGCAGCGTGGCGTCGGCTAAGAGCGACCTGGGCGTGATGTGCGTCCTGCACGCGAAGCTTGCGGCCAAGAACGAGACCGGCTCGACCTCGACCGCCAAAGGGCACACGCTGATCAAGATCCGAAACGACGGCACGATCGCGTTCAAGACCCGCATCAACAACAAGGACCGCGAGACGTTCATCGCCGCCCATATCCACCAGGCGCCCGTCGGCGTCGCCGGCCCGATCGTCGTACCGCTGTTCGTGGCGCCGGCCCCACCAACGAGCGCGCGCCACATCAAGCAGGGTGGCGTGGCGACTCCGAATGCCGGCACGACGGGCGCTGCGCTCTGCCAAAACCCGAGCGGCTACTACGTCAACTACCACACGACAGCGTTCCCGGCGGGTGCGATCCGCGGCCAACTGCGTTAGCGCGCCGTGCTGGAAAGGGGTGGGCAAGGGCTCGCCCCTCCACGGCCTAGCGAAGAGCGGGGGCGACAGCCCCCAGGTCACCATCACGCGCAGTCAGCGCCGTGTAACGGCCGCCGGCGA